>NZ_JBIATN010000039.1:0-62581 GCF_042891825.1 Streptomyces sp. NPDC001852
GCGCCGTAGGTGCCGGTGCCCTCCACCCCGGCCAGGCGCACCGTACCTCGCTTGCGGGCCCACACGAGCAACTGTCGGTAGCCGGCCGCCGTCGCGGGAAAGGACTCCGTTCCCAGGATCTTCCCGAGCGGGGAGATCACGGCGGCAACATGCACCTCGCCGTGGGTGTCCACGCCCAGGACGACCTCGCGCCGAACGGGCGGATCCGCGCTGGATGAGGTGCTGCGCTGTCGGGTTGTCATGATGGTGTGCCTCCCACATGCTGACGTACTGGGCGATGGCACCGGCCTGCTTGGGGCGGTCTGAACCGTGATGGCGCCTGAAACTCGGCAAGGCCCCTATAGGGACACGCCCTGTGGCTCGGTGGCAGGCAGCATCCCGCAACGGCAGTCGACAGGTCCGTGACTGGACACTTCGGTCATAGATCTCACGAGTCAGACCCCGTCCGGGATGACACTGCACAACCGTCCCATCGATCGCGGTACAGCCGCGTGACTCGATCACTGCCGGATGACTTCGGCCGAACCGATGCTCAACCTGACTGAGCGGGCTGACAAGGCGTTGACTCTCGTTCACCCCTGACCGGCATTGACAGGGAGACGTCACGCAAGGAGGTGGTGCTCACCGGCTGCGGCAGCTGCGGCTCCTCCCTCGTAGAGTGTGAGCAGGACACTCTGGTCAGGCATCTCAGGAGTCAGACCCCACCGCAGGACAGCACCCACCTACCGTTCTCCGTCTATCCGGCTTGCAGCCACGTCAGCTCGTTCGGACGAATCGAGTCGAAGCACCGGTCGCCTACCAACGGAACTGACACCGTGCCGCCGTCGTACGTCACTTCGAGTCGAAGGCGGACCATTGGAACAGCGGGTCAACGAGCGTCAGCTGTCGGTGTTGCAGTGGGTGGAAGCCGGGTGCCCTGCAGGCGTATGGAACACCAGCTCCTACAAGATCACCTGCCAGGCACTCCACAACCGGGGCCTGGTGACGGTCTCCCGGAAGGCCGGGCAGTGGGGCGTCGCCCTGACAAGCGCCGGCCGGCACTACCTGGCACACGACACGTACCCTCCCCGCGGATCACGCCCGCGGAAGACCCAGGCCGCCGCTCCACGACCCCAGTCCACCCGAGCACAGGCAACTCCGGCCGCCGGGCGGAAGCCACGCCCTCCCTCACAGCCTCGTGTGACGCTCACGGAGCAGCTATTACAGGAGCTCGCGGAGGCCGGCGGCAGGATCGTCAAGAGCGGGAGCGGTCCCGACTTGGAGAAATGGCCATCCCGCATCGCCGCCGCACGCAGATCCGGAAGGATCCGGAGACGAAGGAGCTCTACGGAAGCTGGTGCCGTGACGGGTATGAAATCAAGCTCGTCGACATCCCCGCCTGGCGCCTTGCCGTCCCCGACCCCGTCCCCGTGCCCTCGCGCCTCACCCGGCCGCACACCGTTGTCCGAGCCATCCAGAACGAACGCCAGCCGCTCGGCCTGACCAAGCCCTCCCGGCTGCAAGGACGTCCAGGTGGACACCGAGCACGATGCCGGGATCCGCCGGGAGTTCGTAGACGGTCGAAGTACGCGTCAACTGGCCCGAAGACCGACCGCCAGCGTCAGTTCAAGGACCCGGTGTGGCGATGCGAGATCCGGAAACAGCTCCCGCAGCTGCGACATCCGGTACCGGACGGTCTGGGGATGGACGAACAACGCCGCCGCCACCTCGTCCCGCCTGCCCTGGTGCAGCAACCACGCCCGCAACGTCTCCTCCAGCCGCCGTGCGGTCGCGACAGGCAAGGTCCGCAACGGTGCGAGGGCTCGGGCACGCAGGTCTGTGAACGCGTCCACGTCGGCGCTCAGCACCAGCTCGGGCAGGTGGTCCTCGGTGTCGCGGATATCAGAGGAGAGGGAGCGCGCGCGTAGGGCTCGTGCGTACGAGGCGGACGCACGGGTCCATGGCCGGGCCGGGCCGACCACGGCGGTGCGGTCGGTCAGCTGCCGCAGGAGATGTGATCGGTCGGCATCGGGGACGAGCAGCACACCGGTGGCGTCCGGCAGATCGTCGAGGACGAGGGTGCTCGGGTCGAGCGCGCGGTAGGCAGGCCGGGCCTGGGCGGCGGGCAGCAGGACCGCGGTCAGCGTAACCGGAGGCTGCCATCCGGCCCGTTGAGCAGAGGCCAGCAGCACGTCCGGGCTCGCGCCGGCGAGGAGGTCGCGGGCGAGGTGTTCCAGGTGGCGCTCGTGGGCCCTGCCCCGGGCGGCCAGTTCGTCGGCGTGGCCCGCGGCGCTCGCGGCGGAGAGCTCGTCGATGTAGGCGAAGGTCAGCTCGGCGAACTTGGCGACCTCGGCGGCGGGCAGACCTGCGGACACGGCGCCCGCTGCCAGGCATCGCCAGGCCACGCGGGCGCCGACGCGGTAGGCGCTGAGCAGGGCGTCCATCGAACGGCCGTCGCGCACCTCGCCGCGGCCCAGCTCGTAGGCCGCGTCACCGGCGTCGCCGCCCGTGGCGTTCCCGCTCGCGAGGTCCAGGTAGTGCCCCAGAGCGGTGCGGACGGCTCGGCGGATGGTGGCGCCCATATGGCCCGACAGGGCGTTGGCGTAGGAGGGGACTTCGTCGATGATCGCCTGGACGACCTCGTCGGCGGTGGTCTTCAGCGCGGCCCTCAGTGCGGTGACCGTCGTCTCGTCCAGGGCCAGTTCGCTGGCCCTCCGGATTGCATGGCTCACGTCTTTGTTTCCTGCGAACAATTCCACCCACCAGATTCACGTCCTGCGGTCAGGACTTTACGCCCTGAGGCGCAGCAAGCTGGAGTCATGACGAGTGCAACCCTCCGCAGCAGGGCGTGGAAACTGCTGGAGATGGTCACGACGCCGCTGCTGCCGTCGGACTACCTCGACCTGGTCAGCCCACTGCGTGCGGGCGCTGAGCTGCGTGGGCGCATCGAGGCCGTGCACCCCGAGACGGATGACGCCGCGACTGTCGTGATCAGGCCGGGACGGGGCTGGCGCGGCCACACAGCCGGTCAGTACGTGCGGATCGGGGTCGACGTCGACGGGGTGCGCCTGTGGCGTGCCTACTCCATCACCTCGCCGACGAACCGCCAGGACGGCCGCGTCACGATCACCGTGAAGGCGATCCCGGACGGCAAGGTCAGTAACCATCTGGTCCGCAGGGCGAAATCGGGCACGTTGATCCAGCTCGACCAGGCGACCGGTGACTTCGTGCTGCCGCAGGCCAAGCCCGCCAAGGTGCTCTACCTGACGGCCGGCAGCGGCATCACGCCCGTGATGGGCATGCTGCGCGACATCGAGTTTGACGACGTCGTCATGGTCCACTGCGCGCCACGGCCGCAGGACGTGATCTTCCGCAACGAACTGCACGATCTGGTCGCGGACAAGAAGCTGCGGCTCATCGAGGTGCACACCGCCACAGACGGCATGCTCGACATCGCCCGTCTCGACGAACTCGTGCCCGACTGGGCCGAGCGCGAGACCTGGGCTTGCGGGCCCACGGGCCTGCTCGACGCCGCCGAAGAGCACTGGAGCGGGCACGGCGTCCAAGAGCGCCTGCACACCGAACGCTTCCGCCCCGGCATCGTCGTCGCCGGCGACGGATGCGGCGGCGGCGAGGTCACGTTCAGCGCCACCGGCAAGACCGTCGACGCGGACGGCGCTACGCCGTTGCTGGACGTCGGCGAGGAGGCCGGCGTGCTCATGCCGTCCGGGTGCCGCATGGGCATCTGCTTCGGCTGCGTCACGCCGCTCAAGGCGGGCGCCGTCCGCGACCTGCGTACCGGCGAGATCACCGAGGCCGAGCCGGGCGTCCTCATCCAGACCTGTGTGTCCGCCGCGGCGGGCCCTTGCGACATCGACCGGTAGGAGCACCTTGACCGCCATCGACCCCACCGCCCATCTGACGGCGGAGCAGATCGAGGAGCTCGGCCACGAGCTGGACGCGATCCGCGACGAAGTGATCGCCGGACGCGGCGAGAAAGACGCCGCCTACATCCGTAGGGTCATCTCGGCGCAGCGCAAGCTCGAGCTGGTCAGCAGGGGCGTACTGCTGTTCTCGATCTTCCCGCCCGCGTGGCTGCTCGGCACCGCCGGTCTGTCCGTGGCGAAGATCGTGGACAACATGGAGATCGGCCACAACATCCTGCACGGCCAGTGGGACTGGATGCGGGACCCGAAGATCCACTCCACCACCTGGGAATGGGATCACGTCTCGCCTGCCGACCAGTGGAAGCACTCCCACAACGAGCTGCACCACACGTACACCAACGTGATCGGCAAGGACAACGACCTCGGCTACGGCATCATGCGCGTCGACGAGGACCAGAAGTGGCACCCGTTCCACCTCGGCCAGCCGCTGTGGAACTTCATCAACGCCTGCTTCTTCGAGTACGGCATCGCAGCTTACGACCTGGAGCTCGGCAAGAACCTGAACAAGCGCCGCCGCAAGAACCCGGAGTTCCGCGCGCGGGCCAAGGCCGTGGGCCGCAAGATCCGCAAGCAGGTGCTCAAGGACTACCTGCTCCACCCGCTGCTGTCGGGCCCGTCGTTCCTCCCCACACTCGCCGCCACGTTCACCGCGAACCTGGTCCGCAACATCTGGTCCCACTCCGTGATCATGTGCGGGCACTTCCCCGAGGGCGTGCAGGTCTTCGAGCGCCGGTCGATCAACGGCGAGACGCGCGGCCAGTGGTACCTGCGCCAGATGATGGGCTCGGCGAACATCAGCGGCAGCAGGGCCATGCACTTCATGACGGGCAACCTGTCGCACCAGATCGAGCACCACCTGTTCCCGGACCTGCCGAGCAACCGGTACGCCGAGGTCGCGGTGAAGGTGCGCGCGCTGTTCGAGAAGTACGAGCTGGAGTACGTCACCGGACCGCTGCCCAAACAGGTGTTCTCCGCGTGGCGCAAGGTCTTCCGGCTCTCGCTGCCGAACAAGAAGCCCGAGGTCAAGACGCCGGACCGGGAGCAGGAGCTCGTCGCCGCCTGATTGTTACAAGCGCCTGGCTCACGAACCCGAGGTCAGGCGCCCTTGTCCGCAGGCTCCAGAATCGCCACGCACTCCACGTGATGCGTCATCGGAAACACGTCACAAGGTGTGTGGACGGGAGGAGAATCTGCAGTTCACATGGGGTTTCCTGCCTTGGGCGCGGGCTGTGAGGCGGCCGGAGCGTCAAATGAGCGTCATGTGGGACGGACTTTCTCTCCTCCTTTGGCCGGTACACCGGGCTGTCCGCGTTTCTGATGCCCGTGGCCGTCATGTTGCTGCTCGGGCGGCAGGTCAGCTGCTGGAGGTGCTGCGGGATGCCCGGCGCAGCGCTCGCCACCGGGCCGCCCGGGCCGACCCGGTGGGCCGGTGATGAGGCTGGACATCAGGACCGACTCGTCGCCGGGTTTCACCTCGTGCACATCGGCGTCCGCCCCCGGACGCCTGCCCGGGTGTGGCTCAGGCATCGATGATGACGGGGATGATGAGGGGGTTGCGGCAATAGGTGCGGAACACCCAGTTCGCCACGGCGCGGGCGAGGAGTTGTTCGAGTTGGCGCGCGTCCCCGACGCCTTCCTCGGCCGCGGTGGCCAGGGTCTTCTCGATGACGGGGATGACCGGCTCGAAGGTGGCGTCGTCGTGGACGAAGCCGCGGGCCAGGCAGTCGGGGGCCTCGGCGAGGGCGCCGGTGTCCGCGTCGATGGTCTCCCAGTCGAGCGTTCTGCATGGGCGGCTGTTGAGTTCGGTGGCTGGCGTCCAGGTCCTCGCGTGTGTGGCGGGATAGGTCGGTGCCCTTGGTGAAGTACGGGTTCGCGCACCCCGAGTTCGCTCAGTGTCCTCCGGGTGTTCGAGGACTCACACTCACCCTTTGCTGACTTTTCTGATGGCGCGCCAGTCGTCCCCCTGCGCGGTCACTCGGTCTGTCGGGGGCAAAGCTCCGAGTCCGTCTGACCAGGACGCGCAGGTACGCGGCCAACTCGAGGGCGTGGCCCCCGTCAGAGGGGCGCCAGCGCCCACGTCTCCTTGATCTCTGCAGGGAAGATGCGCGCATGTTCACGCGTGCCCGCGGCAAGACCCACAGTGTCTTCGCTACCTGCCAAGCCCGTCGGCTGCCCCGTGCAACGGCTTTTCCGCTGACTTCGGCCCCCCTCCTGGGCACTCCTGCAAAAGCCGGGGGATCGAGGTCACGGCTCCAGAAACAGCTCCAGTGGCACTTCCTGCTCCAGCCCGATCTCGGCCCAGATCGTCTTGCCTCGGCGGCCGTAACGAGTGCCCCACATGGTCGTGAGCTGTGCCACCAGGAACAGGCCCCGTCCTCCTTCGTCCTCGCTGCCGGCGTGGCGGAGATGTGGAGACGTGTGACCCCCGTCCGAAACCTCGCAGATCAGCGTGCGATCGACGTCCCGAAGCAGGCGCAGGGTGACCGGGGGGCGGCCGTATCGGATCGCGTTGGTGACGAGTTCGCTCACGGCCAGTTCCGAGACGAACGCCGCGTCGTCCAGTCCCCATTCCTCCAGCTTGCCTCGGACGAGCGTACGGGCTCCGGCCACTTCGGCCGGGTCGGAGGCGACATGCCAGACTGCCATGCTGTCCTCGGGGAAGGCGTGGACGCGCACCAGCATCAGCGCGGCATCGTCCTCGGTGGATCCCTGGGCATACAGCGAGGCGACGTCGTCGCACGCTTTCTGCAGCGACGCGGTCGAGGCGTCCAGTGCGTCGCACAAGTCCGCCACTCCCTCGTCCACGTCCCGGCTGCGCGCCTTGACGATTCCGTCAGTGAACAGGGCGAGCACAGTACCCTCAGCGAACTCGAACTCCACGCTCTCGAAGGGCAGCCCACCGATGCCCAGCGGGGGGCCTATCGGCAGGTCGAGCACTTCAGCCTGTCGGGCCCCTGCCCCCCGGCCGGCAGCGACCGGCGGGAGGTGGCCCGCGCTGGCCATGGCGCACGTGCAGGAGGTGGGGTCGTATACGGCGTAGAGGCAGGTCGCTCCCAGCGCCCTGTCGGTCCCCTCGTCGCCCGGTGTGCGGTGTACGCCGACTCGTGTCTGACCCACCAAGTCGTCGAGTCGGGCGAGGAGTTCGTCCGGTGGAAGGTCCAGGGCGGCCAGTGCGCGCACGCTGGTGCGCAACCGGCCCATGGTGGCTGCGGCGTCCACTCCGTGCCCCACCACGTCGCCGACCACCAGTCCGACCCGGGCGCCCGACAGCGGAATCACGTCGTACCAGTCGCCCCCGACTCCGAGAGGACCGGCGGCGGGGATGTAGCGGTCCGCGACCTCGATTCCGCTCGACTGGGGTAGCGCTCGCGGGAGGAGGTCACGCTGTAGTTTCAGCGCCGTGGTGTGCTCGCGGATGTAGCGGCGAGCGTTGTCCAGGCACACCGCGGTGCGCGAGGTCAGTTCTTCGGCGAGGGCGCGATCCTCCTCGGTGAAGGGTGCACGGGGCGGCTGCCGCAGGAGGGTGACCTTGCCGAGCGTAGTGCTGCCGAGGAGCAGAGGCAGGGCCAGCAAGCGTTGGTGCGCAGTCGTCGAGCGGGTCCCGATGACACCGAGCAGTACATCACTATTCGTGATGTCGGAGTAACTCTTCGTGCGTTGTGTCATGAGCCGTAGCCCCGCCGGTGCGCCAGAAGCGTAGGACGGGGCTTCCTCTCCTCCTAGGACCGACTCCGCGACCTCGATCCGTACGGAGTCGGCGAATTCCGGAACGACGAGCCCCGCGAGTTCCTCCGCCGTCTGCCTGGCGTCGAGCGTGGTACCGATCCCGCTGGCGCGGCTGAGCAGGGCCAGGCGAGTCTGCGCTTCGTAGCGGTCGGTGACATCGACGGCCGCCTCGCAGATGCCTAGGGGGTGGCCCGCCTCGTCCTGCAGACGGAAGTACGAGCATGAGTAGACCTGGTAGTACTCGGAGGCAGCGGGGGTGGGCCCGCGCCAATGGACGTCGAGCACCGGTTCGCCGCTGCGCAACACCTCGTTCAGGACCTCGTCCATGTCGTGGTATCCCGGAGGAGAGAGGATCTTGCCGTGCGGATAGAGCACACTGTGGGGCCGTCCGAACCATTCACCGGCGTGCCAGCCCATGGCCTCCTGCACAGCCTCATTGACCCACTTGAGTCGGGTATCGGGGCCGTAGACGCTCAGCCCCACGGGCGCCTGTGTGAAGAGCCGGGACAACATCGACTGGTCCGTCATCCGCTCCTCGTAGCGGTCGCTTGCCACCGCCATCACGACCCAGGCGGGCCTCCCCTGGCCCTGCTCCACCGGAAAGATGCGCAAGACCGTCTCCGCCAGCGACCCGTCCGGGCGTCGAACGGTACGGGTCTCGGTCCGGGCGCCCCCGGATGCCGGTGCCCCCGGTGCCTCGAACCCTTGCAGCGTGTCGGCCCGGGCCCGAACGTCCCGCAGCACCTCACTCACCGGGCGATCGAGCACGTCACGGGTGTCAGCACCGTAGAGACTGCTGGCTCCAGGACTCCAGCCGGTCACCCTCCCCCGCGCATCCACCACGATCATCGCTGCCGTAGGCGTGTCGAAAGGGCTGTGATGACCGGTCTCACGTGATGCGCGCATCATGCACACGACCTGCCAAGTACTGGAACGTCTGGAATCAAGGCTACGCCCGGCTCCCGCGGCGCGTCTTACGCCCCAGGTCACCGCCACCGCGATCCCGGGACATCGAGCATCCCCCCGGCTGAGGGAGACAGTGCTCCTGTTCGCGAAGTAGTGCGTCACCGCCCCTGTCGTGCACCCGACGCACTGTGCCACCTTGCGCAGCGACGCGTTGGCACACCCCTCCTTCACGATCACCCGAAGCCGCCGCCTTCAGTAACTCGGCTCACTTCGCCACATGGTCACCGGTCGGAGGCCACGCCGCCCGACAGACCCTGTCAGGGCAGTTCAGCGCGCATGGCATGCGCTATGACCTCTCCGATGAGTACGGCTGTCGCCGCTGGGCCGCGCAGTGGGGCCGTGGGCAGGATCGAGGTGTCGGCGACGCGGAGACCGTGCACGCCGTGGACTCTTCCGTACTGGTCGACCACCGCATTCGCGGTGTCCGGGCCCATCGGTGCGGTCCCGCATGTGTGGTGAGCGGTGCCGATGTTCCGGTTGATCCATCCGTCCAGTGCGTGATCGCAGTTGAGCACGTCCGGACCCGGTTGGAGCAGTCCGTGGGAGATTTCGTCGAAGGCCGGTGTGGTAATGAGTTCCGCGGTGGCGCGCACGGCTTCGCGCAGGCGGCGGCGGTCCTTGGGCCCGGCGAGGTAGCCGTACTCGATACGCGGGGGCGTCGCGGGATCCGCGGACGTCAGGGACAGGCGGCCGGTCCTTCCAGGTGACTGGACCGAGACGAGGAAGGGCAAAGGCGCGCCGGGCACGGTCGTCGTGCCGCCGACGAGTCCTGCCAGGGGGACCAGCGACTGCAGGATCTCCAGGTCACCCGGATGGGTTCCGTCCGAGGAGGACAGGTGCAGGCAGCCGCCCAGCCAGGAGCCGTGCGGCGCGCCCAGTTCCCGCCGTGGGGACCACTCCAGGACGAGCTGAGGGTGGTCGCTGAAGCGGGTGCCGACCGCCGGGGCATCCACGGCGACGGGGATGCCGAGCCGCTCCAGGTCGGCTCGCGGGCCGATGCCCGACAACTGGAGCAGTTGCGGAGTGACGAGGGAGCCGGCGCACAGGACGATCTCGCCGCCACAGAAGACGGTCTCTTGCCCATTCTGGCGTACGGCGACTCCCGTGGCGCGACCGTTGCGGATGACGATCCTGCTGACGGGGCAGTCGCCGAGCGCGGTGAGATTCGGGCGCCCCAGCGCCGAGAGCGCATAGGTGAGGCCGGTGTTGAGCCGCACACCGTCGACGGCGTTGCACGGGACGGGACCGAAGCCCGGCGGCGCCTGGTCGTTCTTGTCGGGTTCGAGCGGGTGGCCGAGGTGGTCCGCCGCGTCGCGGAAGGCAACTGCGGCAGGGTGGGCGAGGGATGCGCGGCGTACCAGCACCGGTCCACAGCCGCCGTGCAGGTCGTCGGCGCCGTGGTCGAGGTCCGTCTCCAGGGCGCGCAGCCAAGGGAGCATCCGGTCGTACGTCCAGGCCGGGTTGCCCGCTGCCGCCCAGCGGTCGAAGTCTGCGCGCCGGGCGCGGACGAAATAGCCGCCGTTGACGGTGGTCGAGCCACCGAGGTGGCGCCCGCGGACCACCGTGTAGGGCCGCTCGGGCGTGAGGTGCGCGGCGTACCGCTGGACGGCCCGGTGGTCCGGCTGGGCTCCGGGAATCAGCCGCGCGTCGAGCAGCTCGAGCGCGAAATCGCGGAGACGGCGCGGAAACGGCCCTGCTTCGACGAGGAGTACGGTGCGTCCGGCGTCCTCGCTCAAGCGGGCCGCCAGCGCGGCACCGGAAGCCCCTGCTCCGACCACGATCACATCCGCGGACGTCCGGTCCGTGGTCTCAGCCACCAGTACGTCCCGACGGAGGCGTGACGCCATCGGCGGAGAGCCACCACAGTCTCGGACGGAGCGGCTCGGTGGTGCGCTCCCGGATGCAACCCTTCCAGACACCGAGGCTGTAGGCCAGGTCGTCGGCGAGGCGGGTGACCGTCCAGGGCAGGACCGGAAGTCCGGGGCGGCTCCGTCGGTGTTCCAGGAGCGGGGGCAGAAGGGCGGCTGCGGCCAGCGGGAGCCTCAGCCGGGGTACGGCTGCGGCCAGCGGCAGGGCCAGTGGCCACCAGGTGCGCGTCACGGCACGGCCGAGTTGTTCGCCTGCCAGCAACGTGCCGCCTCCGCTCAGCCGGGCCGCGGTGGCCCACGGTCGGTCCGACCAGGCCGCGAGTCTGCGCGCCAGCAGTCCGGTCGTTCCCGCTGTGACCAGGGCACCTGCGAGCGGCCGTCGTGCCAGGGCGAGTCCCCAGGCGAGCGCGCTCCAGCCGGCCATCGACGTGGCCGGGAGCGTGCCCGGGTGCCGGGCGGCCAGCGGTGCGGCGGAGGTGCCGTACTGGATGCGCTGGGCCAGCCACTGGTGCGGACGCGTCCGGTGCCGGTGGGCCACGGTGGCGGAGGGGTCGTAGCGGACGTGGTGACCGTCGGCCGCGAGCCGCCACACCAGGTCAACGTCCTCCCCGACGCGCATCGTCTCGTCGAAGCCCCGGCCCACGGCGGTGCGCCGCACCACCAACGCGGCGCTGGGCACATAGGGCACGTGCGAGCCGGGTCGTACGAGTGACTCCCTGGGCCCCATGTCCAAGGCCGAGCGCGCACATTCGTAGGCCGCGAGGAAGCCACGTCCCGCTCCCTCTGCCACGATGCGCGGCGCCACCGCGGCCACGGCGGGGTCCGCGAAGTGCGGCAGCAAGGCGTCGGCCCATGCGCGGGTCGGCAGGCAGTCGGAATCCACGAAGGCCACCAATTCGGTGGTGGCGTGGGCGAGTCCGGTGTTCCGCGCGGCCGCCGGGCCCCCGTTCACAGGGCGACGGACCAGCCTGGCGCCGGCCGCCCGCACGACGTCCGCAACCGCGCCGGGGTCGGCCGAGGCGTCGTCCACGACGATCACCTCCGGTCCGCCGCTCAGGCCGGCCAGACAGCGGGCGAGGTGCCCGGCCCGGTCCCGGACCGGTACCACGACCGTCACGGACGGGCGCGGTGCCTCGGACGGCGGTACGGGGTGCATCATGCCTGCCTGGACCAATCGACGGGCCAGCAGTCCGGTCGCTCGCCCTTCCCCGACCGGCTTCCCGTCGAGCCACGCGCTCACGACTGGCACGGCGCGCGCCGTCAGCCGCATCAGCCGGTACGGGGAGCCTCCCAACAGGACCCGCCCGTCCCGCAGCAGACGCAGGCCGGGGTCGGGGCGCAGCCGGAAGACCGCGGGGAGTGGGGGAACGTCGATCACCAGGTGTCCTCGAACATCGGAAGGCCGGGCGACCAGCCTTCACCCGCTCGTCTCGACGCGTCGATCCCCCAGGTGGGCAGCAAGTGCGGCGCACCGACCCGCTCACGGCACCGGGGATACCTACCGTCACCCTGCGCCGCGACACCGGCCGCGCCGTGGACAACGAAGGGAACCTCCATGACCGACAACTCACAGACCTCGACCGCTGACCGTCTCCCCGCCGAGGACGACCAACTGATCGAGGAGGACCTGCTTGTCGAGGACGTGTCGATCGACGGCATGTGCGGCGTGTACTGAGGCGGGGACACCATGCCCACGCACAGGAACGGGTCCGAGCGGTTCGACCTGGAGGCGGCCTGGGCCGTGCACCCCCAGGTCGCCGTTCGTCCGGAGCCCTTCGGGGCGCTGCTCTACCACTTCGGCACCCGGCAACTGTCCTTCCTCAAGGACCGCCGGCTGCTCACCGTCGTACAGGAACTGGCCCACCGCCCGAGTGCGGCGGAAGCCTGCCGGGTGGCAGGCGTCGACCCCGCCGAGTCGGGGCGCTACCGCGACGCGCTGGCGCAGCTTGCGAAGTCCCGGATGATCACCGAGCGCACCGGTCCGCCGAGCCGCGGTGACGCTCATCTGCAAGGAGAGGACGCGCGATGACCGTGCCTTCCGTAGCACCGCCGAGCCCGGCCCGGACGGGCCGCCTCGTGGACCATTTTCAGCACGGCCTCGAAGCGCCGATCTGTCTGACCTGGGAGCTCACCTACGCCTGCAACCTGGCCTGCGTGCACTGCCTGTCCAGCTCCGGTCGGCGCGACCCGCGCGAGCTGACCACCGACGAGTGCAAGATGGTCATCGACGAGCTGGAGCGCATGCAGGTCTTCTATGTCAACATCGGCGGCGGCGAGCCGACCGTGCGCCCGGACTTCTGGGAACTGGTCGACTACGCCACCGCCCACCAGGTGGGCGTCAAGTTCTCCACCAACGGCGTCAGGATCACCCCGGACGCCGCGCGGCGGCTGGCTGCCAGTGACTATGTGGACGTCCAGTTGTCCCTGGACGGGGCGACGGCCGAGGTCAACGACGCCGTACGGGGCGAGGGTTCGTACGCGACGGTGCTGCAGGCCATGGAGAACCTTGCCGCGGCGGGCTTCGCCGGGTTCAAGATCTCGGTCGTGGCCACCCGCCACAACATCGGGCAACTGGACGCGTTCAAGGCACTCGCCGACCGGTACGGGGCACAGTTGCGGCTGACGCGGCTGCGGCCCTCCGGCCGGGGCGCCGACGCGTGGGACGAACTGCACCCCGCAGCAGCGCAGCAACGGCAGCTCTACGACTGGTTGGTCGAGCACGGCGACGAGGTGCTCACCGGGGACTCGTTCTTCCATCTCTCCGCCTACGGCGAGGCGTTGCCCGGGCTGAACCTGTGCGGCGCCGGGCGGGTGGTGTGCCTGATCGACCCGGTCGGTGAGGTGTACGCCTGCCCGTTCGCCATCCACGACGCCTTCCGCGCCGGAAACGTCCGCGACGAGGGCGGGTTCACCCGGGTATGGCGCTCCTCGTCGCTCTTCCAGGAGCTGCGGCAGCCTCAGACGGGTGGCGCCTGCACGAAGTGTTCCGCCTTCGACGCCTGCCGTGGTGGGTGCATGGCCGCCAAGTTCTTCACAGGACTACCGCTCGACGGCCCCGATCCGGAATGCGTCCAGGGACACGCGGAGGCGGCGCTGGCCGGCGACCGGTCGTCCGCTCCCCGGCCCAGCGAGGACCACTCCCACCGGGGGCCGGTGCGCGGGCAGCCCGTCCTTCTCGGCCTGCCGGTTCGGCGGGAGAGCCGGCCCACGCGCATGTGCGACGAAAGTCCTCTGGCCTGACCGAAAGGCCGCTCGGTCCACGAAAGAAAGGGGCGTCATGCCCAACGCATGGTTCGAAACCGTCGCCGAGGCGCAGCGTCGAGCAAAGCGACGACTGCCGGCATCCGTCTACGGCGCCCTGCTCGCCGGTTCCGAGCGCGGCACGACCTACCAGGACAACATGGCCGCCTTCGCCGAGGCCGGCTTCGCGCCGCACGTCGCGGATCTGCCGGCCAAGCGTGACCAGGCCACGACCGTCCTGGGCCAGTCGATCTCCCTTCCGGTGATCATCTCCCCGACCGGAGTGCAGGCCGTGCACCCCGACGGGGAGGTGGCCGTGGCCCGCGCCGCGGCAGCCCGAGGCACGGCGATGGGACTGAGCTCCTTTGCCAGCAAGCCCGTCGAGGAGGTCGTCGCGGCCAATCCGCAGACGTTCTTCCAGATGTACTGGATGGGCAGCAAGGACTCCATGATCGCCCAGATGGAACGTGCCCGGAAGGCCGGCGCCAAGGGCCTGATCGTGACCCTGGACTGGTCGTTCTCGCACGGCCGGGACTGGGGCAGCCCCCACATCCCCGAGCGCCTCGACCTCAAGGCAATGGCGCGCTTCGCGCCGGAGGGAATCACCCACCCGCGCTGGCTGCTCGCGTTCGCCCGGACCCGGCGGCTGCCCGACCTGACCACCCCGAACGTCGCCGCCGTCGGCGAGCAGGCCCCGACGTTCTTCGGCGCCTACGGCGAATGGATGCAGACACCCCCTCCCACCTGGGACGACGTGCGGTGGATGCGCGAGCAGTGGGGCGGCCCGTTCCTCGTCAAGGGCATCATCCGCGTCGACGACGCCAAGCGCGCCGTGGACGCCGGCGCCCAGGCCGTCTCGGTCTCCAACCACGGCGGCAACAACCTTGACAGCACCCCTGCGACTATCCGTGCCCTGCCCGCCATCGCCGACGCCGTGGGCGGCCAAATCGAAGTACTCCTCGACGGCGGAGTGCGTCGGGGCAGCGACGTGGTCAAGGCCCTGGCACTCGGCGCCCGCGCCGTGATGATCGGGCGGGCGTACCTGTGGGGCCTGGCCGCGGGTGGCCAGGCCGGCGTGGAGAACGTGCTCGACATCCTGCGCGGCGGCATCGACTCCGCGCTCCTCGGACTCGGGCGCTCCTCCATCCACGACCTCACACCCGACGACGTGGTGCTCCCCGACGGCTTCGCCCGCGTCCTCGGGGCACCGCGCCCGGCCCAGGCCCCCTGATGACCACGCTGGCCTCCCTGACCTGGACCGACGTAGCAGATCTGGCGGGGCGGGGGACCGTCCTCGCCGTGCCGGTCGGCGCCACGGAGCAGCACGGGCCGCACCTACCGATGTCCACGGACACCGACATCGCCGTCGCCCTGACCGACCGGCTGGCGGCACAGGCGCCCGATGTCGTCGTGGCGCCCGCCGTGGCGTTCGGATCCAGCGGCGAGCACCAGGATTTCCCCGGCACGCTGTCCGTCGGCCAGGAGGCCGTCGAGCTGCTCCTCGTCGAGCTCGTGAGGTCGGCAACGGTGACATTCCCTCGCGTCGTCCTGGTCTCCGCTCACGGCGGCAACGCACAGCCCGTCACCCGGGCCGTCCGACGACTGCGTACCGAGGGGCGGCACGTCCTGGCCTGGGGCCCGCGCTGGGGCGGCGACGCCCACGCGGGCCGCACCGAGACCTCCGTCATGCTGGCGCTGGCCCCCCACCTGGTACGGATGGAGGCAGCGCGAGCCGGAAACACCGCCCCCGTCCACACACTCCTCCCGCGTCTGCGGGGCGCCGGCCTGTCCGCCGTCACCGCCAACGGCGTGCTCGGCGATCCCGGAGGCGCGAACCCCGACGAGGGCCGGTTGCTCATCCAGCGAGCCGTGGCCGAGCTCGCGGACCTGGTGACCCGGCATCGCCGGCACACCGACGCCGCCTCTTGAGCAGGCGTTCCGCCTGTCCGGACTTGAGCGCAGGCGCTGCCACACAGCCGGTGGGTGAACGCCTGCGCTGCGACTCGAAACTCAGCCGACGAGTCCGAGCTCCTGAGCGCGGCTGGCCGCCTGGGCCCGGTTCCGCACCCCCAGCTTCCGGTACACCGTGGTCGTGTGCTGTTTCACCGTATGCCGGGACAGATTCAGCACAGCTGCCACTTCCGGGTTACTCAACCCCAGCACCAGATGCTGCAGGACGTCCAGTTCACGCTTCGAAAGCCGCACCGCGGCGGGTGCCTCATCCTTCGGGAACACCCGCGCGCCCTCCGCGACACGCTTCACCGCCGCCACGATCGCCGCAGTCGGCATCTGCTTCGACAAGGACGCCACCGCGCCGTGCGCCGACGCCAGCGCCGCCGACACCCGCCCCTCTCCGGACAGCAGAACAACCTTGACGTGCGGCATCCGGTCCCGAAGGTCCCGGCACAGGTCCAGCCCCGACCGGCCTCCCAACGACGTACTCACCAACACCAGCTGCGGATGATGACGCCGCGCCACCTGCCAGGCGGCCTCCTGCGAATCCGCCGCCAGACACGACGCCACCCACGGCTGGCTCAGCAACACCGCACGCAACCCCGCGAGCACCAGCTCGTGCTCCTCCGCCACCAGCACCCGCTGCATCTGACATCGGTCCTCCAGCACCGGGCGAACCCGACCCGTGGGAGCAACCCGCTCGGCGAGGACAAGTGTCATGACGACACCTCCGACTACTCCTAGAACATGCAAGAACGGACCGGCCGGCCAACCGCGGCAGGAGGGCTCGCCGGGCGCATTGACCGGAGAGGCTGAAGAAATTCACGGATTTCCCGATCCTCCGACACGTCCGGCTCTCCCCGTCGTGACCTGCGGTTTCACCGGCGCGATCTGACCTCACAGCTTGACCACCGACCGGCGGACAGACGCCCGGGGAACTACCCGTACGAGTACCTGTCCCCGGGCTCCCGGGGGTCTCGGCTCGGGCTGTGTACGGCGGTACGATCGGATCACCGCTCCCGAACTGCGCACGTGGGGACTCGATGCCTACTCCGAACGCCGTGCCGGCGGAACTCACCAGCTTCGTGGGGCGGCGAAAGGATGTCGCCGCGCTCCGGCAGCTCTTCTCCACGACCCGGCTGGTGACGCTGACCGGCATCGGCGGGGTCGGCAAGACGCGGCTCGCTCTCCGCGTCGCCGGAGAGATGCAGCGAGCCTTCCCGGACGGTGTCTGTCTGGTGGAACTGGCGTCGTTGAAAGACCCGGCGCTGCTCCCCCACAGCGTGGTCGACGCTCTCGGGATCAAGGAGCAGTCCCCCCGCTCACCCATGACCGTGCTGCGTGATCATCTGGGGCAGCGGCGCATGCTGCTGGTCCTGGACAACTGTGAGCACCTGGTGGACGCGGCCGCGGGCCTGGCAGACCAGGTGCTGCGTGCGGCGCCCGAGGTGCGGATCCTGGCCACCAGCAGGCAGGCGCTCAGAATCGCCGGGGAGCACATCTACCCCGTCCCACCGCTGCCGACTCCCCCTCCTGATGAGTCCGTCGAGCCCGGCACGGCGACCCAGTACCCATCGGTCACTCTGTTCGCCGACCGTTCGGCGGCCGTCGTTCCCGGCTTCTCGATCACGCCCGACAACGAAGCGGCGGTCGTCCGCCTCTGCCGGCGCCTGGAAGGGATCCCGCTGGCCATCGAACTGGCCTCGGTGCGGTTGCGGGTGCTCACCGTCCATGATCTCGCGAGCCGCTTGGACGACCGGTTCCAGCTCTTGCGGGAGGGCACCCGCAACCTGCCGGAACGGCATCAGACCCTTCAGGCGCTCATCGACTGGAGCTATGACCTGTGCACCCCGAACGAGCAGAGGCTGTGGGCGCGGGCGTCCGTCTTCGTCGGTGGGTTCAGCACCGACGCGCTCGAGGCGGTATGCACCGATGAGGCGCTCCCCCGGCATGCGGTTCTCGACACCGTCGCCGGCCTCGTCGACAAGTCGATCTTCATTCGCGAGGAGCAGGGAGAGTACGTCCGCTTCCGCATGCTGGAAACCATCCGTGCGTACGGCCAGGCCCGGCTCTCGGAGTCGGGCCTGGAACCGGCCCTCCGCCGGCGGCACCGCGACCGGTACCGGCAACTCATGGAGGTGGCGGGGGACGAGTGGAGCGGCCCGCGGCAGCGGGAGTGGGCGAGCAGGCTTCAGTTGGAGCTCCCGAACCTGCGGCACGCACTGGAATACTGCCTGTCCCAGCCCGGTGAGGCGCGTACCGGACTGCGCATGGCGGCGGCGCCCTGGCTATGGCTGGCGATGGGGTACCCCACCGAGGCCAGGCTGTGGCTGGGCCGAGCGTTGGCGCTCGACGCGGAGCCCAGCCGCGAACGGGCCTGGGCGCTTGCCACCGTCGCGTACATCGCCGCATGCCAGGGAGACGAGGCTGCGGCAGCGGAGTCGGCCGAGGACGCCCGAAAGGTCGCCGTCCACCTGAACGACCCCGCCGCGCTCGCCTATGCCACGCACGTGCGCGGACTGAGCAAGTTTCTCAGCACGGACCTGTCCGGCGCGATCCCCCTGTTCAACGAGGCCCTCGAGCAGTACGCCGAGACCAAAACACCCGTCCACTATCCGAACAACCTCCGGACGGAGTTGGCAGCGGCCCTCATCCTCCTGGGCGAACTCGACAAAGCCGCGGAGATCATCGAGGAGTTGTTCCGGCGCTGCACAGCGGCCGGCGATCAGTGGGTGCTGTCATGGGTGCTGTGGGGGCGCGGATTCCTGCGCTTGATTCACGGCGAGCTCGACGCGGCGGAAGCCGACTTGTGCGAGGCGCTCAGGATCAAGCGGTTCTTCCACGACACCCTTGGGATGGCGCTCGCACTCGACGTACTCGCCTGGACCACGGCGGCGAAGGGCAACGCCGAGCGAGCCGCCACGTTGTTCGGCGGGGCGAACCCCCTGTGGCAGACCCTCGGAGCCCCGCTGTTCGGCTGGACGCTCCTGCTCGCACAGCGAGCCAAGTTCGAGACGATGGCGCGGGACAAGATGGGGGACGCCCAGTTCGACGCGGCTCTCGAACGTGGCAGTGCCCTGACCACCGAGGAAACGCTCGCCCTCGCCCTGCGAGAGCGCACACAGCCCGCAAGCGATGCGCCACGTCCTGCTTCGACGCTGACCCGGCGTGAACGAGAGGTGGCCGAACTGGTGGCGCAGGGCCTGTCCAACAAGGACATCGCGGCACGGCTGGTCATTTCGCTGCGGACCGCGGAAGGGCATGTCGAGAAGATCCTCACCAAGCTCGGCTTCAACACGCGTACTCAGATCGCGAGCTGGGTCGTGCAGAGACAGTCCGAGCGGACGTGAACCACCCTCGTGATGAGGGCGGGGCAGACATCGGACGAGGCAGGTACCGGAACAGGTAGTTCCACGCTCAATGGCGCGATGCCCGACCGGCAGATTGGAGGCAGTTCCACCCAAGATCACCGGAGACGATGATCATGTACGTCACGCCCCCTCCCCATGACAGTGACCCTGGCGCCATGGCGCCTTCCGGGATCGCAGGCGCACGCCCGTCCCTCGGACGCGAAGCCCGCCAGTGGGACCTGCCGCACGCCCCGCAGGCCGCGGGCATCGCGCGCCACCTGGCCCTCGACACGCTGAAGGGCTGGGGAGTCCGGGAAGACCAAGCCCACCAGGTCGTTCTCGCGGTCTCCGAACTGGTCACCAACGCCGTCGAGCATGCCCTGCCCCCGGTCGCCCTGCAGCTGGTACCGCCCAACGAGCACCAAATGATCCACGTCGCGGTCACGGACGGCGGCCCGGCGAACGACCGCGGTGCGCGAACCGCCGACTGCGAACCCGACGAGCACGGGCGTGGAAGCGCCATCATCGGCTTTCTCGCCTCCGCCCGCGGTACGCGCATGTGCGGCAGAAGCGCCACCCACTGGGCGGACCTGCCCCTCGCCGCCTAGCCCGTCGGAGGGACATCCCCCACCTGGGCGGGTTTCGGCCAGCCGCACCATGGGGTGGCCTGAAACTCGCCGTACGTTCGCCCGGCTTCGGCTGGTTCCTCTGACCGCGAAGGCGGCGAACGACCATGGGAGACGGGCATGACTGAATTCACCGAGTCGGTTGACATACCCAGAGCAGATGCAACGAGCGTCACGCCGCGGCGTGGCGCACTGATAGCCATTGCGGCGCTCCTGGCCACTGTGACCAATGCGGTCGCCTTCATGCTCCCGCCGCTCCTGCCGCTGATGCAGCAGCAGTTCGGGCTCGGGGTGGCGGCGTCGGCCTGGATCTTCACCGCGCTCACGTTGGGCGGCGGAGCAGGCTTCGTCCTCCTTCCACGTCTCACCGACGTGCTCAACGATCGGACGACCTCGCTGTTGTCCGGTGGCTTCCTGGTCGTCGGTGCGCTCGTGCCTGCCATCGGTGATTCCTACCCGGCGCTCCTGGTCGGGTCCGCACTCCTCGGGTTCGGTGGCGCCGCACAGCTGCTGCCACTGAGCTTCCTGCGCCGGCACCTGACCGGTAGTGCGGTCGCAACGGCTGTCAGCGTGCTGATCATGGCTACGGGCTCCGGGACGGTCCTCGGGATGGTCGGTGGCGGACTGACGGTCAAGTACTTGTCGCTCGCGAGCTTCTTCTACATTCTGGCCGCGGCATTCGCGGTGACCACGGTGGCGCTGCTCATCATCGTCCCCTCGTCCCGGCCGGAGTCGTCCGGACGTATCGGCATCCTCGGAACCGTGTGGCTGATCGCCTGGGTCACGGCTGTGCTGCTCGCCTTGACCCAGGGCCTCACGTGGAGCGGCACGGCGATCCTCGCGGTCCTGGGCGCGGGTGTAGTCGGCGGCGTCGTGTGGGGACTGGTCCAGCGCAAGTCCCCCACGGCGGTGTTCGACATCCAGCTGCTGAAGAAGCCCCTGGTCACACCGGCATGTTTCGCCGCTGGAATCTTCGGCGCCATCGATGCCGCGTTCCTGCTGCTGGTGACCTACTACACCCAGACTCCCGCTGGGGTCGGATACGGACTGGGTGTCGACGCTCTGGGCACCGGCCTGCTCATGCTGCCGTTCGCGCTGATGATGTTCGTCGGTGGCAAGGCCGCCGAAAGGGCAGTCCAGAAGGGCCGTCCGGCCACCGTCCTCGTCATCGGCACCGCGGTCTCCGTCGTGGGGCTCGGCTGGCTCGCCTTCGCCCACGACCAGAGGTGGCAGTACCTCGTCGGTGCCGCCTTCGTCGGCCTCGGCAGCCGAGTGGGCTACAGCGGCGCCTTCGCCGTGCCGCAGCTGGTCGTCCCCGAGGACAAGGCCGGGATGGCCGCGGGCATGGCGGGCACCACCATGGCCATCGGCTTCGCGTTCGGATCGGCAGTGGTCACCACGCTGCTCACCTTCGACACCATCCCCAAGATCGGCCTGCCGAAGGAGTACCTCTACACGGTTGGCTACGAGGTCACCGTCGGGCTCTCGCTGCTGGTCCTGGTCGTCACGCTCATCTCGCGGCTGCGCCACGGCGGCGAGCTCACGGCAAGCTCCGTGGAAGCGTAGCGAGCCGGCCTGCCGGGAGCTCGTGCACCACACGCCGCGCGTTCGGAGTCAGCCGGCCGCAGTCTGGTCCGCTCCGAACGCGCGGCGTGTGGCCGTCCGGCCGCGGTGCACACCCCCCACTCGGGCAAGGTCTTCGCCCGGCCGCACCCAACAGCCCCATATGCCACCTACGTTGCGCGAAATGCCAATGGAGGTGGAGCGTGCCTGTACCCGGCAATGCAGCAAAGCGTCACATCATCGCAGTCAACGGCTCTGACGTGTGGCGGAGCGAATTCCGCCTGCGATTCGGCGATTTCGACGGCCTCGGCCATCTCACGGCGTCGGCCTACCTCGCCTTGTTCGAGGAGACCCGCTCGGCTTGGATGACCGGAACGCTCGGCGTCGCGTATCCGACCTATGTGGTGGCGACCCAGCACATCGAGTACCTGCACGAGGTCACGCCCGACGATGGAGCCGTGAGCGTCGAACTGGCCCTGCGTGAGGTGCGGACCTCCAGCTTCCGTGTGGTGGAGCACTTGACGACGGCAGGCTACCTCTGTGCTCGTTCGACAGCGACGCTCGCGATGTGGGACATGGAGCGCCGCCGGTCTCGGCCGATCACCCCGGACGAGCGCGCCGTGTTCGAGGCATACCTGGCGGAGCCGACGCACCCGATGGCGCACTGACGTCCTGCGCAACGCACCGACTCACCCGCCATCCCCCAGCCGGGCAAGGTTCCGAGCGCCCTCGCTCATGTCATCAGCTCCCGTCGTACGTTCGCCGCACCACAAGCAAGCGCTTAGTCAATCAGGGAGTGCCCATGCCCGAGGCCGTCATCGCCGCCACAGCCCGCTCGCCGATCGGCCGGGCCGGCAAGGGGTCGCTCCGGGAGATGCGTCCCGACGATCTGACCGTGCAGATGGTGCGGGCGGCACTGGCCAAGGTGCCGCAGCTCGACCCCACCGAGATCGACGACCTGGTACTGGGGTGCGGCCAGCCCGGTGGCGAGTCCGGTTTCAACATGGCTCGGATCGTCGCGGTGCTGGCCGGTCTGGACTCGGTGCCCGGAACCACAGTCAACCGTTACTGCTCGTCCAGCCTGCAGAGCACTCGGATGGCTCTGCACGCGATCAAGGCCGGTGAGGGCGACGTCTTCCTCTCCGCCGGGGTCGAGACGGTCAGCCGGTTCTTCAAGGGCAACGCCGACGGCCTTCCGGACACCCAGAACCCGGACTTCGCCGAGGCGCAGGCCCGCACGGACAAGCTCGCCACTGGTGGAACCTGGGTCGACCCGCGCACCGAGGGCGCTCTGCCCGACGTCTACATCGCGATGGGGCAGACCGCAGAGAACGTCGCCCAGTTCATGGAGGTGACCCGCGAGGACCAGGACGCCTTCGCGGTGCGCTCGCAGAATCTGGCGGAGCAGGCCATCGCCGACGGCTTCTGGGCCCAAGACATCACCCCGGTGACGCTGCCCGACGGCAGCCAGGTCGCCCGGGACGACGGCCCGCGCCCCGGCGTCACCCTGGAGGCGGTCTCCGCGCTAAAGCCGGTCTTCCGCCCGGACGGCACCGTCACCGCCGGCAATTGCTGCTCCCTCAACGACGGCGCCGCGGCACTCGTGATCATGTCCGACACCAAGGCGAAGCAGCTCGGCATCACGCCGCTGGCGCGCATCGTCAGTACGGGGGTCTCCGGCCTGTCCCCGGAGATCATGGGCCTCGGCCCGGTCGAAGCGTCGAAGCAGGCGCTGCGCCGTGCCGGTCTCACGATCGACGACATCGACCTGGTCGAGATCAACGAGGCGTTCGCCGCCCAGGTGATTCCGTCAGCCCGGGAGCTGGGCATCGACTTCGACCGGCTCAACGTGAACGGCGGCGCGATCGCCGTCGGCCACCCGTTCGGCATGACCGGCGCCCGCATCACCAGCACCCTGATCAACTCCCTGCGGTACCACGACAAGCAGTTCGGCCTGGAGACCATGTGCGTCGGCGGCGGTCAGGGCATGGCCATGGTGCTGGAGCGGTTGTCGTGATCAGGCGCTTCGAAGGCAGGACGGCCATCCTGACAGGGGCCAGCCGAGGGATCGGGCTCGCCATCGCCGAGCGGCTGGTGTCCGAGGGCGCGAAGGTCGTCATCACCGCCCGCAAGCAGGAGGCGCTCGACGAAGCAGTCGCCCGGCTCGGCGGGCCGGAGCACGCGATCGGCGTGGTCGGGCACGCGGCCGACGTCGACCACCAGACCGAGGTCGTCACGCGTGCACTCGACTCGTTCGGCAGCGCCGACCTGCTCGTCAACAACACCGGCATCAACCCGGTGTACGGCCCGCTCATGACGCTGGATCTCGACGTCGCCCGCAAGATCGTCGAGGTCAACTGCCTCGCCGCGCTGTCGTGGACCCAGCAGATGTACCGGGCGTGGATGTCCGCGCACGGCGGCGCCGTCGTCAACGTCTCCTCGGTCGCCGCCGTCCGCCCCGCGCCCGGCATCGGCCTGTACGGCGCCAGCAAGGCGATGCTCACCCACCTCACCGAAGAACTCGCCGTCGAACTGGGCCCGGACATCCGGGTCAACGCGGTGGCCCCGGCCGTAGTCAAGACCAAGTTCGCCACCGCGCTCTACGACGGCCGTGAGGACGAGGCCGCCGCGGCCTACCCGCTCAAGCGGCTCGGTGTCCCGGAGGACATCGGCGGCACGGTGGCCTTCCTGCTCTCCGACGACGCCGCCTGGATCACCGGCCAGGTCCTGGTCGTCGACGGCGGTGTGACCCTCACCGGCGCCGGCTGATGGCGCCCCCCCTTCTTCCCACAGGAGCGAACTGATGACCACCACCCGTACCGCCATCGTCACCGGCGCGGCCCGAGGCATCGGGGCCGGCGTCGCCCAACGGCTGGCCGCCGACGGCCTCGCCGTGGCGGTCGTCGACCTTGACGAGAGCGCCTGCAAGCCGGTCGTCGAGCGGATCGAGGCCGCCGGAGGCCGGGCGCTGGCGGTCGGCGTCGACGTGAGCGACGAGCCGGGCGTACAGACCGCCGTGCAGCGGATCGCCGAGGAACTGGGCGATCCGACCGTGCTCGTCAACAACGCCGGCATCATCCGGGACAACCTGCTGTTCAAGATGACCGCCACTGACTGGGACGTGGTGATGAACGTGCACCTGCGCGGATCGTTCCTGATGTCCCGCGGGGTGCAGAGTTACATGACGAAGGCCGGCTGGGGCCGCATCGTGAACCTCTCCAGCACGTCGGCGCTCGGCAACAAGGGCCAGGCCAACTACGCCGCGGCCAAGGCCGGGCTGCAGGGTTTCACCAAGACGCTCGCGCTGGAGCTGGGGAAGTTCGGCGTGACCGCCAACGCGATCGCACCCGGATTCATCGAGACGGAGATGACCGCCGCCACCGCGCAGCGGATGGGCATGTCCTTCGACGACTTCAGGAAGGCCGTGACGGTGCAGATCCCGGTGGCGCGCAGCGGTCTGCCGAAGGACATCGCGCACGCCGTGTCGTTCTTCGTCAGCGAGGACGCAGGATACGTCTCCGGCCAGGTGCTCTACGTCGCCGGAGGGCCGCAGGCGTGAAGGTCTTCCGGGGCTTCGAAGAACTGCGGAACGCCGTCGGCACCCACCTCGGGTACTCGGACTGGCACACCGTCACCCAGCAGCAGATCGACACCTTCGCCGACGCCACTGGCGACCACCAGTGGATCCACGTGGACGTGGAGAAGGCGGCGGCCGGACCCTTCGCCGGCACCATCGCGCACGGCTATCTGACGCTGTCGCTGGTGCCGATGCTGGTCTGGCAGGTCTACCGGGTCGAGGGGGTGTCGATGGGCGTCAACTACGGCGCGAACAAGGTCCGCTTCCCGTCTCCCGTGCCGGTCGACTCCAAGGTGCGCGCCGGCGTCGAGCTCCTGTCGGTGGAACCTGGCGGCAGTGGGTACCGCGTCACGACCCGGGTCACCATCGAGCGCCAGGGCGCGGGCAAGCCCGCCTGCGTGGCCGAGACGGTGAGCGTGGTGGCCTGATGCCGACGACACAGCACAGCCTGCCGGGCCTGAATCTGGTCCGGCTCGGCCCGTGGTTGACCGAGCAGGTGGCGGGGGCGGGGCAGGACCTCACCGCCCGGCTGCTCGCCGGCGGCAGGTCCAATCTCACCTACGAGGTCACGGACGGGGTCTCGACGTGGATCGTCCGCCGGCCTCCGCTGGGCCACGTCCTCGCGACCGCCCACGACATGGCCCGCGAGTACCGGGTGATGTCGGCCCTGCAGGACACCGCGGTGCCGGTCCCCAGGACCTACGCCCTGTGCTCCGACGACGGGGTGCTGGGCGCCCCGTTCTACGTGATGGAGCGGGTCGCCGGAACGCCGTACCGGAACGCCGTCGAGCTGGAACGGCTCGGCCCGGAGCGCACCCGGGTGATTTCGGCAGGGCTGGTCGACACCCTGGCCATGCTGCACGCAGTCGACCCCGTCGCGGTCGGGCTGGACGGCTTCGGCCGCCCGGAGGGGTTCCTCCCCCGCCAAGTCCGTCGCTGGAAGGCGCAGTTGGACGCCTCGTACTGTCGCGACCTGCCCGCCGCGGACGAGCTGTACGACCGGCTCGCCGCCGACGTGCCCCCACGGTCCGCACCCGGCATCGTGCACGGCGACTACCGGCTCGACAACGTGCTGACGGACGAACAGGACCGGCCTGCGGCGGTCATCGACTGGGAGATGGCCACCCTGGGCGATCCGCTGACCGATCTGGCGTTGCTGGTGCTCTACCAACGGGTGGGCACGCTGCTCGGCGGGAGCGCGGTGGCCCCGGACGCCGCGTCGGCGCCGGGGTTCCTCGCCGAGAGCGAGATCGTCGAGCGGTACGCCGCGCGCAGCGACCGTGATCTGTCCCGTTTCGGGTTCTACCTCGCACTGGCGGCGTTCAAGCTGGCCGCGGTCGCCGAGGGCATCCACTACCGCCATCTGCGCGGCCAGACCGTCGGCTCCGGCTTCGAGCACGTCGGCGCGGCGGTGCAGCCCGTGCTCGACACCGGGCTCGGCGCACTGAAGGAGTACCGCTGATGGACTTCGCCCTCGACGCCAGGACCGAGGAGCTGCGGGCGGACCTGCTCGACTTCATGGCGAGCCACGTCCACCCGGCTGAGCCGCTGTTCGCCGAGCAGCTGGGACGGCTCGCGAACCGCTGGGCGTGGGACTCAGTGCCGGTCCTCGCCGAACTGCGGGCCGAGGCCCGCCGCCGCGGCCTGTGGAACCTGTTCCTGCCCGGCGAGCACGGCGCGGAACTGACCAACCTGCAGTACGCGCCGCTCGCCGAGATCACCGGCCGCAGCATGCACCTCGCCCCTGCCGCCCTGAACTGTGCCGCACCGGACACCGGGAACATGGAGGTGCTGGCGATGTTCGGCACCGAGGCACAGCGCAAGGAGTGGCTGGAGCCGCTGCTGAGCGGCGAGATCCGCTCGTCGTTCGCGATGACCGAGCCCGACGTGGCCTCCTCGGACGCAACCAACATCTCCACCCGGATCGAACGCGACGGTGACGGTTACGTCCTCAACGGCCGCAAGTGGTGGATCACCGGCGCGATGAACCCCAACGCGCGGGTCTTCATCGTGATGGGCAAGACCGACCCGGAAGCCGACCGGCACCGGCAGCAGTCGATGATCCTCGTGCCACGTGACACCCCGGGACTCGAGATCAAGCGGGGCATGGAGGTGTTCGGTTACGACGACCACGGACACGGCGGCCATGCCGAACTGTCCCTCACCGACGTCCGGGTCCCCGCGGCGAACCTGATCGGCGGCGAGGGCGACGGCTTCGCGATCGCGCAGGCCAGACTGGGGCCGGGCCGTATCCACCACTGCATGCGCTCCATCGGCGTCGCCGAGCGGGCCGTCGAGCTGATGTGCGCCCGTGCCGAGCAGCGGGTCGCCTTCGGCAGGCCGCTGGCCGACCAGGGCGTCGTCCGGGACTGGATCGCCGAGTCCCGGGTGCGCATCGAGCAGCTGCGCCTGCTCGTGCTCAAGGCTGCCTGGCTGATGGACACCGTCGGCAACAAGGGCGCGCACACCGAGATCCAGGCCATCAAGATCGCCACCCCCGCAACCGTGCAATGGATCCTGGACAAGGCCATCCAGGTACACGGCGCCGGCGGACTGTCCCAAGACTTCCCGCTGGCCGGCGCCTACGCGGCGATCCGCACCCTGCGCTTCGCCGACGGGCCGGACGAGGTGCACAAGAACGCCCTCGCCCGAGCCGAACTGCGGCGCCGGAGGCACGTGCGATGACCGTCTGCGAGCCGTAACCCGATCACCCACCTCTCTGCGCCGGGACGATGCGCGCGGCGCAGTCGCCCACCATCATTTCGGCCGGAGGTCTCCGTGCACCCTCAGCTCATCCCGTCTCCCCCGGATCCCGATGCTGTGCAACGGCGACGCGAGGAGATCCGTCGCATTGCCGCGCGCCGTACCCAGCGTGTGTTTGTCATCGTCAACGCGGTTCCCCTCGCCGCCAGCACCATGGTGTTCCCCTTCACGGACATCCCCGCGGTGCCGGTGCTCGGGCACCTCACCCTCGGCGTGGTCTGGGGCATCCTGCAGTGCGGCCTCTTCATGGCCACCGCCTGGTGGCACGAGGCTCGGTCCACCCGTCTGTGCGACTCCCTGGCGGTGGAGGGGTGACCCTGTACGCCTTGAGCGCCCGCCTGGTCGACCCGATCGGTTCCGACGCCAAGGTCCCCGTGATCATCGCCTTCCTGATCTTCGTCGGGGCGTCACTGCTATGGCTGTTCACGCTCGTCACGGCGCAGGAGGACAACCCGGACGGGCTTCACGTCGCCGACCGGTCCCTCTCCCCGGTCTTCAACGGCTTCGCCATGGCGGGCGAGCAGATCTCCGTTGTCATCCTGCTGGCGATTCCCGGTGCCATCGCCCTGTTCGGCTACGACGGGTTCACCGCCGCGATCGACGGTCTGCTCACCCTCGGCGTGATGCTGCTCCTCGCGCAGAGAATCCGCGACAGCCGCCGGTACACGCTCGGCGACCTCTTCGCCCTGCGCGCGACCGGGCCGCTCCCCCGCGCCATGGCAACCCTCGTGACGCTGATCATCGCAGTTCCCCTCCTCCTGCTCCAGCTGCGCGCGGTCGGCATCGTGGCATCGCTCCTGCTCGGTCTGTCGACCGACGGCGCCCAGGTGGTGTGCACCGTGTTGATGGGCTGCCTCGTCGCATGCTTCGCCGGCGTAGCCGATCTGCGGGGCACCGGTTTCATGCAGGTCGTCAAGGTGCCCCTCACCCTGGTGACCCTTGCCGTGGTCACCTTGCTGGCGCTGGGGAAGTTCTACTGGGACGCCGGGAGCCTGCTCTCGGCCGCGGTGGGCAGGAGCTCGGCGCCCGACGCGTACCTCAGCCCTGGGCTGTGGCCGTACACGACGAGTCTCGGCCCGCTCAACATGCTCGCCGACCACGTGGTCGTGATTCTCGGCGCGTCCGTCACGCCTCACCTGATCCTGCGCATCAGCGCGTCCCGCTCCGGGCGCTCCGCGCGACGGTCCATGAGCATCGCTGCAGGGCTGGTCGGAACTTTCACCCTTCTGCTGATCACGACGGGATTCGCGTCGGCCGCCGTGGTGGGCAGTGGTGACATCGGCTCGGTCGACGCCGACGGCCAGTCGTCCCCGATCCTGCTGGCTTCACGGGTCCTGCCCGCCGGATCGGCGCCGCGCGTGGTGCTCATCACCGCCGTGGCGTGTGTCGCCTTCCTCGCCACGCTGACGACCGTGAGCAGCGTGACCTTCGCCGCCGCGGTCTCCTTCGCGCACGATGTGTTCTCACGGACCAACCGGCGCCGCACCGACGTCGCAGAAGTACGGGTCCTACGGCTGGCCCTCGTGGCCCTGTGCACGGTCGTCCTGTCGCTGTCCGCCGCCACGCACCGGTATCCGATCGATTTCCTGTTCGACTTCTCCATGAGTGTCGCGGCGTCGTGCGTCTTTCCCGTCCTGATCTACTCCTTCTTCTGGAGCAGGTTCAACCGCAGGGGACTGCTGTGGGCCGTCCACGGGGGCCTGCTGATCTGCACCGTGCTCATGGCCTTCTCGCCCTCCGTCTCGGGGACCGCGTACGCACTGTGCCCGAACGCGCGTTTCGACTGGTATCCGTTCCAGACGCCGGGCCTGGTCTCGGTGCCGGCGGCTTTCCTCCTGGGGTGGCTTGGCAGCGTCATGCCGTGGAAGGCGACAGGGAGCCGGAAGCCGAGGCGATAGGGAGCCGAAAAGGGGCGCGGGAACCGCGACGTCCGCGATTCCCGCGCCCCCGGCGGCCCCGGCGGCCCCGTGGATCAGAACCACTCGGGCCGGCAGTCCGTCGTCGTACGGTCCAGGCTGTCCAGAAGGTCGAACTGGGCTGCCGTACGCGGGAGTTCCCACCGAAAGAAGTACCGGGCCGCCTGCCGCTTGCCCTCACGGAAGTCGTCCGCGTCGTCCCCCAGCGCCAGGAACTGCTCCAGCCAGATCCAGGCCAGCACCACATGACCGACGGCTTCCAGGTAGACGGAGGCGTTGGCCAGCGCGGTCGCGGGGTCTGCCGTCGACCACAGGGTGGCGGTGGTCCGCTCGACGCCGGCCGCGGCCTCCTCCAACCAGGCCGCCAGTTCGGCCGCTTCGCCGCCGGCCGCCGTCGCCCGGGCCGTGGTGGCCGTGAGGGTCTCGAGAAGCAGCCTCAGCCCTTCACCGCCGTTCATGACGACCTTGCGGCCGAGCAGGTCCAGTCCGTGGATGCCGTGGGTGCCCTCGTGAATGGGGTTGAGCCGGTTGTCCCGGTAGAACTGCTCGACGTTGTACTCTCGGGTGTAGCCATAACCGCCGTGCACCTGGATGGCGAGGTCGTTGGCCGCCAGGCACCACTGCGACGGCCAGCTCTTGGCGATGGGCGTCAGGACGTCCAGCAGCAGCCGGGCGCGGGCGCGCTCGGACTCCTGCTCGGCGGTGTGCTCCTCGTCGAGGAGACGGCTGCAGTAGAGGACGAGGGCGAGCGCACCCTCCGCGTAGCTCTTCTGGGCCAGCAGCATCCGCCGTACGTCGGCGTGCTCGATGATGGGGACCTGTGGGGCGTCGGCGTTCTTGCCCGTCAGCGGGCGCCCCTGGGGACGGGTGCGTGCGTAGTCGAGGGCGTGCAGATAGCCGGTGTAGCCGAGCGCCGCCGCACCCTGACCGACGCCGATGCGAGCCTCGTTCATCATGTGGAACATGTAGGTGAGCCCCTGGTGGGCCTCGCCCACCAGGTATCCCACGGCGCCGGGGGCTCCGGCCGGGGTGTACCGGCCCTCGCCGAAGTTGAGCAGGGTGTTGGTGGTGCCCCGGTAGCCCATCTTGTGGTTGAGGCCGGCCAGCACCACGTCGTTGCGCTCTCCCAGGGTGCCGTACGGCCCGACGAGGAACTTGGGCACGATGAAGAGGGAGATGCCCTTGACGCCCGCCGGGCCGCCGGGGATCTTGGCCAGCACCAGGTGGACGATGTTCTCGCTCAGGTCGTGGTCGCCACCGGAGATCCACATCTTGGTGCCGGAGATCCTGTAGGTGCCGTCACCCTGCGGCACCGCCCGGGTGGTGATGTCGGCCAGCGAGGATCCCGCCTGGGGTTCGGAGAGGCACATGGTGCCGAAGAAGCGGCCCTCGACCATGGGGCGCACGTAGGTGTCGATCTGCTCCTTGCTGCCGTGCGCCTGGAGCAGGTTGGCATTGCCGATCGTGAGGAAGGGGTACGCGGCGGTGCCGACGTTCGCGGCCTGGAACCAGGCCATGCAAGCGTTCGCGACCACGTGGGGAAGCTGCTGTCCGCCGACGTCGTAGTCCATGGCGGCGCCGGTCAGTCCGGCCTCGGCGAACACCCGCAGGGCCTCCTTGACCTCCGGGATGATGTGCACCCGCTCGCCGTCGAAGCGGGGCTCCACGGCGTCGTTCTTCTTGTTGTGCGGTTCGAAGTGCCGGGTGGCGAGGGCCTCGCTCAGCTCCAGAACCGCGTCGAACGTGTCCCGGTCGTGGTCGGCGTAGCGGGGGCGGCGGGTCAGCGCTGTGACGTCCAGCCAGTCGTGGAGCAGGAAATCGAGGTCGCGCCGGGAGAGCAGCAGAGAATCCATGGTCAGGCATCCGATCGGGAGGGCGGGGGAAACGGCCGGCGAGCCGGGATACTAAGCGGTCGCTCAGGTCGGGTCAACGCGAGCGCAGCACGGCGGCTCCGGCAAGTGCCGTGACCGCCGGCGTCCGCAAGAGGGAGGGGTGGACCTGCCGACGGTCACGCGCGGGAGTCACTGCGCGCTGTAGCCACCGTCGACGACGAGCACCTGCCCCGTCATGAAGTCCGAGGCGGCCGAAGCCAGGAAGACCGCCGGGCCCGCGTACTCCTCCGGCTGGGACCAGCGACCCTGCGGCGTCGTCTTCCTGACATACGCCGCCAGCGCCTCGTTCCCCTTGAGATCACCCAGCATCGCCGTCTCGACGTACCCCGGTGCGATCGCGTTCACCTGGACGTTCTTGCGCGCCCATTCGAGGGCGACGGCCTTGGTGAGACCAACCAGGCCGTGCTTGGCGGCGATGTAGGCGCTGTTGTCGCGGATGCCGACGAGGCCGAGCACCGACGCGATGTTGATGACCTTGCCGCCACCGTCCTTGAGCAACGGGGACGCAGCCCGGATCATCACCCAGCAGGACTGCAGGTTCAGCTCCTGGACCCGCTGGAAAACCGCGAGGTCGGTGTCCTCGATCGACGAATCGTGGTCGTCCGCGGCGTTGTTGACGAGGATGTCGATGCCGCCGAGCCGTTCGGCGGCAACGGCGACCGCCGCCTCCACGGCATGCGGGGAACGAAGGTCGGTGGCATGGACGGCAAGGCTTCCGGGGGCGCCCTCGGCGAGCGCCGCCGTCTCCTTGAGACCATCCTCGGAGCGGGCCATGCCGATGACGTGCGCGCCCCGCTGCGCGAAGGCGATCGCGATCGCCCGGCCGATGCCGCGGCTGGCGCCGGTGACGACGGCGCGTCGCCCGGTGAGATCGAAGATGTCGACGGATCCGTCTGCAGAAGTCTTGGTCGAGTTCATGGCCGGAGCATGCAAGCAGGAAGCCGAGGCAGCCCAGGTGCGCGCCCATGACCTGCCCAGTTGGGTGATGCCGGTGCAGGGGCACTCAGCCGGCATCTCCCCCGGCCGGGCATCGTTTCCGGGTCCGTGACCGCGCGCGCACGCCGTGGACGGCAATGTCCTGGAAAAGAAGGGGCGGGCTGGTCGGGGTGATCGACCAGCCCGCCTCCCGGCGTGGAGCGCGGCCTCAGAGGCCCATGCCCTTGGCAATGATCATCTTCATCACCTCGGACGTGCCGCCGTAGATGCGGTTGACCCGGCTGTCGGCGTACAGGCGGGCGATCGGGTACTCGTTGATGTAGCCGTAGCCGCCGTGCAGTTGGAGGCAGCGGTCGATGACCCGGTCCGCCACCTCCGTGCAGAACAGCTTGACGCTCGCGGCCTCGGCCGGCGTCAGCTCACCCGCGTCCAGGGCCTCCAGCGCGCGGTCGGTGACGGCTTCGGCCGCGTCCACGTCGGCCTGGCAGGCCGCTAGTTCGAACCTGGTGTTCTGGAAGTGGGCCACCGGCTTTCCGAAGACGGTGCGCTGTGCGACGTACTCCTGCGCGAAACGCACTGCCGCGGCGGCCTGCGCATAGGCGCTGTGGGCGATGCCCCAGCGCTCGGACGACAGGTTCCTGCCGAGGTAGGAGAAGCCCTTGTTCTCTTCACCCAGAAGATCCTCGGCCGGTACCTTGACGTCGACGAACGCCAGCTCGGCGGTGTCGGAGGTCCTCAGACCGAGCTTGTCCAGCTTGCGGCCGATGGAGTAACCCTCGGACTTGGTGTCGACCGCGAACAGCGAGAGGCCGAAGCGGCGGTCGTCCTCGCGCGGCGGCGCCGTGCGGGCGCAGACGATGACGCGGTCGGCGTGGACGCCACCGGTGATGAAGGTCTTGGCGCCGTTGAGGACGTAGTGCGTGCTGTCCTCGGAGCGCTTGGCCGTGCTCTTCACGCCGGCGACGTCCGAGCCGGTTCCCGGCTCGGTCATGGCGAGCGCCCACATCTCCTCGCCGGTGACGAACTTCGGCAGGTACCGCTTCTTCTGCTCGTCCGTGGCCAGCATCGTGATGTACGGCAGCGAGAGCAGCACGTGCGCACCGGTGCAGCCGAACAGGACGCCCGCGCGGGCGGTCTCCTCGGTGAGCACGGCTTCAAACTTGTGCGTGTCCAGGCCCGCGCCGCCGAATTCCTCGGGCACGCTGATGCCGAAGATGCCCAGCTCACCCAGTTGGTGATAGAAGTCCCGGGGCACCTGGCCGGCCGCGTACCACGCGTCGTAGACGGGGAGCACCTCGGCCTCGATGAAGGAACGAAGGGTCTGGCGGAAGGACTCGTGGTCCTCGTCGAACACGGTGCGGTGCATGGGTCTTTCCTTCGACAGAGAGGTCGGGCGGCACGGCCGGCCGCCCTGCGTACGTCAGTTGCAACTCATCCCGCCGCGGTCCACCCCGAGCGCCCCCACTTCCAGCTCGGGCGGCCGTCGCGTGCCCCGCGCACGGAGGCAGCCAAGCGTCACTCCCCAGGCGCGCCGATCCTCGCCGCCCGATCCGCACCCGGTTGGGGGACTGGGCCGGTCATCCGCCCCGGGGGCCGCCGAGCGAGCGGCTGCCGCCCCGGCCGGGGCGGCAGCCAGTCCCCCAAGTGGGCGGTGTTCCCGGCCGAAGCGGTCGCGGCCGTCCCGCCCGCTGCTTACTTCAGGGGCTTCATTCGCCCTGCATGATCCACCGGACCTGGGCCTTCCGGAGGAGGGCGACACATCGGATCGCGTCCCGACCAAGGGAGACACCCATGAAGACCAGAGCCGCCGTCCTGACCGGCCTCAACCAGCCGTTCGAGATCCTCGAGCTCGACCTGGACGGGCCGCGTGAGGGTGAGGTCCTGATCCGCTTCGTCGCGGCCGGCCTGTGCCACTCCGATCTCCACCTGCCGAGCGGCGACCTCCCGTCCCGCCTGCCCATCGTCGCCGGTCATGAGGGAGCCGGAGTCATCGAGGAGGTCGGCCCCGGCGTCACCAAGGTCAAGCCCGGCGACCACGTCGTGTGCAGCTTCATCCCCAGCTGCGGGATCTGCCGCTACTGCTCCACGGGCCGGCAGAACCTGTGCGACCTCGGCGAGTTCCTGCTGGACGGCCAGATGCTCGACGGCACCTTCCGCTTCCACCACGAGGGCACGGACGTCGGCGGCATGTGCTCGCTCGGCACGTTCTCGCAGTACGCGACGGTGTCCCAGTACTCGGTGGTCAAGATCGACGAGTCGATCCCGCTGGAGAAGGCCGTCCTCGTCGGCTGCGGCGTCCCGTCCGGATGGGGTACCGCCGTCAACACCGGTAACGTGCGCGCCGGCGACACCACCGTCATTTTTGGCGCCGGTGGCCTCGGGATGAACACCGTGCAGGCCGCCGTGCACGCCGGCGCGAAGAACGTGGTGGTGGTCGACCCGCAGGAGTTCAAGCGCGAGACCGCCCTGAAGTTCGGCGCCACGCACGCCTTCGCCGACGCCGCGCCGGCGCTCGAAGCGATCGCCGAGATGACCCGGGGGCAGATGGCCGACCAAGCCCTGATCCTCGTCGGCACCGTCGACGAGACGGTGGTGCAGTCCGCCTTCTCGGCCATCGGCAAGGGCGGCGTCGTCGTCGTGACCGGTCTGGCGAACATGGAGCACCTCACAGTGCACGTCTCGGGCGCGGAACTGACACTGTGGGAGAAGACCATCAAGGGGTCGCTCTTCGGCAGCTCAAACCCTCAGTACGACATCGTCAAGCTGCTCGGCCTCTACCAGGCCGGCCGGCTCAGGCTCGACGAGCTCATCACCAGGCAGTACCGGCTCGAAGAGATCAACGAGGGGTACCAGGATCTGGTCGAGGGCAGGAACATCCGAGGCGTACTCATCCACGAACACTGAGGCGCTGCCTCTCACAGTCCGGCGCGGTGCGGCCACACACGGTCGCACCGCGCCGTTTCCTTCCCGCTCACAGCACCCAGAGGTGACCCCGCTCACACAAACAGGTACCGGTGCAGGTAGTTCCCCGGGTGCCCCCGGAGCGGTCGGCCAGCAGTCTCAGAGGCGCAAACGCATGTGAAACAGAGCCGCCCTCCAGGAGGAACGATGGGTGAAGTTCTCCCGCAGATCCGCCCACGGTGTGACGTCAGCGCTGTGCTTGTCGGACCCGCCTCCGAGGACCGATGTCGGCTGCAGCGGGTCCTTTGCGTGGACGAGAACGAGCTGGTGCAGGCCGGATTGCGCGCGATTCTGTCGGATGAGGCATGGGTGGCGTCGTGCCTGGTGGCGGCCTCGGCCGAGATGGCGTGGCATGTGGCCCAGCGGCATCATCCGCAACTGGTCCTCGTGAGTGCCTCGCTCGGTGGCAAGTCGGGGCTGGAGCTGTGCCGGACGTTCAAGGAGCACATGTCGCACGTCCGGGTTGTGCTGATGTCGGGCGAGGGGCGCCTGTCCGCATCCATGGCTCTCCAGCACGGAGCGGTTGCCTCCCTTTCGAAGCACATGCCGCGAGCGATCATCGCGGCCGCGCTGCGGCGCGTTGCCGAGGGGGCCCGGGTCTTCCCGATCGACGTGAAGCCGTCGGCTGTTCAGTTGTCCCCGCGCGAGCTGGACATCCTGCAGCACGTGGCCGCAGGGCTCAGCAATCCCGAGGTCGCGGCGTCGTTGAACCTCTCCCGGCACACCGTCAAGCAGCACACGAGCGCTGTCTACCGCAAGCTCGGAGTGCGCAACCGGGCCCAGGCGGCCAGCCGTGCCCAGGAACTCGGGCTCCTCGTCTGAGCCCGGCACCCATGCCGCGCCTGACTGCACGCCGGACAGCTTCGCGCCTGCCATGGGCACCGCGCACCCCGATATCTGGGGGGTGCAGTCGATCGGAGAAGTAGTGGTGGACGGAGGCAGCCGGGATGCCCGACCGCTCACCGATCGCCCTCAGGGTGGCGGACTCGTACCCCTGCTCGCCGAGCAGCGCCTCGGCGGTTTCGAGAATGAGCCGCCTGCGCTCCACCCCACGACGCTGTACCGCCGGGCGAATGGATACCTGAGCTTCGGAGGCCCACGTCTGACATGGTGCGGACCCAAGAGGCCCTGCCCACCCGGGGGAGGCAAGGCGTACCGATGCATCCGCCGCCCCGAACGTCGTCTGTACGGGAGCTGACGTCACACCCCGGCGAGCCGGGCGGTGCGACCTGAGCTGACGGAGTCCCGCCCTCGGACCTCCCCCGACTAGGGGGTCCTTGCGAGTACCGGCGGCCCGTGCCGCGCCGGGTCGCCCAAGGTGGACGCGCAGCGCTCAGCGATCGAGAAAGAAGGATGTCGTGAGTACCTACGCGGTTGTCGACCCCACCACCGGGGAGACCGTCAAGGAGTACGCCGCATTGTCGGACGACGAGCTGGCAGCGAAGCTCGACCGTGCCGGCGCGGCGTATCGCACGTGGGGCCGTACCTCGTCGGCTGCGGAGCGCGCGACGCTGTTGCGCAACGCCGCGGCGCTGTTCGTGGAGCGTCGAGAGGTGCTGGCGACCATCATCAGCCGCGAGATGGGCAAGCCGACCAACCAGGGTGTTCTGGAGGTCGACTTCGCAGCCGCCATCTTCGAGTACTACGCGGACCATGCCGAGGAGTTCCTGGCCGACGAGCCGGTCCCGCTGGCGTGGGGCGAGGGCACCGCGGTGATCCGGCGCCAGCCCCTCGGGATCCTGCTGGGCGTCATGCCGTGGAACTACCCCTATTACCAGGTCGCGCGTTTCGCCGCGCCCAACCTGATGGCCGGGAACACCATTCTGCTCAAGCACGCCTCCCAGTGCCCTGAGTCCGCGGCGGCCATCGAGCAACTGCTGCTGGACGCCGACTTCCCCACCGGCGCCTACGAGAACGTCTACGCCACCTATGCCCAGATCGACGCCGTCATCGCCGACCCCCGGGTCGCCGGTGTCTCGGTCACGGGGTCGGAAAAGGCCGGTGCGATGGTCGCGGCAACCGCCGGACGTCACCTCAAGAAGGCAGTCCTCGAGCTCGGCGGCTCGGACCCGTTCATCCTGCTGAGCACCGATGACCTCGACACGGCCGTGGAGGCCGCGCTGGGTGCCCGCTTCTACGACAACGCCGGTCAGGCGTGCAACGGCGCGAAGCGGTACATCGTCATCGAAGAGCTCTACGACGCCTTCCTGGAGAAGGTGGTCTCGACGCTGGCCGAGCTCAAGCCGGGCGCTCCGGCCGCCGAGAACACCGTGCTCGGACCGGTCTCCTCGGTCGGCGCCGCGGAGGGGCTCGAGAAGCTGCTGAACCGTGCGATCGAGGGCGGAGCCAGGGTCGCGCTGGGCGGCACGCGCGACGGGAGCTTCTTCGATCCGACCGTCCTGGTCGACATCGACCCCGGTAACCAGGCGGCCAAGGAGGAGTTCTTCGGGCCGTTCGCACACGTGTACCGCGTGAGTTCGGAGGAGGAGGCGATCGCGGTCGCGAACGACACGCCGTTCGGTCTCGGCTCGTACGTGTTCACCACCGACCCCGAGCAGGCGCAGCGCGTCGCCGACCGGATCGAGGCCGGCATGGTGTACGTCAACGTCGTCGGTGCCGAGGAGCCCGGCCTCCCGTTCGGTGGCGTCAAGCTGTCCGGCTTCGGTCGCGAGCTCGGTCGGTTCGGCGCCGAGGAGTTCGTCAACCGCAAGCTGATCCGGGTCGGCGCCTGACGATCCATCGACGCGTCAGAGTGGCGGGGGGGGGGCGGGGGGGCCCCCCCCCGGGGGGGGGCCGCCCCCCCCCCCCCCCCGGGGGGCGGCCCCCCCCCCCCCCCCCCCCCCCCCCCCCCCCCCCCCCGCCCGGGGGGGGGGGGGGGGCGGGGGGGGCCCCCCCCCCCCGGGGGGGGGGGGGGGCCCCGGCCCCCCCCGGGGCGGGGGGGGGGGGCCCCCCCCCCGGGGGGCCCCCCGCCACTGGTGTTCCTGCAGCAACGACCCCAGAGATGTCTGCCGGACGACTGCATCCGCGCCATCGCTCTCCACCGCAGCTGCGCATGTGCGGCGAACTGGCTGATGGCCACCCTTGCGCGACGACGCCCCATCTGATGGCTTCCTGTCTGCCTCCGGCACCGGGCGACGGGGCGCGGTGCCGGAGGCAGGCGACCGATCACGCGGCGCGGCGGCCCAGCTTCACCGGCAGCGCCTTGACCTGGTTGATGAAGAACGACTCGGCGTGCGGCGCCTCGCCGACGATCTCCATCTCCGGGTAGCGCTTCAGCGTCTCCTCGATCATCAGCCGCAGCTCGAGCCGGGCCAGCGCGTTGCCGAGGCAGAAGTGACGGCCACCGGCTCCGAATGCCTGGTGCTCCGGGTTGCGGGTCACGTCGAAGCGGTGCGGGTCGTCGTACTTGTCCTTGTCCCGGTTGGACGACGGGTACCACATGACGACCTTGTCGTTCTCCTTGATCAGCCGGCCGCCGATCTCGACGTCCCTGGTCGCCGTACGGCGCATCATCGAGAACGCCGGAAACATTCGCAAAGCCTCCTCGACCAAGCTCGGCACGAGCGACATGTCGTCGAGGACCAGCCGGCGCTGGTCGGGGTTTTCCATCAGCGCCTTCATCGCGCTCACGTACGTCGCCATCGTGCTGTCGTTGCCGGCACCGATCAGGAGCAGCGTGCCGTACATGATCTCCTCGGTCGAGAGCGTCTGCCCGTCGATCTCGGCGTGCACGAGGACGCTGATCAGGTCGTCGGTGGGGTTCGCACGGCGGGCGTCGATCATGTGGGTGACCTCCTGCATCAGGGTCGGCAGGAGCTCGTTGACGTAGGCGTCGATGCCGCCCGGGTTCAGGTCCGGGTCGTCACGGCCCATGTACCGCTTCATGTAGTCGGCCCACTTGACGTCCTCCTCCTCCGGGATACCGAGGAGGCGGTGGATGACCCGCGCGACGACGGGCTGGGAGACGGTGCTCACCAGGTCGCAGGTCTCCGCGGCGTCGAGGCAGTCGAGGACCGTGACGACGATCTGGCGGATCCAGTCCTCGTGCCGGCCGATCTGCTCGTTCGTGAAGCCCGCCAGGAAGAGCTGCTTGATCCGGTCGTGCTTCGGCGGGTCCATGCCGATGAACTCGGCACGCGCGAACTCGATCGGGATCTGGTGGTTGGTGATGTCGATGCCCATGCGCTCCGACGAGAAGGTTCGCCAGTCGCGGCTGACCCTGGCGATGTCGTCGGCCTTGGTCAGCGACCAGAAACCCTCCTCCTCGGGCAGGACGGGGATGCCGGGTGACCAGTGCACCGGGCACTTCGCACGCAGATCGCTGAAGATCCCGTGCGGCGGCCCGTCCTTCCACAGGTCGAAGTCCGCGAGGGTCAGGTCCTCCGGCAGTTCGTCCGCGGTCATCGGTCCTCCTTCGTCAGGGGCGGCCCGTTCGCCTGGGTCGCCCGACTGGGTCACTTGTCCCACTGGGCGAGGACGCTAGGACGCCAGGGACGGGCCACGCAGCGGCGTGAGGCGATCTGCGCCCGCCTGGGGGATGCGTCAGGGGCCGCCGTAGCGCGCCCGGAGATGTGCTGCGAGCATGACCGCGGCCTCCTCGGTGTTCCGGCGCGTCCGAGCGTCGTCCTGGTGCGAGAGCATCTGCAGGCCGAGCCCGTCCGCCAGCGCGATGACGAGGCGGACGGTCGCGTCGAGCTCCGCGGCCGTAAGCGCGGGGTCCGCCTGCCGCAGCGTCGCGGTCCACATGTCGATGAAGCTGGCGTACATCTGCACGCCGAGGCCGGTCTCCTGGCGGGCCGCCCACAGGGCGAGGTCGCACTCGGCACGGGCCTCGTCCAGGTTGCGAAGGCCCCACTCGAGGGTGCGGCTGAGCAGGTCCACCGCGACGTCGGCCACGCTCCGGCCGCGGCCGTCGATCGACGCGGTGTCCGCACGGTGCGACTCCAGAATCCGGTCGAACACGTCGAGGAGCAGACGCTCCTTGTTCCGGAAGCAGTAGTGGAGGGCGGCCAGTGGCGCCTTGGCCGCCTCGGCGATCCGCCGCGTGCTGGCGCCCTCGACGCCGACCTCGGCGATCACCGCGACCGCCGCGGAGATGAACTGCTCGCGCCGCTCATCGGCCGGAATGTGTGCCATCTGACTCCTGTTCATCGCTCGGCCGGCTGACAACCGGGGTGTCACTCGGACCGACACGATCACCATGACCGAAAAGCCCGCTCCGTTCGGCACTGGTGAGCGGGCGAGCACGCCGGCGCTCGCGGTCCCACGCGGCGTAGCCGGTCTCTGCGGTGCTGCACACCCGTCCGGTGGCCGAGCGCACAAGACCACAATGGCCGCGAAGCTCGCGCGCCAGCACGGCGTACGGCGACGTACACCCACATGGGCCAGTCCTGACGCCGGACCGTGGGCTTGCCGAGGTGCGCCGACTGGTTGGAGCGCGCTACGGCCGAAGGTCGCGCACGCGTGGCCGACCGTCGCCGCGCTCCACCGGTTGGGGGTCCCCACACCGAGGGCCAGAAAGCCCGTCGTCCCCGGCCGTCCGCCCCGTGCCGGCATCATCTTCCTCGCGTCCGCCTCGGGCTGCATGACCGGTTTCGGTGCTCATCGTCGACGGTGGCTACTCCACCCAGTGACACATCGGTCCGACCGCTCCCGACGAATCGGCCGGTGTGAGCTCGTTGCTCACACCGGCCGATTCGTTTATGCGTCCGTGTCAGGTACCGGCCGTGGCGTCGGCCCAGGACACGCCGTTGAGGATGTCCCGCTTGCTCAACGCCAGCTGACGCGGCGCGTTGATGCACAGCGCGCCTCGGAGCCGGTCCGCGCGGCCGAACAGGGCGACCAGCGACTTGTCGTCCGCCTGGGTGATCTTCACCTGGTCCCGGCCGTCCACGTGACCGACGAACTTGACCTTGGCCTCGAACTGGTCCGACCAGAAGTACGGGACGGGCGCGAACGGCTCGTTCTCCCCGAGCAGCGTGCGCGCCGCGTGGGTGCCCTGCTCAACGGCGTTGAGCCACTGCTCGACCCGCATCATCTCCCCGAACAGCCGGTTCGGCCAGCGCACGAGGTCGCCTGCCGCGACCACGTCTGGGGCCGTCGTTCTGAGAGCCTCGTCGCACACCACGCCGTTCGCGAGCTCGATGCCGCTGCCCTCGAGCCAGCCGGTCTCCGGCTGGACCCCGACGCCGGCGACGATGAGATCGGCGGCCAGGACCGTGCCGTCGGCCAGGTGGACCCTGTTCCCACCGGGGGTGACCTCGACGCGGTCAATGCCGGTGCCGCAGTGGAGGTTCACGCCGTGACCGACGTGATGGTCCTGGAACCAGTGGCCGAGCTCCGAGCCGAGGACCCGGGTCAGCGGGACGGGAGCGATCTCCACGACCGAGACGTCCAGGCCCATCTGCCGGGCAGTCGCGGCGACCTCCAGCCCGATGAAGCCGGCCCCGATGACCACCAGGTGGCGGCCGGGCCGCAGCTGCTCATGGAGGGTCAGTGAGTCGGCGAGTGACCTCACTTCATGGACGTCCGGCACGCCGTCGAGCAGCTCCAACGGACGGGTCCGGCATCCGGTGGCGACGACGAGGCCGTCGTACGGCACTTCCCGGCCACCTTCGAGGAACAGCATCTTGTCGGCGGCGTCGAGCCCGACCGCTGCCGCACCGAGGCAGACCTCGACGGCGTTGTCGTCGTACCAGCCGGCCTCCTTGATCAGCAGGCTGTGGTGCTCGTAGCCCTCGCGAAGTGCCTCCTTGGACAGCGGAGGCCGGTCGTACGGCAGCAAGTCTTCCGCGCTGACCAGCATGATGTTGCCCTCATGACCCGCGTGCCGGAGCCCGTCGACGGCGTTCACCGCCGCCACCGAGCCGCCGACCACAACAATGCGGTCCACGGCGTCAGTCCTGCTCGAGCGTGATGACGCCCTCGGGGCACGAACGTACGGCGCGCTCCGCCTCCTCGAGACGGTCGTCCGAGGGGTGCGGCTCGAGGAGAATGGCCTGGCCGGACTCGTCATCGATGTCGAAGAGGTCCGGGCACTCCATCATGCAGCAGGCACAGCCCGTGCATCCGTCGAGGTCGATCCTGAGCGTCAGCGCCATGGTGGCTCTCCTTGCGTTCTGGCCCGTGCGTTCTGCGGGTCTGCCGACAAGGCTGGAGCCGTTCGTCGTCGGCCGCCGGGCCGAGCCCCCGAAGAGTGCCCAACCGGGGGGTCTCGCAGCACGAGCCGCCGACTGGGCGGTCGTCGGCGTGCGAACTGACGGTCCGTTTCGGAACGGACATGATCCGCACGGCGCTCGGCAACGGGCCGACCAGACCCGGCGTGGTGGTCCTCGGCCCGCCCATCGCCACCCGGCAGCTCACGGTCGACACGTTCGTCCTCGGCGCGAGCCTCACCTGATCACCGGCGGCCGCGACCGGCTGGCCCCGGGACAACGACCCCGCGGCCGACCTCACGCCAGGCTCTGCAGCACCTTCCGGGCAGCTCGTCGGCCCGACGCCGCGGCCACGGCCAATGAGGGATCGCCCAGGTAGTCGCCCGCGAACCAGATCGGACCGAGCGGAGCGCGCAGGGTCTGCTGCGACGCGTCGCGCTTGCCCGGCTCCCAGTAGGACACCACGCGCGGCTGCCGCTTCACGACCACGCGGTCGATCTGGCCGTCGAGCTCCGGGAACATCCCGATCAGGTCGCGGAGGAACGCGGCCTCGATCTCCTCGTCGGAGAGTTTGCCCAGCTGGTCGGCGCAGGACCCGCCGGACAGCAGCACCAGGGCGCCGCCCGGCTTCCGTGGGCCCTGGGCTCTCAGCGGTGCCGCGTGGTTGAACACCATCTGGAACGACAGCTCCGGCGTCGAGATGCCGTAGTAGTCGTCCCACCGCTGCGAGCCCTGCTCCTTGGTGAAGATCCCGGCCAGGATGTAGCGGCCGTACTTGATGTCGGTCAGCGCCGAATACTGGGCGTCCGGCAGGTCGGGCATGATCGCGAGGGCCCGGTCCGCGGGAGTGGCGACGACGGCACGGTTCGCCGTCAGCCGTGCCGGACCGGCCGCGTCGACGTACTCGACGGTCACGCTGTCGTCGGTCCAGGTGATCCGCTGCACCTCGGTGCCGAGCCGCAGCCGGTCGCCGAGGTCCTCTGCGAGCGCGTCGGTGACGGCCTGGTTGCCTCCGACCGGAAGGGCGAAGTTCGGCACCTTCGCCGCCTTTTCGAGGGCAGTGCCAATGGAGATGGCGAGCTGCCGCGCCGCGGTCTCCGCGGGGTCGCAGCCGATCCACTGGCCGGACCAGGCGTGGAACAGGGCGATCATCTCCGGGGACCGGACCCCCGCCATCAGCGCCTCGACGCCCGACCGGGAGTCCAAGCGAGCCCGGACCGCACGCGCGACCTCGGCATTGTTCCCTGAGAGGCGGGCGCATGCGTACTTGATGCGCAGCCCGACCCGCGCCAACTCCAGTTTGGCCGCGAGTGGCATGCGGGAGCGCAGCAGGAGCAGGGGCGCGCTGTCGGTGGTCACCATCCGGCCCTTGAGGTACAGCGCCGCCTTCCGGCCGGCGAGCGAACCGCGCTCGATCCGGTAGCGGTCCATGACGTCGAAGAGCGGACCCCCACCCTCGGTGAACTGGGTGCCGATGTTGAGCCAGTAGTCCCCGTGGCGGACCGACTCGACGCGGCCACCGGCTCTCGTCGCGGCTTCCAGGACCACGACGTCAGTCGACTCGGCTGCCAGTGTCGAACTTGCCATGAGGCCGGCGGCACCGGCACCGACGACGACGACCTCGCACTGTTGTTCGCGGATGTTCCCGTTGCTCTGCATGGGGCGATCGTGCGCGCCGGTCGGCGTCGACGGCTCGTGCACCGCGGCAAGGCGCCCGGTCGGGGGATCCCGCCGCCCCCTCCCTCTCTCCCCCAGCCGGGTGCCGCTCGGCAGGCAGCCCGGCCGCCCGGGGGCGTGGGGCGGTTTGCTGCCCTCCGGCCATCGCGCCGCCTGCTGGTACGGGCCCGTCGCGCTCCGGCCGCCGCACTGCCGATCGAGACCGGGCCACCGGCCCACTGAGGAGGAGCTCTCCGCCATGGGTGACGCCACCGTTTTCGCCGTGCTGAAGGAGCAGGCCGAGCAAGCACCGGACGCCCCCGTCCTCCTGATCGACGGCAAGGAGTGCTCGCGGGCCGAGCTGTTCGAGTCGGTCCGTGCCCTCGCGGCCGGCCTGCGGGCGCTCGGTCTCGACCGCGGTGACCGGGGCCTGATCGTCTCGGACAACAGGCTGGAGACCGTGGTCGCATGGCTGGGAGTCGACTCGGCCCGGATGATCGACGTCCCGATCAACCCGGAGGCCCGCGGCGCGTTCCTCGAGTACCTCGTCAGCGACTGCGGCCCGCGGGTGATGATCGGGCTCCCGGAGTACCTGCGTGCGGTGGCCGAGGTCGTTCCCGAGCATCCCGAGTTCGCCGTACTGATCGACCCCGACGGCGGCGACCTGCCGTTCGGGGCGAGCACCCGGCACCTCACCTTCGACGAGGTCATCGAGTTGGGCCGCGACGGCACGGTGGAGCCGCCGCTCGAGAGCGACGTCGCAACGATGATCTACACCTCCGGCACAACCGGACCTTCCAAGGGAGTGCTGCTGCCTCATGCTTACCAGGTCACCTGGGCCCGCCGCGGCTCGTCCGCCCTCGGCATGAAGCCGGGGCAGACCGTGTACACGCCCGAGCCGCTGTTCCACTCAGACGCCCGGTCGTACGTTCTCGGCGCCCTCCTCACCGGCGGCCGGGTGGCCCTCGGCAAACGATTCAGCGTGAGCCGGTTCTGGGACGAGGTGCGCGCCGCCGACGCATCGTGCTTCGGTTACCTCGGCACCATGCTGTCGATGCTGTACGCCGCCAGGCCCAGCGATGCCGATCGTGACCACCCGGCGGTGATCGGCTCCGGCGGCGGTGTGCCCGCAGCGCTCCAGAGGGACTTCGAGGAGCGCTACGGCGTCAAGCTCATCGAGATGTACGGCATGACCGAGGCGCTCTGCATCACGATGAACACGCCGGAGCGAACCCGGCCCGGCTCGGTGGGCGTGCCCACACCGGAGCTCGAGGTGCAGCTGGTCGACGCGGAGGACAAGCCGGTACCGGTCGGGGAGATCGGTGAGCTCATCGTGCGACCCCGGTCGCCGCACATCATGATGGCCGGCTACTGGAACAAGCCGGAGGCGACCGTCGCAGCCTGGCGCAACCTGTGGTTCCACACCGGCGACCGGATGCGGGCTGACGAGGACGGCTTCCTCTACTACGTCGGACGGCTCAAGGACTCGATCCGCCGGAGGGGCGAGAACGTGTCGGCGTGGGAGGTCGAGGGCGCGGCCAACAAGCACGACGACGTGCTTGTCGCTGCCGCCATCGGCGTGCCGTCGGAGCTCGGCGAGGAGGACGTCGCGATCCTCGTCGTCCCCCGGGAGGGGCGCACGATCGATCCGCCCGCGCTGCGCGACTTCCTGGCCGCCGACCTCCCCAAGCACGCCGTTCCCCGCTTCATCGAGGTGGTCGACGACCTCCCGCGGACACCCACCGAGCGGGTCAACAAGGACAAGGTGCGCTCGCGCGGCATCACCGAAGCGGCGTGGGACGGCGAGGTTCCCCGGGTGTAGACGCCGGAGCCGGACACCCCCACGCGAGCCGTACTCCCCCAACTGGGCCGATCCCGACACCGACCGCGAGGGGGCCGCGTCGCACGACCTACGTTTCGCCGCACCAGCTTTTCGCCAAGTCACACAGGAGGAGCGATGAGTTCGATCAACAACCCCGGTTTCACGGTCGCGGACATGGCGTTGTGGGTCGACGGCCCGCCGCACGAGGTCTTCGCCGAGATGCGTGGCAAGTGCCCGGTGCACCACTCGGCCGGCATCGTCGGCATGCCCGAGGCGCCCGGGTTCTGGTCGATCACGAAGGCCGACGACATCGCGAAGATCAGCCGCGACTGGAAGACGTTCTCCTCCCACCGTGAGGGGGCCGTCGACCTGACCTGGGAGGGCATGCCCGAGGACCTCAAGGAACTGTCCAAGATGGACATGATCAACCTGGACCCGCCGCGGCACGACCGGCTCAAGCAGCTCTTCCTCGCCGGCTTCACCCAGGAGCGCATCGCGGCCGAGGAGGCCAAGGTCCGTGAGGCCGTCACGAACGTGCTCGACCGCCTCGACGACCAGGAGACCTGCGACCTCGTCAATGACGTCGCCAAGCCCATCGTCGCCCGCGTCATCCACGGATTCATGGGCATCCCTGCGGAGGACGATGCCCGTTGGATCCACAACATCAGCCGCTACATCGCCCTCGACGACCCGTACTTCAACCCCGGCGGCCTCGAGGAGTGGCTCACGGTCTTCATCCCCGACCTGATCGAGCAGTGCGTGGCGCTGATCGAGGACCGCAAGGCCAATCCCGGCGACGACCTCATCAGCATCCTCGTCAACGCGGAGGTCGAGGGTGACCGGCTCACCGACGACGAGATCGTCGCGGGCATGCTGCTGCTCTTCGCCGCCGGCAACGACAGCACCATGGCGACGTACACGAGCGCCATGATCGCGCTGATGCAGAATCCCGACGAGCGTCAGAAGGTCCTCGACGACCCGTCGCTGGTGCCCAGCGCCGTCGAGGAGGCGCTCCGGATGTTCCCCGCGTTCACGTTGATGCGGCGCACGGCGACGAAGGACACCGAGGTCGGGGGGCAGACGATCAAGGAGGGCGACCAGGTCGTCCTGTTCTACCCGTCGGCGAACCGCGACGAGGACAAGTACGAGGACCCGGACCGCTTCGACGTCACCCGCAACCCCGAGCACCAGGCGTTCGGAGCCGGCGGCCGCCACTTCTGCCTCGGCAACGCGCTGGCCCGCCTCGAGCTGCGGCTGATGGTCGGGGAAACGCTCAAACGCTACCCGCAGATGGAGATCGCCGGCGACGCGCCGTTCACCGCGTCGTTCTTCGTCAACCAGCGCCAGACGCTTCCGGTCCGACTGGGCCCCCGCGCGAACTGACCTGACCCACCACCGCACAGGAAGTGGAGAACCCGTGTCAGACACCACCGTAGGAACCAAGACGTACGACGTGGCCGTGGTCGGCTGCGGACTGCTGGGCTCGGCCCTCGCCCGCAACTTCGCGGCCCAGGGCCTGAAGACCGCCGCCTGGAACCGCACACCGGCCAAGGCCAAGGCGCTCGCGGGAGACGGCGTGAGCGCACTCCACGACATCGACGAGGTCGTGCGCTCGTCGAGGCTAGTCGTGGCCGTCACGTCGACGTACGCGACCACCCGCGAGGCCATCGCGGGTGCCGCCGACTGGACCGGCACCGCCCTGGTCAACGTCGGCACCGGCACGCCCATCGAGGCGGAGGAGATGAAGGCGTGGGCCGAGGAACGCGGTGTTCCCTACCTCGACGGCGCGGTGCTCTGCTACCCACAGCAGATCGGCACCGAGGGGGGCATGGTCCTCTACTCGGGCTCCCCTGAGATCTGGGCGGAGCACGAGCGCACTCTGATGGCCCCGGGCCCCTACTCCACGCGCGTCTCCGACGACGTGAAGGCGGCGAGCGTCCTCGACGCCGCGATCATCGCCGGGTTCTACTCCGCCGCACTGAGCGCTTACGTCGAAGCCTCGACCTACGCGCTCGACCAGGGTGTCGACCCGGAGACCCTGAATGCCATCAGCGAGCTGGCGTTCCAGACCCTGGCCGCCACCACGAAGGAGGCCGTGGGCGCCATCGCGAGCGACCAGCACACGACCGACGTGGCCACGCTCGGTGTCTACGCCGCGGGGTGTCGCGCCGCCCTCGGCACCATGCAGTCGGCCGGTCACAAGGCCCGGCTGCTCACGGCCGCCGTGCAGAACCTCGCCGAGGCCGAGAAGGCCGGCCTCGGCGAACTCGGGTTCTTCGCCTCCACGAAGGTCGCCCGCGCCGACGCCTGACCCTGCGCGCCGTCGAAGCGCCGGACCCCGGATCGCGGACCCGCCCGACTGGGCGGGTCCGCGCGCAGCCCTCCGCTGCGCGCGCGGTCCGGGGTTCTGTCTTCGGCGCATGGGCAAGACACCGATCCTCGGTGCCGGGGCGACCTGAGCGGGCTGACCGCCGGCCACCGCCACCGGTCGGCACCGGACACCGAGCGGGTGGCCATCAGCCGCGAGAGCGGACTGCCCGTCCGGCTGCGCGCTTCCCGCCGGCCGAGTCGGTCCTCTGTGTCCCGTGCCCAGATCGCGAGCTGGGTCACCAAGCAGTCGGGCGACAGTCACTGACCAATCCCCCAGGTGGGCACACTGCCGGGCCTCGGGACAGCCGCATCGGTCCGCTGCGAGCACGATGCGGCCATGACTTCCTCAACTTCTGAACAGAGCGCGCCGAAGAGGGTGCTCGTGACCGGCGGAGCTGGCGAGATGGGCGCGTATGCCTGCGGCGTGCTCGCCAAGGCCGACGAGATCGCCAAGGTGGTCGTCGCCGATCGCGACGAGGAGAAAGCGACCAAGCTGGCCGCCGGCCTCGGCCCGAAGGCCACCCCGCTGGCCCTCGACATCTCGGACTCAGAGGCGCTGGCGAGAGCGCTGGCCGACGTCGACATCGTGCTCAACTGCGCGGGCCCGTTCTACCGCTTCGGTCGCGAGGTCCTCAGCGCCGCCATCGCGGCCGGCACCGACTACCTCGACATCTGCGACGACTGGGAGCCCACCCTGGAGATGCTCGAGCTGGACGACGCCGCGCGTGCGGCCGGCGTCACGGCCGTGATCGGCATGGGCGCCAGCCCGGGCACCAGCAACCTGCTCGCCGTCCTGGCGATGGACGAGTGCGACGCCGTCGACCGGGTCTACACGTCGTGGCGTGCCTCCGCGGCCCATTTCCCCCGACCCACCGCCGACCAGGAGTTCCCTGAGGCGACCGCTGCCATCGAGCACTGGGTGCACAACTGCACCGAGCCGATCAAGATCTGGCGCGACGGTGGCCTTGTCGACGCGCACGCCCTCGAAGAGCTGACGCTCGCCTACCCCGGGTGGGGCGAGGACGCGGTCTGGGTGTGCGGCCACCCCGAGCCGCTCACCCTTCCGAGGATCCGGCCCGAGGTACGGGAGTCGCTCAACGTGATGAGCGCCCGCCGCGGACTCATGAACGGCATCAGCGGCATCGCCGAGCGCGTCCGCGCCGGAGAGCTGAACGTCCGCCAGGCTTCCGACGAGCTCCTTCGTCAGCCGAACCTCAGCGGCAAGGCCGCCGGCCGGTCGCCGAGCCTGCCCAGCAACATCTTCGCCATCGCGGAGGGCACCAAGGACGGAACCCGCGTCCGCGTCGGCGCGCAGGCCCTGGTGCAGCCGGAGGGCAACATGGGCGAGATGACCGGGATCCCGCTGGCCGTGGCGACGCTGATGGCGGCCCGCGGCCAGGTGAGCAAGCCGGGCGTCCACGGACCCGAGGGCGCCATCGACCCGAAGATCTTCTTCAACGACCTGGCGCAGTTCGCCGACGAGCCTCCCGCGCCCGGCGTCGCGGTGTACGAGGTCGTCACGGACGTCCTCGACAGCTGACGGCGCGCCGCCCAACAGACTCCCAACCACCAAGGAAGGCAGGGCGCCGGAACACGACGGCCGCCTGCCTGGCCGCCATGCTCGCCGGGCCTGCGCCGGCCGGGCGCCGGTTCGTGGCCACAGCTATGGCGCTGATGGTCGGCAACCGCCGTGGCCGCCCTCGTCCACCGCCTTGCCCGTCGCCCCGTGACGACCGCGCTGGTCGTCGACTCGACGGATCGCGATCGTCCAGCCTTCCGGCCTCAGCCCGCAGACCACTTTCGCCGGGCGCCGCATGTCCGACCTGGTCTACTGAGCGAGAGCTTGGTGGCTACTGGCGACAGCGCTGGGCGCGCGCACTCCTCCCGACGGTTGTACGACCGGCACGCTCAGCCGTCGCAACCAGACCTGCGTCGCCTGGAAAGTGATCCCAGACATAGGTCACCTGGGTGGGACCGGGCAGCAAACCACGCCGGTGGTCCGGTGGTGCGGCACCGTGACCAGCGCTCGAGCGAACGTGCTCGCGCGCACGACGGAACTCAGCGACATGAATCGGAGCAGGTGGCCACGTGGACGAAGCAGGCGGATCTTCCCTCACCTACCTCTCGGGCAGTGGGTGGGTCGACAGGCCGACGACGCTCGAGCCGGCCCTGACCGGCGACGTGGAGTGCGACGTCGCTGTGATCGGCGGCGGACTCGGCGGGATGGCGGCCGCGCTACGGCTCGCGGAGCTCGGCCGGGACGTCGTACTCGTCGAGGCCGACCTCTGTGGCTGGGGAGCCAGCGCCCGCAACGCCGGCTACATCACACCGACCCTCGGCAACGACCCCCGCATCCTCAACCGCTTCTACGGCGACCGGGTGCGCGGGCTCTACAAGTTCGCCAGTAATGCGGTGGACTTCACGGAGGATCTCGTCACCAGGCATGGGATCGACTGCGGCTACCAGCCGACCGGCAACATCGCGGCCGCGCCGACCGCCGCCGCGTTCCGGCGCATGCTGGCGAACGGCAGGCCGGGCCGCCGATCGGTGGTGGGCGACGCCGCACAGCTCGGCATCCCGCCGACCTTCCCGGGCGGTATCCACATCAAGGTCGGCGGCATCCTGAACCCGGGGCAGCTGGCGCTCGGTGTCCGCGAGGTGGTTCGCACTTCGGCCGTGCGCGTGTTCGAGCAGAGTCCGGTCACCGGCGTCGTCGACACCGGTGACTCCGTGAGGGTCGAGCTGTCCGGAGGCCGGATCCGGGCCCGCCAGGCGATCCTGACCACCAACGCCTTCACCAACGAGTTGCCGATCGCGCCGCGCAACGTCAGCACTCCGGTCTGGGTGACGGCGGTCGAGACCGAGCCGGTCTCCGCCGAGATGCTGGACGCTGCCGGTTGGACGAGTCGCACCCCCATGACGACGAACCATTTCGTGATGCAGAGCTTCCGGCCAACGAACCGCGGCACCATCGTCTACTCCACGCGCTGCCTGCAGACGGCCCGTCGGCCGCGGGCGGACCGAATGCCCGACCAGGCGGTGGTCGACGACCTGGTGCGTGGTTTCCGGGAGCGCTTCCCCACGTTGACCGACGTCGCCCCGGCTCGCGCTTGGGGCGGTTGGATCGGGCTCACGCCGTCCAACATGGCGGTCGTAGGACGGGCAACACGCCGCGTCTACTACTCGATGGCCTGCAACGGGCACGGGCTGCCCCAGGCCCCGTACCTCGGCACCCTGCTCGCCGACCACCTCGTTGAGAAGGGCATGCACGACGACCTGGCCGCCGTCTGGCGAGAGTCACGACGGTTCGCTCCGGGCATCGTGAACCCGGTGACGCTGCGCCTGGGTTGGCTCGCCGACCGCCTGAGCGACCGAATCGGCTGCCTCCGCCGATGACGCCGGCCTCCCCCGGCCGGGCGTCGCTCGCGGTCGCTCGGCCAGCGTACGTCGACGCATGCAGGAACGTGCCAGGCATCGAAGAGGCCGTGAACCACATGTTGATCCGAAGAGGAGCCTGACCACCCATGTCTGACACCAAGCCGCCCCTGGGCACTGTGATCATTGTCGGCGGCGCCGGCGCGATGGGGCGCTGGGCCGTCCGAGGGATCGCCGAACTCGGCACGGCCAAGAAGGTGCTGATCGCCGACATCGACGTGTCACGCGCCCAGCAGCTCGCCGATGAGGTCGGCGGTCCATGCGTCCCCGTGCGCCTCGACGCCACGGACCCGGCAGCGCTGCGGCAGGCGTTCGTCGAGTGCGACGTCGTCCTCAACACCATGGGCCCGTTCTCGAAGTTCGCCAGGCCCATAGTGGAGGCCGCCATCGACTGCGGCTGCGACTACCTGGACATCGACGACGATTGGGAGTCCACGGTCGAGGCGTTCGAGTTCGACGCCCAGGCTCGTGACAAGGGCCTCCGCGTCGTGAAGGGCATCGGCGGCAGCCCGGGCATCTCCAACTTGGCGGCAACACTGGTCGCCCGGCGGCTCGACAAGGTCACCGAGATCTTCACCGGATGGTCGATGCGTGGCGCGGTGCTGGAGGACGAGCCGGCGTACCCCTCGACCGGTGGTGCCGGGGCGGCCGTCGAGCACTGGCTGATCCAGATCAGCGGCTCGATCCGCGCCTACCGCGACGGCGCCGAGAAGGACATCGAACCCCTCACTCCCGTCGAGCTCCTGTACCCAGGCAAAGGGCAGGTCCGGGCCTATACCGTCGGGCACCCCGAGGCGATCACCCTGCCGCGCTGCTTCCCGACCGTCGTCAGCTCGACCAACCTCACGTCCGGTCCGGCGTGGGTCTTCGACCACGCGCGCAGGGTCGCGGCCGACTACGACGCCGGGCGGGTGACCCTTGCCGAGGGCGCCGGCCGCCTCGAGGACATGCCCGCTCCCCCGGCCGACGCGCCGCGGACTCGCGACCGGCTCGCCCAGGTCTGGGCCATGGCGCGCGGCGAGCGCGACGGGGAGCCGCTCGCGATCTCGGTCGAGCCGGCGTCGATGCCGCCGGGCAAGATGGGCGGCGGCACCGGCGCGGCGCTGGCGGTGGGACTCGAGCTGTTGCGCCAGGGCCGCATTACCGAGCCCGGCGTGCACGCCCCGGAGGGCGTCATCGACCCCCACGACTTCTTCTCGGTGTTCCTGGGGTTCGTCGAGCCGGCCGTCGCGTCGGTGGAGGATCTCCTGATCATCCACGAAGGGCCGGTCGGCTGATCGACGACCGCGGTGACGCCAGCGCGCGCCGATGTCACCTCGCCACAGAGGCCCACCGCCACCGGCGGTGGGCCTCTCCCGCGTCGGTCATAGTGGCGAGGAGCGCGGGGACAGCGAGCAGGGCCGCGGCTCCCGAGCCGGGCTGATCCCCCAACCGGGCGCGATGACCCTCGGGAGACCGGCGCGGCACCGTGCGGTTGGCGAACATCTGGGCATGACGATTCAGAAGATCAACCCGGACACGATCGCGCCACCGCACGGCCACACGCAGGTGATCGTCGCGACCGGCAGCAAGCACGTCTACATCTCGGGGCAGATCGCCATCGACGTCGACGAGAAGCTGCTCGGCGAAGGGGACTACGAGACGCAGGGCTACCACACGGTGAAGAACGCCTACGCGGCCATCGCTGCGTCGGGCGCCAATCCGAAGGATGTGGTTCGGATGATGGTGTACGTCGTCGATCCGACCCAGGAGAACCTCGAGAAGCTCTACGGCGGGCTGGCCAGGGCCACCTCCGAGGCCGGCGGCAGCACCACCGCCATGACCTTGATAGGCGTCGTCGGCCTGTCCACGCCCGGCGCCTTGGTCGAGGCGGACATGACCGCCATCACCGACTGATGAATGGCAGAGGCCCGGCCGTACGACACCGAAGGTCCCCTGATTCCGGCTCATGCCGAGGGAGGTGTCTGCGGCGGGGTCCTGCCAGTCCTCAGAGACCCTTCGGCCCCCACGGGGACCGCGCTTATGAAAGCCAGCCCAGCTGACCCGAGGGCGACCGGATACTGGGCGCGCCTTCTTCACGTAGGCGAGGGAGGGGACAACCACCAGTCGCGTTCTCTACGCGGCCCCATCCTGACGATGCGCACGCAGCACGTCGTGCCGCGACCCAGTGGGCGCAGGACGTCCTCGTTGATCCGGACACCGTCATCCTGGCCGTCAGCGCCCTCGGATCGCCCGCGCCAACCACACCCCCGCTCGAACGAGCCACGCCCTACGAGATAGCCCTGACCTCCGCCCATGGCCAAAAGAGGTGGCACCAACTCATCAATCCGGGCTGGGAGACGAAGTACCTCCAGCACATCCGCCTGGATGGTGTCGGGCCGATTGACCTCGAAGCGGCTCCTGCCTTTCGGGAAGTCAGTGACACTCTGTTCCGCAAGCTGAAAGGCAAGCGGGTCGTTTCCTATGGAAGAAACCTGCAGTACGCCGCGGTCTACACAGCAGCGGAGTACGCCTGGGCAGGAGATAGCCTGCCCATTGGCACCATGTGGCCTGACACCGCGACCACCCTGAAGAGACTGGGTCAAAGCCGCTGGGAGTGTGCCCGCCTGCGCCACGCCGAGTTCGCGAATGAATGGGACTCTGAATGCGGGCACTTCGCTTTGCCGACCGATAGGCCAACTGCCCATGCACTTGAGCGTTGCCGAGTGACTGCTGACCTTCTGCACCACATGGCTAGCCCTGCCCTGCGCTACGCGGAACTCAACGCACAAGCGGAGCGCGCGGTACTCGAAGGCAAGAGCCACCGTCGGCGGCCCGCGCCCAGGGAGCGGCTGAGCCGCATCGCTGCTTCACGCCAGGCAGTTCTCGAACGCAGCGGACGCCTGTGAAAACCCCCTCTGCCCTGATCCCCGTCACATCCCAGCCCTCAGCCGAAACGGCACCTATCTGCTGGAAGTGGATCACATTGATGATCACGCGAAGGGCGGCGAAGACCTGCCCCGGGCAATGATCGCTCTGTGTCCCAACTGCCATGCGCTTAAGACTCGTGGCACTGTCACCGACGATTTCCGCCAACTATTGCGCGTCACTGCCCTCACCAAGCACCGGCAACTGCTCGCCGACGCTTGAACTGTGGACTGACACATGGCGGCGCGACTCGATGCGCGACGTAGTCTCTGTTGCCAGCGGTGGTGGTGATCCTGGAGCCAAGCAACTGTCCAGGCTGCGCACTGAGCCGACCCGCGCAGCCAGACGATCCGGTCATTCATGCTCCACCCACGCCTGGCCGGGGCGCGCCATGAGCGGCACGGATCCCTACGAACGATCGGGTGCAATCGCAACGTAGGTGCACCATGAGAGCGTCACAGCGACACGGACCGCATGAGGCGCCGACTGCATCGTGCGCGCCAGCGCGGCCGACCCCCCCGAAGATGCCGCACCGGAGCGCTCCGGTGCGGCATCGTCGTCTCACGGCCACGCAGAAGCCCCGGCGGGATAGTTCCCGACTGGGCTTCGCAGTCCGCGACGCCCCTATAACAGGGGGACGCTGGATACCGTCCTGACCAGCTTGAAGACCTCTCGGGCGGCATATCGCTTGAGGCATCGGATGATCTCGCGTCGGGTCTTGCCCTCCTGGGTGCGGCGTTCGTAGTACGCCTGGGTGCGCGGATCGTGGCGCAGGCGGGTGAACACGATGCGGTGCAGGGCGGCGTTCGCCCGGCGGTCGCCGCCGTAGTTGAGCCGGCGCGTGCTCCGACGGCCCGACGAATACTCGACGGGGCTGACTCCGCAAAGGGCAGCAAAGGATGCCTCAGTGTTCAGCCGCTCGGGGTTGTCTCCCATGGTGATCAGCAAGGTGACTGCGCTGTCCGGGCCGATGCCCACCGGTACGAGTAGCTGTGGGGCGTGGTGTTCGACGAGCCGGGTCAGGCGTTGGTTCAGCTCATTGATCTGCCCGGTGAGCTGTTCGATACGCTCCGCGAGCATTCTCAGGGTCATGTGGGTGGCCTGGGCCACCGCGTTCTCTCCGTCGCCTGGCCCGAGGCGTGCGCAGGTGCAGAACAGCTCGCGGTTGCCCAGGCTGGACAGTCGTTCCCGCAGTGCGGGATCGGCGATGACCAGAACGGCTTTGAGCTGGTTGATCGCCTGAGTACGGGCCTTGACCGCGGAGTCCTTGGCGAGCTTGAAGATCCGGGCGCTGTGCACCGGACCGTCGCCGGACTTGGCCCGGGCCCGGGCGCGGCCACTGAGCACGGCTCGCGCGGCGGCCTGAGCGTCGAGCGGGTCCGACTTCCCGAGCAGCCGGCGGGCCGTGCGGTCGGGCCGGTTTACTTCGAACACCTGGATCTGCTGGGTCAGCAGGTAGCGGGAGAGGCCCGCGCCGAAGGTGCCGGTGCCCTCCACACCGGCCCGGTGCACCGTACCCCGCTTGCGGGCCCACACGAGCAACTGTCGGTAGCCGGCCGCCGTCGCGGGAAAGGACTCCGTTCCCAGGATCTTCCCGAGCGGGGAGATCACGGCGGCGACATGCACCTCGTCGTGCGTGTCCACGCCCAGGACGACCTCGCGCCGAACGGGCGGATCCGTGCTCGAGGAGGTGCTGTGCTGTCGGGTCGTCATGATGGTTCGCCTCCGACGTGGTGACGTGCTGGCTGGGGTGGATGGCACCGGCCTGCTCGGGCGGTCTGAACCGTGATGGCGCCTGAAGATCGGCAAGGCCCCTATTGGGACACGCCCTGTGGCTCGGTACCAGCAGTCGCCATCCCGCAACGACAGTCGACAAGCCTGTGACTGGACACTTCGGTCATAGATCTCATGAGTCAGACCCCCGTCCGGGACGGCACTGCGCCACCGTCCCATCGATTCCGGCACAACGGCGTGACTCGATCACTGCCGGATGGCTTCGAACGAACCGGCGCTCAACCTGGCCTGGACCGGCTGACAGTACGTTGACTCTTCGTCCACTCGTGACCGACCTTGACGGGCAGCCGTGTGGTCCGCCATCCCGGCAGTCCTTCGTCGGCCATGGCAGGAACGCCCTCAGACCCTCCCTTGTAAGCCACTGGCCGCAAATCCTGTAGGCACTGCGCGAGATCCTCGCCGGCTTCCCCTCGACTCGGCCACGAGGTGGATGCCTAGGCGGTCCCGGCCGAACTTCACGACGAGTGGCCGGTCTTCGATACCTCTCCGAAGGCTCCATGGCTGACTCCTCAATCCGAAACCCACTGAGGACGGTGGACCGTGCGATGAGGCAACGCTCAGGACCTGGCAAGTCGCCTCATCACCACGGCTGCGGCCACTGCGGCGAAGAGCAGGGCCGCACGGGGCGACCGTGGACGTCATCGGCGTGGAACCCCGTCAGATCCTCTGCTGTCCCGGTTCGCCCCACCACCACGCCTCGGTCGTCCAGCACCGCGACTGCCGGCCGTCCAGGGCGGACATCCCGGCCGGGACCGGCACCAAAGACAACTCATAGCTGCTTGGGAGGCGCCTACCGAGTCGGCGTCTTCACCATTCACTGGGTGATCCATAACGCTGGCTTCCTGGTAAGAGCCCTGCGGCTACGAGAGACCGACACGCGCGGACGACCCCTGTCGCGCGCGGCTCGCCGACGGGTCACAGGGCATCGGCCCTGGCGGGCAGGTCCTGTTCGGCCCAGACGACCTTGCCGTCCATTGCGCAGCGGGAGCCCCACCGGCGCGAGAGCTGGGCGACCAGGTGGAGGCCGCGGCCGTGCTCGTCGAGATCGCCGGGATGGCGGGAGCGCGGCTGGCCGGTGTGGCTGTCGAAGACCTCGCACGTCAGCACCTGGTGCTGGATGAGCCGTAGGCGGCTGGGTCCGCCGCCGTGGCGGATGGCATTGGTGACCAGTTCGCTGACGATCGACTCCACGGGCGTCACGAGCGGCTCCAGCCCCCATTCCCTGAGCTGACGGGCGGCCAGGTGCCGGGCTGTTGTGACGGTGACCGGTTCGTTCGGCAGGTCCCAGGAGGCGACCTGGGTGGGCTCGAGCGCGCGGGTCCGGGCAAGGAGCAAGGTGACATCGTCGGCCGGCGTGTGACTCCGCAAGGTCTCCATCACTCGCGAGCACATGTCCTCCGGGGATGCGCCCGGCTGTGCCAGGGCGGCGCTCAGGCGGCGCAGGCCGGCGTCGATGTCCTCGTCCCGGGACTCGACCAGCCCGTCGGAGTAGAGGGCGAGCACGCTTCCTTCGGGCAGTTCCAGTTCCACGGACTCGAAGGGGACCAGGCCGAGGCCGAGTCCGAGCGGGGCTCCGGCGGGCAGGTCGGGGACGGTGACCCGGCCCTGTGCGCCGACGATCAGGGGCGGCGGATGCCCGGCCCGCGCCATGGTGCACCGCCGGGTGACCGGATCGTAGACGGCGTACAGACAGGTGGCGCCCACCACCGCGGGGGCCTGGTCGGTGTCGTCGGTGTCCTCGTCGTTCAGCCGCCGGACCGTGTCGTCGAGGTGCGTCAGCAGTTCGTCCGGGGGCAGGTCGAGGTCCGCGAGCGTGCGCACGGCGGTGCGCAGCCTGCCCATGGTCGCCGCGGCGTTGATGCCGTGTCCCACCACATCGCCGACGACCAGGGCCACCCGGGCACCTGACAGCTCGATCACGTCGAACCAGTCACCGCCCACGCCGTGGTCCATGTCCGCCGGCACATAGCGCGAGGCAACCTCGACGGCGGCACCGCCCTGCACACGATGGGGCAGCAGGTCGCGTTGCAGCGTGAGGGCCGCGGTGCGCTCGCGCGCATACTGCAGGGCGTTGTCCAGGCTGAGCGCGGTCCGAGTGACGAGTTCCTCGGCGAGGAGCAGGTCGTCCTCCTGGAACGGCGTCTGTTCCTCGGAGCGGCCGAACAGCGCCAGTCCCAGCACGCAGCGCCGCGCACGGATGGGCACGACCATCAACGAGTGGACGCCGCTGTCCCGCACCTTCTGCGCCCGCACCGGGTCGTGGTCGACCCACGGACCGGCCTGGGTGTCGAGCACCGGCTCCAGGTGAGACCTGCCCGTGCGCAGGGCGACGGCGAACGATGAGCTCGGGTGGGCGTGGATCACCTCTTCCCGGACCCATGGCAACTCCAGGAGGCCCAGTTCGATGGAGGCCACCCCGGCACGGCGCAGCAGCGGCGGGCGGCCGCTCGTCGTGCCGATCCGTGCCGAGGGTTCCACGCCAAAGGGAACCGACTCGACCAGATCGACGAGGGCGTGGTCGGCCAGCAGGGGCACGGCGAGCTCGGCCAGTTCCTGCCCGGTCTGCATGACGTCGAGGGTGCTGCCGATGCGCGTACTCGCCTCGCTGAGGATGGCCAGGCGTTCGCGCGCCCGCCGGTTCCCGGTGACATCCACGGTCATGGAGCACACTCCCAGGGGCGTGCCGTCCGCGTCCTGGAGGCAGAAGAACGAGGCCGAGAACGCATGTTCACGGCGCCCGTCCGACAGCGGCCACGCCCGGTATTCGTGGACCATGGTGGTACCGCTCTGCAGCACCTGCTGCATCACCACCTCGAGCGCTTCGGCCTCCACGGCGGGCAGCGAGTCCTTCAGACGGCGTCCGAAGCGCCGGTCACGGGGAATGCCGTCGTGGCGCTCCATGGCGTCGTTCACCCAGATACAGCGCAACTGTGGGTCATACACCACGATGCCGATCGGTGCATGGGCGAGGAGCGACTCCCGCACCGGTCCGTTGGCAGGCTCCGAGGACAGGGCGCCTATGTCGGTCACGGATACCAGCCACCGGGTGCCGGCGTCCTGTCCCCACAACAGCGAGACCCGCAGCGACATCTTGAGCGTGTGGCCGTCGCGGTGGCGGACCGCGGCGGTGCCGGACCAGCCACTTTGGGCACGGCGCTGCTCGGCGAACAGCGAAGCCATTCGGGCCTCCTCAGGGGGCGGTAGCACGTGCGCGGCGGCTCGGCCCACCACTTCCGCAGCCGAGTACCCGACAAGTCGCTCAGCGGCCTGCGTCCACGCCGCCACCGTCCCGTCCGCATTGATCACCGCTATCGCCGAGTCCGGTATCTCGCCGGGGCTCACCGGCTTGGCGAGTGACGTGTGGTCGGTATGCGTCATCGTGGTTGATCCCCTTCAGTTCGGAGGTGAGGGAGTGCCGGCATGTGGGCGCGGCCGCCCGGTCTGTAGCCGTGGTGGACGGTGATGGGGAGGAGGCGGAGACCCCGGGTGTAGCGGGAGCCTTGCGGTGCAGCGGGCGACCTCCGCCGCTGCCCTATGACCCGTAGCCCGACATCCGCCACCTTTGCACCATTTTGCCCACTTCTGATGAAATAGTCAGATACGACCGCTTCATCGTCAAGGCCCTCGAAACTGATCGTTCAATCAAATATGGCCATGCAGTGCGACGGGGGAGGCGAGGCAGCCTCTGTCGCCGCTGCAATCACTGACCCCTGGGCGGCGAAGTTGGGGTCCGGCGAGGTTCAGGCTGGACAATTCGCAGCGGCAGCGCGATGATGAATTCATCAGAACTGGTGACCTTGTGTGCGGTGTATGCCGATGTCAGCCTCCCCCAGGAATCGATTCGAACGCCGTCGGGCCGAGACCCGGCAGGCACTCGTCCGCGCCGCGCGGCAGCTCCTGGCCGATTCGGGCGATACGAGCGCCAGCATCCGGACCATCGCGGAGCTCGCCGACGTGGGCTTCGGCTCGTTCTACAACCACTTCACGTCCAAGCCGGACCTGTTCGACGCAGCCGTGGCCGATGCACTGGAGGAGTTCGCCCGAGCCGTTGACAAACATCTGTACGGCGTCGACGACCCCGCCGAGCGCCTCGCCGCCGGTATGCGGCTCAGCGCACGCATGGCCAGCTCACACCCGGAGATCATGCGGATTCTCTGCCACAGCGGGCTCGGCCGCATATGCGCCGGCTGCGGACTGGCTCCGCGCGCGAGACACGACGTGGAGCAGGGCATGACTTCTGGCCGCTTCACCGTGGTCGACCCGATGATCGCCTTGACCGTGCTGAACGGCAGCCTGCTGGCACTCCTGCAGCTCTGGTTCCATCAGCCCGAGGCCGACAGGGACCATGCAGCCGCAAAGATGGCCGAGACGCTCCTGCACATGCTTGGCGTCTCCGCGGACGAGGCCCGTGACCTCGCCCGGCGGCCCCTTCCCGCTGCGGCGTGAAGACGATGTGCTGTCTGCCGACGACGCGGCTTCACAGTTGGATGGACAGGGGGCGGGGGCCGCGGAGCATGGCGTTCTGGCGGTAGGGGGGTCCTCGACCAGGCGGGCGCTGCCGAGGTGGGGAAGCAGCGCGCTGAGCGCGATGTATGCCTCGATCCGGGCCAGGTCCGCCGTAGCAGAGGTGGATACCGCTGCCGAAGCCGAGGTGTTGGTTGTCTGGGCGGGTGGGTTCGAACCGGTCGGGCTCGTGGAACCGCATAGGGTCGCGGTTGCCTGAGGCCAGCACCAGAATGACGGACGCATGTTGCGGGATCTTGGTGCCGGCGACATCGATGTCGGCGTGCGGGATGCGCTCGCGCATGTGGACCGGGAGCTCGTTACGCAGCAGTTCCTCCACTGCTAGCGGCAGCAGTTCGGGGTCGCGGCGCAGCCGGTCCAGCTGCTCGGGATGCGGTGAAGCCCTCCTCGCGCAGCGCCTCCGCGGCTCTCAGCCCGGCCAGCGAGGCGCCGACGATGACGATACGGCCGTCTTTCAGGTCACCGGGCACCGGTGCTCACCTCTTCCCCGAGGAGGATCGCCTGCACCGGGCACGCCGCCGCGGCCTGGCGTACCCGCTCCATCTGGTCGTCCGGGACGGCAGTGGCGTACAGCAGCCCCTCCTCCCCGTGCAGCTCGAACACCTCCGGGGCGAGGAACACGCACTGTGCATAGCCCTGGCAGCGTGTGAGGTCGACAACGGTCCGCATCTCCACCACTTCTTCCTCCGCTGTCACACCCCCTCCTTTCCAGCGTGGGGCCAGAGCTGAGTGCCTGCATGCCTTGTGATGGAGAGCTGGTATTCGGGCCAGCAGGGTGAGGGGGAAGGAGACGAACTCCCGGCAACCACCTTCCAGTTGCTGAGATGCGTTCAGGAACATCCCTTCGGTCAGGTGGTCCGAGTGACCCGAGCCACTGTCACCACCTCCCTATTTCCATACGTCGTATGGTTATCCTGGCAGGGCGATTCCATACAACGTATGGAACTGCTGGCGGACAACGCCCACCCAACGCCAGGCGCCTCACATCGCCTGCAAAAGCAGCCGTTGGTGCAGATCGCACCAACCGGAAGGAAAGATCATGAAGAAGCTCACGAAGCGGATTGCTGTCGCCGTTTCCTCCGTGGCGGTCGCGGGTGTCGCCGTTGTCGGTGCCGGGGGCACCGCTTCGGCCGCGACTCCCGCCTCCGTGCACGTCCAGCGGTCGGCCGGGGTCAACCGCACCGACTACCGCTGGGACCACGGCGTGGGTTACCTGATCGAGCAGGGCTACCGCTGGGACGGAAAGCGTGGCTGGCACCACGACGATCATGTCGCCGGCTCCCTCTGGCACAGCCGCGACGGTCGCTGCTACCGCTGGGACGATGAGCGGCGCGAGTGGAAGTCCGACAGGTCCTACCGGCTCGACCGGAACCGCTACGAGAGCGACGGCCGGGGCTGGGACCACCATGACTGGAACCGCGGTGACCGGGACTACTTCGGCTGGGACCACTACGACCGGAACCACGGTGGCTGGGACTACTACGGATGGGACCACTACGACCGGAACCACGGTGACCGGTAGGACGGGTCCCGCCTGGGCCCCTGAGCGGAGGCTGTACCGCTCGCCTTGATGCCTGTCGGCGGCAGGGATGCGACCGCTGGTCACGGATCAGCGGTCCCCTGACCGCCGCCCGGGCGGGTGATCGAGCGAGGGCC
>NZ_JBIATN010000040.1:0-46505 GCF_042891825.1 Streptomyces sp. NPDC001852
TCGTTGCGATCATGCAGCTGTTCCAGATACACGTTCTTGGCGAGATCGCTGTCCTGAGCCCGCATCTGCTGGTAGGCACGTTGTGCCTGCCGCTCCAGCGTGAGCACTCCCGACGGCAGGCGCCCGGTGAGGCCAAGGGCATCCCGTTCCTCCGGTGTGAATGCCACGCCACGGTTACGCAGCGGATCTACAAGTACGCCGGGGGTTGACGGGGTCCGCGTGTGACTCTCGGTCATGAGAACTCCCTCTGTGTGAAGACCGTCCCGGCTCCGAGTAGGGCGACCACGCGGGCACGCCCCGTGCCACAGCCGTCGGCTGGGGTCGCGCGGGACGCGGTCGTGGCGTGCCCAGCACGCGGGCATCGCCGCGAAGGTCAGTGAGAGTGCGACCTCGATCGCAGTCGTGAAGGTCGGCGCACTTCGGGGCGTCCCCATGTCGCCTGCTTCGCCACCTGGCACATCGCGGCGGGCGCCTGACCGCTGCCAAGGTATGAATCCAGCGTAACTACCCGCCGACGGGCCACGCCACTCCACTCGTCGACCCGTCGGACGACCAGCACCACCACATCGTCGTACGGGTCGGTCCACCTCCGCTGCGGCGTCGCAGAGGTGTTTCCGTGACCGCCTTTGCGTGCAACCCGTCACGGACGGCCAGGCGCTCCGCCGTCACGGTCGTCACCGTCCGCACCGCGATCCGTGTCCGCAGCCTGGTTCGCCGGGCCCGGACCACCCACTACCGGCCGCATACCCGTGCGGCCTCCTGAGGTCCGCGACCGGTTGGCTGTTATGCGGTATGCGGGTACGCAGCTCATCTGATATCGGCGAGGTCACGGTCGCGACGGCGTGGAGGGTCGAGCGGGTGCGAGAGGAACGGGACATGACGGTCTCCTTGAAGGCAGTCGCCGGTGACACGGTCTTGCGGGAAGGCGGGTGTGCCGCGTTTCGAACCGTTCTGACCAGCGACGATGGTTGAACGACCACACGGTTGATGAAGCGTGCCGGCGGTGCGTTGGGCTGGTCGGCCGGAAGGGGCTGTGCAGTGCGCGGCGTCCGGCCGTGGAAGGGGTCGGGTATGCGCACCCGGAGGCGGCCCGGGCCGAGCCGGGCCGCTTTGGAGTGGGGTCAGGAGCCGCTGTGCAGGCCGGTGTAGAGGAAGCGGTTGGCCTGGTCGACGGCTGCCTTGGCGGCGTTGGTGTTGGCGAGGGCGTTGAGCATGGCGAAGTCGTGGAAGATGCCGGGGTAGCGGACGGTGGTGATGTCGTTGCCGGCGGCGCGGAGCTTGGCGGCGTACGCCTCGCCCTCGTCCCGCAGAACGTCGGCTTCGTCGGTGATGAGCAGGGCCTTGGGCAGGTCCTTGAGCTGGTTGAGACTCGCGCGCAGCGGGGAGGCGAGGATCTGCCTGCGGTCCTTGGCATTGGGGGCGTAGGCGTCCCAGAACCACTTCATGGCCTTGCGGGTCAGCCAGGGGCCGTCGGCGAACTGCCGGTAGGAGGCGGTTTCGAAGTTGGCGTCGGTGACGGGGTAGAAGAGCACCTGCTCGCGCAGGGCGGGGCCGCCGCGCTGCTTGGCCATGAGGGTGACGGCGGCCGTCATGTTGCCGCCGACGCTGTCGCCGGCGACGGCGATACGGGAGCCGTCGACGTTGATCTCGTCACCGTGCTCGGCGACCCACTTGGTGGCCGCGTACGCCTGCTCGATGGCGATGGGGTAGCGGGCCTCGGGGGAGGGCGTGTAGTCGACGAAGATGACCGCGGCACGGGCGCCGTTGGCGATCTGGCGCACCAGCCGGTCATGGGTGTTCTCGTTGCCGAGGACCCAGCCGCCGCCGTGGAAGTACATGACGGCCGGGAGCTTGCCGCTCACACCGGCGGGGCGGACGATCCGGATGGTCACCTCACCGGTGGGTCCCACCTTGAGCGTGCGGTGACTGACATCGGCCGGCAGCTTGTCGACGGGCCCGGATTGCGCGCTGTCGAGCGCCTTGCGGGCGTCGTTGTAGGACAGCGTGTAGATCGGCGGGTTCTTCGCCGCCGCGGCGGCGAACGTCTGGGCGTCCTTCTCCAGGATCGGGGCGGTCGTGGTGGCGGAGGGCGCGGCGGGGGAGGCCGAGGCGTCGGCGGCGGCGATCGTCGCACCGGCGACGAGGGCGACGGCCGCGGCGACGGCGATCTTGCGGTTGATGCGGACGGGGACGGTGCGCATGGGAAGCTCCTGGCCCGGTGGCGCCTGGTACGCGCCACCAGATCGCTGAGGTGAGGTGAGAGGGGGGGGCGGATTGAATGCGGGTGCGGTGAGGTGAGCGCGCTCAGACGGTGCCGAAGGCACTGCGCAGGGTGGCGACGGCCTGGCTGATGGCGCCTTCGGCCGCGTGGGTCTCGCGCAGGGCGTTGAGCATCACGAAGTCGTGGATGATGCCCTGGTAGCGAACGGAGGTGACGGGGACACCGGCCTGGCGCAGCTTGTTCGCGTACGCCTCGCCCTCGTCCCGCAGGACGTCGGCCTCGCCGGTGATGACCAGGGCCGGGGGCAGGCCGGTGAGCTGCTCGGTGGTGGCACGCAGCGGGGAGGCCGTGATCTCGGCGCGCTGCCGCTCGTCGGTCGTGTACTGGTCCCAGAACCACTGCATGGCATCCCGGCGCAGGAAGTAGCCGGTGGCGAACTGGTGGTACGAGGGCGTGTCGAAGGCGGCGTCGGTGACCGGGTAGAAGAGCACCTGCTGCACCAGGGGGACGTCGCCACGCTCCTTGGCCATCAGGGTCAGCGCGGCGGACATGTTGCCGCCGACCGAGTCGCCGGCCACCGCGATGCGGCCGGCGTCCAGGCCCTTGGAGGTGCCGTCGGTGACGATCCAGCGGGCGACCGCGTAGTTCTGCTCGATGGCGACCGGGTAGCGGGCCTCGGGGGAGAGGTCGTACTCGGGGAAGACGACGGCCGCGCGGGCGCCGACGGCCAGTTCGCGCACCAGGCGGTCGTGGGTGTGGGCGTTGCCGAAGACCCAGCCGGCGCCGTGCAGGTAGACGATCACCGGCAGCGGTCCGTCGGCGTCGGCCGGGCGGACGATGCGGGCCCGCACTGATCCGGTGGGGCCGCCCTGGACGGTCACCCACTCCTCGGTGATCTCCGGCTTGCCGATCTCACCGGACTGGACCTCGTCGACGGCCTTGCGACCCTCCTGCGGACCCAGGTCGAACAGGTACGGCGGGTTGGCGGTGGCCTCGGCGAACGCGGCGGCGGCCGGCTCCAGCACCGGACCGGTGATGTTCTCGGACATGGGGACTCCTCAAGGTGATGCCGGGGCCGGTGGCCTCGACGGCTGGTGCGCCCGGCCGTTCGGCGGGCATGGATAGAACTGTAGCGCTCGATTTAGTCGTGCACAACTTAATCGAGGACGACATGGTCGTGAGCGCCTGGAATGGGTAGCATGGACTCGGCTGATCACCGGAGGTAAGGACCGCACTCATGGGCCACGACGCGCGCCACGACACCGAGCAGGGTTCGCTGCTCCTTCAGGACCAGCTCTGCTTCGCCCTGTATGCCGCCTCGCGGTCGGTCACGACCCGCTACCGGCCCCTGCTGGACGAGCTGGGGCTGACTTACCCGCAGTACCTCGTCATGCTGGTGCTGTGGGAGCAGGACTCGGTCTCCGTGCGGGATCTGGGCAACGCGCTCCAGCTGGAATCCAGCACCCTGTCACCGCTGCTCAAGCGCCTCGAAGCGGGCGGTCTGATACGCCGCGAGCGGCGTGCCGAGGACGAACGCTCCGTCGCCGTACGCCTCACCCAGGCCGGGGCGGATCTCCGGGAGAAAGCCCGCACGGTCCCCCTGGCCATCGGGGAGGCGATGGGTCTGACCCCCGAGCAGGACGCCACCGCGAAGCAGCTGCTCCGCCTGCTCACCGCGAACGTCAGTCACGGTTGAAGGACCGGCTCGCGGCCGCAGCGGCTGGGGGAGGGGCTCAGCTGACCGCGCAGGGGCTGTCGGCCATCCTGCGGCACGACCACAAGCCGGTGATCTTCCTGATCAACAACGGCGGATACACCATCGAACGCGGTTACCTCGGCAAGACCGAGCAGTACAACGACATCGCGACCTGGGCCTACGCCGACTCCCACGGACCTGATGGAGGCCGTCAGTGCGCCCAATGACACGCTGATCTTCATCGAGGCGGTCATGGATCCCTACGACGCTCCCCCCGCGGTCATGGCCAGCAGCAACACCGGCGCGGACATCGACTACGGGCCTCGCGGCCCGCAGCACCGCGACAACGCACAGCTCAGGCCGGCCTGACTCCCCCCAACGCGAAGCGGCGGCGCGGCCGGGGGTGGTCAGACCGCCCGGTGGCTTCGTCCCTGCGCGGGGGCCATGCGGTACAGGCCCTTGCGGTCGTCATGGCAGGTCTTCGCGAAGCCGAAGGCGAGCGCGACCACGAAGCACACCGCGATGCGGGCAGATCAACCCTGGTGGCTGTAGGTGTAGAAGCCCTGTCCGGTCTTGACGCCCAGGTGGCCTGCGTCCACGTACTTCTCCAACAGCTCTCGCGGCCCGGTGGGCAGGGCCGGGTTCTCGGCGGCGTAGTGCTTCTCGATGTCCAGGACCACGTCCAGGCCGACCTGGTCCATCATCCGGAACGGTCCAGCCGGGGCACCAGTGTTGATCTTCCACATCTCGTCCACGTCCTGTGGCGTGGACACCCCCTCGGCGACCACTTCGAGGGCCTCGCGCTTGATGGCCGCCCAGATGCGGTTGAAGATGAAGCCGGTCGACTTCTGGTGCCCGCCGATCGGCCCATCTGCAGTCGCACCGCCGGGCGGAGCCCACTGCCAGGGAAGGCACGCCCGCCGGCCAGGCCGGGAGACACGAGGAGAGCCAGGTGTGGGACGAACTGCTGGCCCTGACGGCCGAACCGGGGAGCGTGCTGCGGGTCCGCATCGCGGACGGCCAGGTGGAAACCCTGGTCCAGGACGCAGGGCCCGCCCCGGACGGGATCGTCGTCGAGGCCGGTGCCGTCTACTGGACCACCATGGGCACGCCAACGCACGATCCGGCCAAGGGCTCGGGGGAGGCGGCCCAGGACTTCTCCCGGCGCAACGGCGGCGTGCACGCGGTGCGTCTGGACGGCAGCGGCCGCCGGGACGTGGTCGAGCCCGGAGCGATCACCACCGGTAAGCAACTGGCTTCGGACGGCGCCGGGTTCCTGTACTGGGGCGACCGTGAGGGCTGCCGGGTGAGCCGAGTCCGGACGGACGGCAGCGGCCTGTCCGACCTGGTGGTCAACCCGGCCGGCGACATCTCGCAGGAATGCGTGGGCGTGGCTGTGGACCCCGTACGCGGGCACCTCTACTGGACTCAGAAAGGCCCGGCCAAGGGCGGCCAGGGCCGCATCTTCCGCTGCGGCCTCGAGCTCCTCGCCGGAGAGAGCCCCGAGCGGCGCAGCGACATCGAAGTGCTCTGGACGGGCCTGCCCGAGCCGATCGACCTGCACCTCGACGGCGACTGGCTCTACTGGACCGACCGCGGCGCTCCGCCGGCCGGCAACACCCTCAACCGGGCACGGGTCCCGGCGGCGGGTGCCCCCGGCGGTACACCGCAGATCCTGGCGAGTGGGTTCGCCGAGACGATCGGCCTGGCTGTCGACGTCGACGCGGGCACCGCCTACGTGTCCGACCTCGGTGGACACATCCGCGCCGTCCCGCTGCCCGGCGGACCGGCCGACGGGCGAGGGGAACGCGACATCGTGTCCCTCCCTCACCCGCTGACCGGCATCACGGCATCAGTTGACCGCACACCCACATGGCCGACCGGACGGCCACCGACCTGAGGGGGCCGCGCAGGTAGGCGGCCGGTCATGGTTGGTGTTGTGGGCGTGTGTCCCGGCGGTGGGTGGTCCAGAACCGGCCGATCAGGCTACAGATGGTGATGATCGTGTCGGCGAGGCCGAAGAAGGCGTCGATCACCGTGTAAGACCGTCGGCGCCGGACAGAGCCGTCGCATCACTCGGAAGCCCCATCCAGGATCCGCCGCGCCCTGGGCTCGACGAGGATCGGAAGGAAGTCACTACAGGCCGGTCCCTGAACGCGGCACAGGCACCGGCCACGACGGCTTCATTGTCGCGGTCACCACCGTGACGCGGCGGAAATTGCACACCGCGGGCGGTGCGTCCACGAACGGACCCACCGCCTGATGGGCCTGCAGCGCGATGCTGACGAGGCTCATCAGCAACGACATCGCCGTCACAGTCGAGGTGCACGGTCACCCACCGCGAACCGGGCACATGCCGAACAGCCGTCGTCTCCCTGAGGTCTTCCGAGAAGCGCTGGATGACACGCGTCGTGAGGTGCAGGTCCACGTCGGGCCTTCAGCACAGCGGCCCGCACGGAGGAATGCCACCATGGCCGATCGCCAGCATGGGACAGCGCCGTATGACGGATTGCCACCGCCGCAGGCGCCGCTCGCGTGGACGGACGCGTATGAAACCTCCTGCGGCATCGGGAGGTTGTTGATCATGATCCGGCCGGTGCGATGCTTCAGGATCGGGCGAATTCCATGGGGTGGCGTGGACGCTGGCCGACAGCTGGCCCGTCCCGAGCAGCACCTTTCAGGTCAGTGTCGTGACTGCGCCCCGTTGAACGCGGCGGTGACTTCGTCCGTCGTGACGATGGCGTGGGCGAAGGTGGGGCCGTTCAGTTCGTGTGCGGCGTGCATCATCTCGGGGCCAAGGGCCGCGGTGGCGTCACGGACCAGCGTCACATGGTAGCCGAGCTCCTGAGCGAAACGCGCGGTGGCCTCGATGCAGGTGTTGGCCAGCAGGCCCACGAGCACCACGTGGGTGATGCCGTGCTGCTTGAGCTGGAAGTCCAGGTCGGTGTTGGCGAACCCGCTCGACCCCCAGTGCTCGTGGACTACCACCTCGCCCGGCTGCGGCTGGAAGTCGTCGTGGAACGACCCGCCCCAGGAGCCCCTGGCGAAGTGGTGCATCTTCTGGATCTTGAGCTGCGAGGGGCTCGGGAAGTCCCAGTCGTCGTAGTCACCCGGCTCCCAGCGACGGTGCGGCACGAACATCACGCGCACGTCGTTCTCGCGGGCCGTCGCGACCACGGAGCGCAGGTGGTCCAGCAGACCGACCTTGGTCGCCACGGGTTCCAGGTGCGGCCAGACCTTGCCGCCCTCTGAGAGGAAGTCGTTGAAGGGGTCGACCAGCAAAACCGCGGTGTGGCACGGGTCGTAGGTGTCGGACACGGTTCCTCCTGAATCTAGATGATGTATAACATCTAGATTCAGGATTACTCTTGTCATCCTGAGTGTCAAACAGGGAGCCGGAGGAATCTCGGGGTACGGATCTGCGGCATCGCGTGGCTGCCCGGCCGTTTGCGCCGGGGAAAAACCGCGAAAGGGCCGTGAGGGATCGTGGGAGACAGGACTCTCCCCGCCTTGTGCTCAGTTTGCGGGAGCCCGGGGCGCGCCGCAGCATGGGCCGGACGTCCCAGGTGCACATCCGCCCGTCGGGCCTGTGGACGCATCCCGTGGGGGCACCCCGGACCATGCGCCGGGTGGGCGCGGCCTCGGACGAGGTGATCGGTCCCGGTGCCTCACCGGGTAGGCGACCGCCAGATGCGGAGGGGAGTCTGATGCCTCAGGAACCTGCGAACGAGAACCCCACGGACGGGTTCGGCGCCCGGATGCCCCGCCGGGACGTGCTGCGCGCGGCCGTGGCGGGCGAGGTGTCACGCTGACCGGTGCCGTGACACCTCGCGGCGGGTCACCGAGCGCCATGCCCGCCCCGACGTCCGAAGGCCTCGGCGCCGTCCAGTGGGCGCCCCGCTCGTAGGGGCTCACCAGGACGTTCACGCGGGTTGGCACTGCTCCTGGTGCAGGGCTGGCCCGAGACCTCGAGACTTGGTACGTCTGGCGCCTGATGATGCCGACGCTGGCCAGGCACTTTACGGTCCTCGCCGTCGACCAGCCCGGTAACCGGCTCTTCGAGCCTCTCGGAGGCCAGCTGTCCGACAGCCCTGCTGAACCGTTCGGTCACCTTCCCCCGCCTCGAAAGCTGGTAGGTGCGAGCCGTGTACCTCCGCCCGAGCAGTACGGAGGCTCCAGCGAACCCGGTCAGGACCGTCTGACGCACAGCGTTCAGCGCGTCGGCCCGGTCCTTGCCGTGAAGGTCCCCCACCGTGTCACCAGCGCAGTGGTCCCAGAACCACAAGGATGCCGACGACAACGACAGCCGCCCCCGCTGCCAACCCGACGGATGCGCGGTGACGACGCATCAGGTGAACAGAGCGCGATCCGATCCTTGCGAGAGGGCGATTGGCCGTAGGGTCTGTTCCACCGCACGAAGTCCTGCCAGTCGATCTACTCCACAGGTTCCCGCCCGCGACCAGCGCGAGCACCTCGAAAGCCGGATGTGGGATTTCAACGCGCTCTTCACCGCAGCCGGTCTGCGTCGCATCAAGGTGAGCACCGCAGGTGCCTTCCGTCCTCGAAGCGGTTCCCGCAGCCTGACGCACCGGACAGCACGTCCGCCCCGGCGAGCCGGCTGCCCAAGCCCGATCACCAGATTCGTTGTGCTTGGCGCCCCGCAGGCGCTGTTGGGATTCCACCGCGAGGCTTGCTGGTGGATCATGCGTCGGTGCAGTACGGACCCAGTGCGGCCGTGCATCTGCCTGCTCTTCAGTAACACGAGTGGGTGGGCTCGAACGGGAAACCCGCGTGCATGTGCTCGGCACAGGCTGAACCGCCAGGTCACGGCCGTCGCCGCAAGGCCGAGGGGCTTAGGTCTGCGATCTTGGGGTAACCGTCGACCGCCATGAGGAGGTCAGCCTCCGCAAGGAGGGAACGCAACACGTGGATGATGCCGTCCTCGCCTCCCAGCGCCAAACCGTAGACATAGGGCCGCCCCACCGCTACCGCTCGCGCGCCCAGCGCCAGGGCTTTCACCACATGGTCGCCGGAGCGCACACCCGAATCGAAGATCACCGGAGTTTCGCCTGCCGCATTGACGACGTCCGGCAGCATGTCGAGTGAGGCGAGGCCACCGTTGGCCTGGCGTCCACCGTGGTTCGAGCAGTAGATCGCATCGACACCGCCGTCGACGGCCCGTTGGACGTCCTCGGGATGCATGATTCCTTTGAGGATCAGCGGCAGGTCGGTCATGGAACGGAACCAGGCGAGATCGTCCCACGTCAGGTGCGGGTCACCGAAGGTCGTCGCCCAGGCTCCCACTGCTGCCTGGAGGTCCTCTTCCGGGGGCTTGGCCAACCGGGACCTGAAGACCGGGTCGCTGAAGTAGTTCTCCAGGGCCAGCCCTCGCAGCTGGGGAAAGTTCGAGCGGCTGAGGTCGCGAGGCCGCCACCCCGGGATCCAGGTGTCCAGTGTGACGACGATCCCCTTGAAACCCGCCTGCTCAGCACGGTGCACCAGGCTTTCGGCAAGTTCCCGGTCGTTCGGGGTGTAGAGCTGGAAGAAGCCCGGGGTGTCACCGAACCGCGCGGCGACCTCCTCCATCGGATCGACCGAGAGAGTGGAGGCGATCATCGGCACGCCGGTCCTCGCCGAGGCTCGTGCCACGGCCAGGTCGCCGTGGCCGTCCTGTGCGCACAGGCCGATCACACCCACGGGGGCCATCAACAGCGGGGACGGGAGGGACAGCCCACACAGCTCGACGGAGAGGTCGCGCTGGGCCCCGTCGACGAGCATCCTCGGGATGAGCCCCCAGTCGTCGAACACCGAGACGTTGAGGTCCTGGGTGCGTTCGTCGCCGGCCCCGCCGGCGACGTAGGACAGGAGCCCGGGGTCCAACGCCTTGGATCCTCGCTCCTCCAACTCTGCGAAGGTCATCGGCAACTTCGGCATGATGCCGGAGAGTCCGTTGAGGTAGATATCGAACTGGTAGTCGCCAAAGTTCGACACGCGGTTTCCTGCCTCCTCCTGGTCGGTTGTGGCCCGGCGGGCCGGTCTGGCTCGGTCGGCAGCCTCAGTCGAACAGGTCCGGCGAGGATGCGATGATCTGGTCCCACAGCGGACGGAACTGGAACCAGCCCGCGAGCGGCCCGCCGATCTGTGCGCGGACCTGCTCCGCGGTCTCCCGGTCGATCTCGTGCGGGGTGCCCGCGGCCATGGCCAGAAGCTGCGCCTGGCACGACCGTTCCATCGTGATGAACCACCACGCGGCGGCGGCAACCGACTGACCGACGGTCAGCAGGCCGTGGTTCTTCAGGATGACGGCCTTCGCCGAGCCGAGCGCCTCGCCGATGCGGCGCCCCTCGTCGGCATCGCTCACGACTCCGCGATAGTCGGCGTAGAGGCCCTGGTCATCGAAGAAGGCGCAGGCGTCCTGGGTGAGTGGTGCCAGCGGGATCCCGAGTGCTGAGAACGCCTTGCCGTGGAGGGAGTGCGCGTGTGCGGCCGCGACGGCGTCGGGGCGGGCCTTGTGGACCTCGGCGTGGATGCAGAAGGCGGCACGGTTCACCGGGCGCTTGCCGTGCAGCAGATTGCCTTCGTGGTCGACACGGACCAGGTCGGAGACCTTGATCTGATGGAAACTCATCCCGAACGGGTTGACCCAGAACGTGTCGGGGAACTCGGGGTCACGGGCAGTGATGTGCCCGGCGACTCCCTCGGAGAAGCCCAGCTTCCCGAAGACCCGGAAGGCGGCGGCGAGTTCCTGCTTGCGTACGTCGCGCTCCTCCTCGACCGAAAGCCCCGTGGGCGGGAGCGGGAGATCGAAGTCGTCGGGGATCGGGCCGATGTTGGCTCGGATCAGGTCGAGCATCTCGGGGGCGTGGCCCTGCGTGATCGTCATGGTCTTCGTTCCTCTCGATGTGTGCAGACGTGGGCGAGCCGTGAGCATGGTGACGGGGATCGTGCGGACTTCAGCCGCTTCCCCCCGTGGCGAGGATCAGTGAGGCGACGCGTTGCGGCGCCTCCAGCAGGGGCCAGTGGCCGACGTCCGCAAGGGCGTGGAGTGTCGCGTTCGGCATGCGTTCGGCGATCCGATCGGCGATGTGGGCACCCGCGACGGGGTCCCGCAGGCCCCAGAGGAACGCCTTGGGCAGATCGCTGGTCTCCATGGCTTCCACCCATCGGTCGCGGTGGGCAGCCCGGTCGGTGATGTAGTGGATCAACCGGTGGGAGTTCAGATGGCCGTCACCGTGGCTCATGCCCTTCCACATCGCGGCTGCGTCGGCGCTTGAGTCGTAGTGCTCGGCGAATGTCGGTGAGAGGGCGGCGGCCATGAGCTCGCCGGTCAGTGCTGCGCTGAGCCGGGGGCCGGTGTCCGGATCGAGCAGCGCCGTCTGGGCCGCTTCCGGCCGGTGGAGTTCCGGGTAGATGCCGCCGTTCAGCAGCGTCAGGCTCGTGATCCGCCTTCTCAATGACCCGTCGGCGCTGCGCGCGAGCAACTCCTGCGCCACGGTGGCCCCGTAGTCGTGTGCCACCAGATGCGTCGAGGTCACCGCCTCGTGCTGCCACAACGCGACCACCAAGTCGGCCTGCTCGTGGATCGAGTAGTCGTGATCGGCCGGCTTCTCGCTCGCGCCGAAGCCGAGGAAATCCGGTATGAGGAGGGTGTGGCGAGCGGCGAGAACAGGAACCGCCCGGGCCCAGTCGTGCGACGAACTGGGGAACCCGTGGAGCAGGGTCATCACGGGACCGCTGCCGATGCGGCGGACGAACACCTGGCGTGGGACTCCCGCGACGGTGAGCGGGAGCAGTTCGCCCTCGGACCACCATCGCTCGATACTGACCGTCATCGGAGCCCTCCGAACAGTGCGGGCAGGAACCGGCGTTCCAGCTCGCCGTGCGGGAGCGCTGCCGGTTCCACCAGGCTTTGGGCCAGTCCGCCTTCCCGAACGGCGACGACGAGGCGCAGCAGCATGTCGAGATCCGTCTCGGTCACCTTGCGCTGTGTGGTCGCGAGGAGTGGTGCGAGCAACTCCGCGATTGCCGCCCGGATCGCCGCGTCGTGGCGGGCGAGGGCTTGGGCCGCCTCGGGGTTGCGGATGGCGTGGAGAGTGAACTCGGTGGAGATGAGGAACCAGGTTCGCGTCTGCTCGTCCACGACGCTCGCCAGCTCGATGAACGTGGCGACCGGTTGCTCGGAGACGAGGGCTTGGTCCACCGCCTCACCCAGCTGTTTCAGGACGATCTCGGAGCGTCGAGTGAACAGCGCGAGGAAGAGTTCGTCCTTGGAGTCGTAGTTCGAGTAGAACGCGCCGGTCGTGTAGCCGGCCCGTGCGCACAGCTCCGCGATCGAGACACCCTGAAACCCGCACTCGGCGAACGCCTGCTCGGCCGCGTCGAGCAGGCGCTCGTTCGTCTCCCGTCGTCTCTTGGTCACGCGCTGTGTCATGCATCCCACCTGTTTCTGTCAAGGCGCTTGACGATGCCGGAGGCCGGATAGATATCCCTATCGGATAGGGGTTTCTATCTGATAGGGACCACTATCGAGTGAGAGTGGCGTTGACGCAAGGCCCGCGACGGCCGTATTCACGCCCGGGGACGCTCTTCGAACCGAGCAGGCTGCATCGAGCAAGGTGCGGCCGGGTTCCGACTCGCTGCTCAGGCCGTCGTGGGGCCGCCCGGCGGCGTCACGACGGGCACTTCATGTCCATGGGTGTCGCAGATGAGGCAAATGTGCCCGGAGAGTCCGGACGAGCGTTGTCGGCGTAGGGCGGTGGGTCCGGATGGACGTGGGCGGTGGTGGTCCCGCCGGCCGACCGGACCCCGGGTGGGAGGCTGCCCAGAGTCCGGCCGGGACCGGTTACGGCGATCTCGGAGAGGTGCCGTCCCGGCTGTGGTTTCCACGCCGCCCGGCGTGCTCACTCATGCCGGACTTCGCCGGCTTCGGTGAGGGTCAGGTCCCGCACTGGGTCCTGTGTCGCAGGCGTCAGCTCCGGTTGCTCTCTGCGACCTGCTTGCCGAGGTCGAGTTCGATGCCGTCCGGCTTCTGCAGGCCTCCTTCGAAGAGGCGCCGGACGCGGTGTTCGTTCACGGGCCGTCCTACCGTCTGGAAGTAGGTGGACAGGGCGGATCCGAACTCTTCGTCCGGAATCGGGATGCTCTCGTCGATGAGGGCCTTGGTTCCGGCCACGGCGACCTTGTCGAACCCTGCGATACGGCGGGCGAAGGCGTCGACGAAATCGTCCAGTTCGTCCTCGGGGAGGACGCGGTTGACGTAGCCGTATTCTGCCGCCAGTTCCGCTGGGAAGTCGTCGGCCCCCAGCAGGATCTCCATCGCGCGGCCCCGGCCCACCAGCCTGCCCAGGTGTCCCGTCGCGTTGCCGCCGGGCACGGCCCCGACGCCGACCTCGAACTGCCCCAGGATCGCGCGGTGTCCGGCGAAGCGGATGTCCGTGGCCAGCGCGAACTCACTTCCCGCTCCGCGGGTGCGGCCCTTGAGTGCGGAGATCGTGACGGCCGGGACCCTGCCGAGGCGGATGAAGTTGTCCGAGTAGGGGTGGAGCCCTGTGGGGCCGGGCTTCATGGCGGCTATGCGCGATTTATCCGCCAGGAAGTCGAAGTGCGCCATGAAGAAGTCGGGATTGTCGCTCCGGAAGACGACCACGGTCAGGTCGGGAGCCTGCTCCATGCGGTTCACCAGGTCGGCGAGCTGCTCGATGGTGTCCACGTCCATGAGGTTGATCGGGCCGTTGGAGAAGGTCACGTTCCAGTAGGACGACGACACTTTGGACACGTGGAACTGCGGTGTGCTTGGCATGCGCCGCAGAGTAGCTAACTATAATTTTGAAAGTCAATCTTTGTGGGTTGCGTGCCCATGGGGCCTCGATGCCGCCCGCCGCCGACCCGGCGCACCTGCGCGCGGCATACTTGTCCGCCGCCGTTGACTTGATCGGTCGAACTGTCCACCTGGCGACCGCGATACGGCATCTTGCGCGGCTGCTTCTGGTCCCGCCAGTCGCATCGTGCGGACGTGGCCGGCCGGCGTCGGCATGGCAGAACGAAACCCCGGCCTGGGCGAATAGGGGAGGCGGGTTGCTTTCCCTGTATGCCATCACGCTCGGTCGAGCAGTCTGGCTTGCAAAGTGCAAGCCTGCCGTGCATGCTTCCTTCCAGCCCCAGAGGCGGCGTTCACCCGATCGCTTCCTGCATGCAGGCCTAGCCATCTGGCGGCCGAGGCAACCGCTGTCATCAGGTCCCCGCCGTACCGGAGGTCACTTTGAATCAGTCCCCCGCTCCCTTGCCGCTCGCCACCGACGTGTATCTGGCCACCCTGCGTGAGAAGGCGACGGCACTCGAGCAGCTGCTGCGCATCGCGGACCCGGCCACCCCGGTGGCCACTTGCGGCAGTTGGAGCATGCACGACCTGGGCATCCATCTGGGTCAGGCGTCCCGCTTCGCGGCAGCCCTGCTGCAGACCGGGCAGTTGCCCCGCGAGCAGTTCGCCCCGCCGGCCGGGCAGGAGATTGCCGACTGGTACGCCGGGGGCGCGGCCGCAATCCTGGCCACCCTGGAGGAGACCGATCCCACCGCACCGGCCTGGGCGTTCGGCTTCGAAGGCGCAGTGGCGGCGCTCTGGTTCCGCCGCGTGGCCCAGGACACCGCGGTCCACCTCGTCGATGCCCAACTGGCCACCGGGGCCGACGTGCATGTCGATCCGCTGATCGCGGCCGACGGCGTGGACGAGGTGTTCGCCGTGATGGTCCCCAGGGTCTGGCAGAACGGCGAGCAGAAGCCGCTGCCGGCGCCCGTGGCGCTTCACACCACGGACACCGGACACAACTGGCTGATCCAGCCGGGCGACATGCCGCAGGCCGTGCCGGTTGACTCGGGGGCCGCAGCGGCCACGGTGCAGGCCCCCTCCGCCGAGTTGCTGCTCGCCCTGTGGAAGCGGCAGCCCGCAAACCCGGAATGGATCAGCGGTGACATCGCCGCGGCCAACGCCCTGCTGACGGCCACGTTGACGCTCTGACCGGCCCCCTCTTCTCTCGTCGGCACCCCCAGCTGTCCCGGGAAAACTGGAGCACCAAGCCGTGTGCGCGGATCCGGACGGCGGCCTGCCGGGCCGTGTCCGAGGGCGGAGCCGGTCTCGCGGTACTTGTGGATTCCGCAGATTCGAGCCCGCCTTTTCCAGGCTTTCGCCCGTGGTTCTTTCCATCCTTCCCAGCGCAAACCTCAATGGCCGGACGAACAAAGTGGGCAGGCGTAACTGCCCTTCGGTGTCCCGCCTTTACCTCAACCCGAACAGTCCAGGAGATCTACCGTGTCTGACATGATTCCGTCGCATTCTCGGCGGAAGTTCCTCGCCACGTCGGCCGCAGCGGCGGCTGCAGTGACCGCCGGATCCCTCGGTGTGCTCCACGCCCAGTCGGCCGTAGCAGCCGAAGGAGGAACCGGCCGCGGACCGCTGGCGGGCGCGAGTGCGGAAGGCTTCGGCACCGTCTCCCAGGCGCCGCACCTGCCCGCAGGGTTCACCGAGACGTTCACCAGCCGGTTCGTCCACGCCAATGGATTGCGCCAGCACGTGGTCGTCGGCGGCAGCGGGCCGGCGCTGCTGCTCGTGCACGGCTGGCCCGAGACCTGGTACGCCTGGCGCCTGCTCATGCCCACGCTGGCCAAGGACTTCACCGTCATCGCCGTCGACCAGCGCGGCATCGGCCTGACCGACAAGCCCCAGGACGGCTACGACACCGCCACCATCGCGGCCGACCTGGCCGCCCTGATGGACGCGCTCGGCCACCAGAAGTTCGCCGTGGCCGGCCACGACACCGGCATGCCGATCGCCTACGCCCTGGCCGCGGACCACCCGGAGCGGGTCGAGCGCCTGGTCGTCGCCGAGGCCCCCCTCCCGGGCATCAGCGTCTCGCCGCCGGCCTTCGGCCCCGAGTGGCTCAACGACCGGATCTGGCACATCGGCTTCAACCGGCTCGCCACGATAAACGAACTGCTCGTCAGGGGACGGGAAGACATCTTCTTCGGCTTCGAGTTCGACATCAACGCCGTGAAGAAGCTGCCCGACTACGCCGTCGACTACTACATCAGCACCCTTGCCTCCGACCGGGACGCGCTGCGCGGCAGCTTCAGCTTCTACCGCGCGTTCGACACCACGCTCGCGCAGAACGTGCAACGCCAGAAGGCCGGCCTGCTGACCATGCCCGTCCTGGCGATCGGCGGAGCGGCAAGCGTCGGTGACGGGGCCGGGGTCACCATGAAGGCCGCCGCGCACGACGTGCAGACCGTGGTCATCCCCGACACCGGTCACTGGGTCGCCGAAGAGGCGCCCGAGCAGATGCTGGCGGCCCTGACCTCGTTCCTGGCCCCCTACCGCGCAGCGCACACCGCCGCCTAGCGGTAGCCGCCGGTTCGCACCCTTTGCGCATGCGCCCGCCCGGTGGGGCCGGGCCGAGCGGAGTCCCCCCAAGTCGGCCCCACCGACCGCGGGCACGGCTCCGGCCCGGGCACCTCGGACATCCACGTCGCCTCCGCAGGCGACGATGACCACGTGCCCGGGTCGGGGAACCCGGTCGGCGTCCCGCCCGGCGAGAGTCGATACGCCAACCCATCTCAGATACAACCGACTTGGAGAGTGAACCATGCTGGAAAACCGCACCCTGGAAATCATCATCATCGCCGCCGCCGTCGTGCTGCTGCTCTTCGGAGCCAAGCGCCTCCCTGACGCCGCGCGAGGGCTGGGCAAGTCCCTGCGCATCTTCAAATCCGAAGTCAGCGCGATGAAGACCGACTCAGCGCAGGCGACAACCGCCGCCCCGAGGAGTGTTGCCGCCGGCCCCATCAAGGACGTCACCGGCCATCCCGTCACCGAATCGGCATCGATCACCCAGTCCTGAGCACCCAGCTCCCCAACGGCCCACCGCGCAGAGACCAACACCCCTATGGTGAACGAAACTCAGCACGCGGGATCACCCACGTCCGCACGGTCGCGGAAGGCTCCGAAGGGGGTCATGCCGCTCGCCGAGCACCTTCGTGAACTGCGGAACCGTCTCCTGGTCTCGATGCTCGCTCTGGCGATCGCCACCGTCGTCGGCTGGCTGTTCCACGGCTGGTTGCTCGACCAACTTACCGGCCCGGCCTGCCACATCACCCACGTCCACGGGGTTGGCCGGCCGACCAAGCAGTGCCCCGACGGCCTGCTGGTCAACACCGGTCTTCTTTCCCCGCTCTCCCTCAGCTTCAAAGTCTCGATCACAGCCGGGCTCGTCCTGGCCAGCCCGGTGTGGAGCTACCAACTCTGGGCCTTCATCGCCCCGGGGCTGTACAAGAAGGAGAAGCGGTACGGTCTCGGCTTCACCTTCGCCGCCGTGCCCCTCTTCTGTGGCGGCGGCTACCTCGCCTACGTGATCTTTCCCAAGGCAGTGCAGATCCTGGCGAGCTTCAACCCCGCGGATTTCTCCCTGTCCCTGCCCGGAGACGAGTTCCTCGGCTTTTTCCTGCGCATGGTGTTCGTCTTCGGCCTCTCCTTCGAACTGCCGCTGCTGCTGGTGCTGCTGAACTCCCTGGGTGTCGTCAGCGCAGCCAGACTGCGCAGCTGGTGGCGTCCGACGGTCTTCGTGATCTTCGTCTTCTCGGCGGTCGTCATCCCAACCGGCGATCCACTCACCATGACCGCCCTGGCCGTCCCCCTCTGCCTGCTCTACTCCCTCGCCCTGGCCGTCGCCACCCTCCACGACCGTACGAAGAAACGACGCCACGCCGAGGATCCCGACAGCCACCTCGACGACGAGGCCTCCTCACCCGACCTCACCACCACCCCCTTGGAATTCCCCGAACCGGTAGACGTCTCTCATCCCGCACACGCGCAACCGACGGTCACCACCCAGCTGAATCTCCCACCGCACGTCCCGGATCACCGCCCACCCGAGGAGCAGTAGGGTGATATTCAATATTGGCCCGCTCGAAATCGCCTCACTCGTCGTTATCGGTCTGATCCTCTTCGGCCCCGACAAACTCCCGAAGATGATCAGCGAGGCCGGGGGATTCATCCGCAAGGTTCGTGAGTTCTCCGACAGCACCAAGCACGAGATCCGTAATGAACTGGGCCCCGAATTCCAGGACTTCGAGTTCCAAGATCTGAACCCCAAGGCCTTCGTCCGTAAGCAACTGTCCCGCCACGGCGACGAACTCGGCCTCTCTGAGATGCAGGAACTGCGCAACGACCTGACAAAGGACGCGCTCGCTGCCACACCGACGCTGCGAGCCGCCCACGTCGATCCACACAGCGGTAGCACCGGCAGGCCTCTCGAGGTCACACCACCGGCCGCTGGAGAGCCGACGCCGTACGACCGTGATATGACGTGAGCTCGACGCCGCACACGCCCCGTTACCTATCTCGTGGCCCCGCAACGGGGCGCCTGGCCCCCGGGTCCGGTATGGCTGTCACAGGTGTCGCCACACCGCTCGACCAGCCCCCGTTCGGTCAGCTGCTTGAGCCGCTTGGTGACGGCGGCCCTCGAGGAGAAGGTCTGCCCATCCTGCTGCACCGGCTGGCGGCCGACCCCGCAGTGCGGGTGCTGGTGCTGACCGGCGACGGCGACACGTTCTGCTCGGGGGCGACATTGCCGGACTGGCCGCGAGCGACGCCCGCGAAGACCAGGACAGCGACACGAGCGTCAACGGGAATGGGGCGCTTGTGGCGGCCGTCGCCGCCGACGAGGCCCTCGCCGCCTTCCCCAAGCCGGCCCTCGCCGCAGCCCGCGGCTACTGCGTGGACGGCGGCTGCCAGTTGGCCGCCGCCTGCGACCGGCGACACGCGGCCCGGGACGCGCGCTTCGGGGTGACCCCGGCCCGGCTCGGCATCGTGTCATTGGGCACAGGGGAGATCGGACGCTCTGCAGCGACGCCAGCGGTCACTTGCACGTCCACGGAACTGCCACGCCCCTCGCGTCGGCCTCTGAGACGCCGCCAGGTGCCCGAAGCGACTGCGTGGCGGCATCACCACATCGTTCAAGGACAGGAGTACTCATGGAAGTCAGTCAGCACCGACCGGACGACGCACACTCGCTGCGCAAGACCGGGCAGCCGTCATCGGCAGCCGGACTTCTGCCGCCGTTGTCCGTCCTCGACTTGGCGTTGACACAAGAGGGCGCCAGTGCCCGCGACGCCCTGGCAGCGGTGGTCTCGACCGCGCGGCGGGCCAGTGAGCTCGGATTTCGCCGGGCGTGGGTGGCCGAGCATCACAGGTATCGGTCCGTCGGCAGTGTTGCGCCCTCTGTAGTGTCGTCCCATCTCGCGTCCTCCACCTCCGGGGTCAGGGTTGGCTCGGGTGGGGTCCTGCTGACGAACCACGCTCCGCTCGCCGTCGCCGAGCAGTTCACCACGCTGGCGGCGCTCCACCCCGGTCGCATCGACCTGGGCATCGGCCGCGGTCCCGGGACGAACGACATCGACACCATCCGCGCGCTGCGTCGCGGAGCCGATCGGGCCACTGACGACGAGTACCGTGCCGACCTCATCGAACTGCTGGGACACCTTGCCGACGCGGATGCCCGGCGAGTGCTGCCGGGGGCCGACGCGCTTCCCGAGCCGTGGCTGCTGTCATCGAGCGTTGCCGGTTCCGAGCTCGCCGCCGAGCTCGGGTTGCCGCTCGCCTTCGCTCATCACATTCGACCGGACAACACGCTGGAGGCGCTGGGCCGTTACCGGGAGCGGTTTCAGGCTTCACGGTGGTGCGAGCGACCGCGAGTGCTGGTGAGCGTGGAAACCCTCTGCGCCACGACCGACGCCGACCTCGCCCGTCTCGGCCGCCCAGCGATGCTTGTCATGGCTGCGGCCCTGGAGGGCCGTGGCGCAGAGGCGCCGCTCCTTTCTCCGGCGAAAGCCGCGACAGAGCCCCTCAGCCCGGCGCTGGAGGAGCGGCTCGGACAGATGCGGGCCACTCAGGCGTATGGGCCCCCTGAAGAAGTGCATCGACGGCTGTCGGCCGTGGCGTCACAAACCGGGGCAGACGAACTGATGCTGTCGACTCCCGTCTACGATCCGGATGACCGGTTGCACTCGCTTTCCCTGGTTGCTGCCACAAACGCCTGAAGACCCCGGAACACCCACACCGCGAGGCGGTCGGCCCGCCCGACATGAGGGCGCGAGCGGTACGACGCACTGCACATGGGGGGCGAACCCGCGTTGTCGAGGACATCTGATCTCCGCACCGGGCCGCACGCCCTTACGACACCGAACTCGACGTCACCGGATGCGCCTCACCAGCCGTCCCCGCCTGTTCCGGGACGAGAGCGGCACGCTTGGGGCCCCGCGCTGTTGGCTTCTCCACGCGAACCATGGGCAGGGCGGTCGCTGAGGTCACGTGAGCCGGTAGGGCGGACGGTTGGGGGCCCGGACGGCTGGCGCCGGTCGGTACGGTTGCTGTACTTCGCTGCTGTACTGCCACGGCCCGGAGACCGCCCCGGCTGCGCAGCCGGGTTCGCCCGCAGGCACCGACCTGGTAACGGGCTGACCTCGCGCGGCCGGCCGAGGACGGCGGGAACCGTGTCGAGGAGCCCCATAGTCCCCAGAGCAGGTTGATGCCCGGGACCGGCGTAGTCTCGTGTGCCATGGCACCCATGGGGAACCCCGCCTCCGCGGCTGCGGGCATCACCGTCTGGCTTCCGATTCCGCTCGCCGACATCCCCGGTCTGCCCGAAGGACCGACGTACGTCCACTGGGACGGCGAGGACATATTCCCCGCCGATCCAGTCGCCGTCGACTTCTACGTCCCGCCGTACTGGAAGGGTCCCGAGGTCGCCACGCGCCCGCTGCGACACGGCGCCCGGCCGCGTGTCGTGCAGACGCTCACCGCCGGAATCGACCACGTGCGCGACCACGTACCTCCTGGCACCGTGTTGTGCAACGCGCGCGGCGTGCACAACGCGAGCGTTGCGGAGCTGGCGCTGACCCTCACCCTCGCCTCGCTGCGGGACATCCCGCACTTCGTCCACGGCCAGGAAATCGAGCAGTGGCGTGCCGGTGTCTACTCCGCGCTCGCCGATCGCACCGTGCTGATCGTCGGCTATGGGGCGATCGGCAGGGCGATCGAGGACCGGCTCACGCCGTTCGAGTGCGACGTGCTGAGGGTCGCCCGAACCGCCCGAAGTGCGCCCCTGGGCCCCGTTCACGCCCTTGCGGACCTACCCGACCTGCTCCCACGGGCCGACGTGGTGATCCTGGCCACGCCCCTCACCGACGCCACCGTCGGCCTCGTCGACGCCGCCTTCCTGGCGCGTATGGGCGACGGCACCCTGCTGGTGAACATCGCGCGCGGCCGCGTCGTGGACACCAATGCGCTGCTCGCCGAGCTGGAGGCCAAACGACTACGCGCGGCGCTCGACGTCACCGACCCCGAGCCGCTGCCCGTGGGCCACCCGCTGTGGCACGCTCCGGGAGTGCTCATCAGCCCCCATGTGGGCAACAAGACCTCTGCCTTCCTGCCGCGGGTCAAGCGCCTGCTGCGCTCCCAGCTCGGCCGCTTCGTCGCCGGAGAGCCGCTGGAGAACGTCGTGACGGACGATTGAAGCGCAGGCGACTGGTACCGCTGAATTGCCGTGTACGAGGTGTGGGTGGTCCCGCGCGGATATTGCACCGACACGCTGCTGTGACGGCCCAGGCATCCGGTCGCTGCTGGATCACGCCCTTGCTTGGGTCGCCGAGGGGGACGCTCTCCACCGGCCAGATCTCGCTGGGCGTGGCCCAGAGGGGCTCTGTCGCCTCCCTGATCCGCTGGTTCGAGCCGGCCAGGTGCACCTGGAAGTCCTCTGAGGTCAGCCAGCGCTCGACTATGAAGACGTCCTCGCCCTCGGTGTGCATCCGATTGGATTCGCGGCGCCGCGAGGCCCCGGAAAGTCCGGGTTCATTGGACGCCCGCGGCACCTGTCATCATTCGTTTGCTGACACTTCGAGTGTCCTCGTTCCTGCCGGATCGGGCCGTGCGGGTGCTCGGCACCTTTTTGGCCACGCCGGCGGACGTGCCGATGGGGGTGGTGGACTTCATCGACGAGGGCTCTCGGGTAGAGGCCTTCAGCTCATCCAGAAACTTCCTGTCGCCAACGACCGGGTGGTATTCCCACGTGGCGACGGAACGTCGCGGCGAAGGCGTTCGGTGAGCTGTATCCCGTACGGCGGGCGATCTGCTCCAAGGTGAGTTCGCCTGCCATCAGGTATTCGCGGGCCAGGGTCAAGCGCCAGTCCGTCAGGTACTGCATCGGCGTCTGCCCGAGCGCACGTTCGAAGTTGCGGGCGAACGACGGGCGCGACATTGCACTCAGGTTGGCCAGTTCCGGCACGGTCCAGCTACGTGCGGGCTCTTCGTGCATTGCTTGGAGTGCTCGCCCCAGTCGTGGGTCCTGGGCGGCGCGGTACCAGCTCGGCGCGTCGGAGCTGTCCTGGTAGGAGGCTCGCATGACCAGGACGAGCAGCACGTCGAGCAGTCGGTCGAGCACGGTCTGCTGGCCAGGGGCCGACTGCGTGAGTTCGCTTGAGATGAGGGAGACCACGCCGTGCAAGTGATCGTGTGCGGATGGCCGAATCACCAGCATCGGAGGCAGTGCCCGGATGAGGCTTTGGCCCACGTCGCCGGCAAGTCGGTAGGCGCCGCACAAGAAGACAGCGGCGTGGGGAGCGTCAGGATCCTCGTCGGCGCCTGCCGCCCAGAACTGCTCGTGGGTCACGCACCTGTCCGGGCTCGGCTCATCTGCGAGGTGATGATCGCGACCACCCACGACGACCGCCAGGTCACCTGGCAGTAGGCGTTCGGCTTCGGCCGGATGGTCGAGCCACACCCATGCATGGCCGCGCACCACGGTGTGGAGCGACAGCTGGATGGACCCGGGCAGCGTCAGCCCCCAGGGTGGACGGACGACCGAGCGTGCGAAAACCGCACCGGCCGCGCGCGCCCTCACGAGATAGTCGTGCAATATGTCCACAGAGTGAGCGTATCACGTTGCATTTCGAGCGTAATAAGCATTGCATAGCTCATTCTCCGCCATAGGCTGGATGCATGAGTGAGCAAACTTCAACAGTTCTTGTCCTGGGCGCGACTGGCAAGACCGGCTCTCGCGTGGCCGCGGACCTCATAAGCCGAGGGGTGTCGGTCCGCAGGGCCGCACGGTCCAGTGCCGACGTCGCCTTCGACTGGAGCGACCGCGACACCTACGCCCCCGCGCTCAAGGGGGTCGATCGCGTCTACCTGGTCGCCCCGGTCGACCGGCTCGACTTTGCCGAGGACGTCTCGGTGTTCCTCGACGAGGCCGAGGCTGCCGCGGTGCAGCACGTGACGTTCCTGAGCGCCTATGGGATGGAGCACGCGCCGGCTGAGGTCTCAACCCGCAGCGTTGAACTCGACCTGCTGGGTCGCCAGCGGCTGGGTCACACCATCCTGCGTCCTGCGTGGTTCATGCAGAACTTCAGCGAGGCCTTCTGCAAGCCGATCAACGGCGCGATCTTGGTGCCCACCGGCGACGGATCCGAGGCGTTCATCGACGCCGATGACATCGCGGCCGTGGCCGCGACCACGCTCGCTGACCCCGCCTCGCACGCGGGCGCGGCGTACAGCCTGACCGGCCCGCAGTCGCTGACCGTCTCCGAGGCTGCCTCCATCATCAGCGAGGTGACCGGTCAGACCATCGCGCATCACGAGCTGGACCGCGAGGTCTGGATTGCCGGCGCGATCGCGAAGGGATTCCCAGCCGAGTTCGCCGCCCTGCTCCGGCAGCTCACCGAGACGGTGGCGTCCGGCAACGGGTCCCGTCCCAACGGCATGGTCGAGCAGGTCACCGGTACACCGGCGCGCATGTTCCGCGACTTTGCCCATAAGAACGCCGCAGCCTGGAAAGAAGCCTAGAAATGATTGACCACGTCTACATCTCCGTATCGGACGTCGAGAAGTCGCGGGACTTCTACCTCGCCGCTCTTGGGCCCCTCGGCTGGAGAGAGTTCGGGAGCTTCGACGCCTCGTCCGCCCCCGAGGGTGTCCCAGACCTCCTTGGCATCGGCGACGCCACCTACGTGGCCGGCGGCCTCGGATCGAGCATCTGGCTGCGCCAGCGCAAGCCGGGCGAGACGGGCTTGTACGTCGGCATCGTGTGCGACAGCAACGAAGCCGTTGACGCCGCTTACGCCGCCGCGATCACCGCCGGCGGCATCGACGAGGGCGCACCGGCGGACCGGACCTACTTCGCCCCCGGCTACTACGCCGCCAACGTCGCCGACTTCGACGGCAACCGCCTCGAGTTCGTGCATAAGGCCTGGAACGAAAAGTAGTGCTGAACGAGGCGGTCTCTCTGGACTGAGCACCGCGTTGGCCGACGCGGCGGGCCGCAGGCCACGTAGGGGTCGCCCTGCTTGGCCTGCGGCCGGTTCCCGCCTCGCCCTGCGGGCTCAGGACGCGCATCAGGCACTGGAGGATGTTCATGAACAGGACAAGCATCTCTTGTCGTCGCGCCGGTTCGAGGCGATCTCTCCGCCCTTGCCGTAGGCGATCACGCGGTTGGCGCCGTGATCCGGGCAACCGTCGGAGGCGGCGTGACGTTCTTGGAGACCTCGTCGAGAGCGTGCAGGCTGCACGCGAGCGCGAGCAAGGTGCCTTGGCACTCGTCCTGCGCGAGGTCGGTGGCATCGATGCTGGTACAGCGACCGTGCTGTTCAGTGGGCCTGGTGTGGGTCCTTCGGTGCTCAGGCAGCCGTGCCGAAGCCGGAGGCGGCCGGTTCCTGTTCGCGGAGCTGGGTGAAGTCGACGTCGAGCTCGGTGGGCGTACGCCTCCGGCTGGATGCCGAGTTCATGGGTGCTGTACTCGCCGAAGCGGCGGATGCTGCCGCCGGAAAAAGACCGCGTCGTACGCTGCCGCCTCGCCGGGCTCGGCGAGACCGACCTCCACCAAGTAGTCGCCCAGCTTCTCCTCGACGTCCTCCCACAGCAGGAGCTGCTCGCTCCAGTCGGCGTACTCCTCGGAGCCAGCCACCGTCGGCGGTCGCTAGGGGATCACGCCCTTGCCGGGGTCGCCGAGGGGGACGCTTTCCACCGGCCAGATCTCGCTGGGGGCGGTCAGTAGGGGTTTTGTCGCGTCCCTGATCCGCTGGAGATTCGAACTGGCCAGGTGCGCCTGGAAGTCCTCGGGGGTGAGCCAGTGCTCGACGATGAAGACGTCCTTGCCATCGGTGTGGAGTGCGAAGAGCCGGCATCCCGGTTCCTGATGGACCAGCGGGGCGAGCTCGCGGTACACGTCAAGCACCTCTTGGGTCTTGCCCGGCGCGGGGATCAGGCGGGCGATGACGACGGGCATACGTGCACAACCTCCCGGGACGGTCTCCCGCGCCGTGAACGTGGGAGTCGGGGTGAAGCCGCACTCTCATGATGCACCGCACCGGCCGCCACGCCACCGGTGGCAGCACGGTAGCGCTCCACAGTTGTTGGCGCCGCCAGCAGCCTTGATCAGTTCTGCTGGAAGTGACGAGCCAGGTCTCCGATGCGGGCGTCTTCTCCGGCGCACCCCTGTGACCTGCGGTGACGTTTTCAAGCCTCTGTCGTCATCCGTAGCCTCTGTCGTCATCCGTCATCGCTGATCGGGCTGGGACGGCCCAGCAGCGGCCCGGGTGGCAGGTGTCACCGTCTCCGGGCCGCTCCCGGGGAGGTGCAGCCCCTGGATGGCCGGTGTCCTCGGCGGACGTAAGTGCCTCGAACTGCCGGTGGGAGATGTTCATCGCACCAGCGTGGGCTGGTCGGCCTGGTCCACCTGCGCGGGCTCGACACCCTCGCGCAGACTGCCGCGGGCTTCGGCACATCGGCACCGCCCACGCTTACGTGACCGCGGTGATCAACCTGCTCGCCGACCGCGTGCCCGGCCTGCTGCGCGTCCTGCGCGAGGCCGACCCCGACCACGTTCTGCCCGACGGCGCCCTGGCGGAGTGGGACCGGGTGGGCGACGGCCCGGTCGAGCACTCCCACAAACAGCGCCGGCACCGCGTGAACGTGGAGCTCGTCACCGATCCGCATGGCCGACTGCGGTGGGATCTCATCCGCACTGCCCGGTCGCGCGTGGCCTGTCCGCAGTCCGCACCCACCGGATCAATCCGGACCTGCGAGTGCCAGGGCGTTCCGGTCCTCGCCGACCGTGCCTACGTGGGACTCGGAGCCGTGCATGACGACACCCCCGTGCAGTCCAAATCGGATGTCGTCGATCTCCGCGGTCGGCCTCACCTTGGAGCGGCAGCGCTGAAAGAGCTCGGTGGTCAGGCTGGGGCGGCGATCACGCAGCAGTCCGTGGCACACCGTCAGGTGACAGGCGGACCGCAGGCCGTTGATCGGCTGACGGACACAGCCTGAGGAGCCCTGGTTCACAGGCCCAGGTCGACGGCCAGGCAGGAGAAGGACATCCACGATCCTTCGGGGTCGTAGGCATACCTGGCCGGGTCTTTCGACGTGGCCGCTTTCTCCTCGACCATGTCCTCGTAACGGATGCGCTCGGGCAACTTGCCGAACCTTGCGTGACGTGCCGCCGCAGCGCTGTCCAAGGTCTCCCGACTTCCCACAGTCAATCTCCGCTCAGTCGGCGGGGCGGGCCGTATCGCCCGGTGTCTCTGGATCACACTCTCTGCCTCACTTGTCAAACCCGTAACGCAACGGTGACTGGCCGGGACCGTGACGTGTCCCAACGGCCGCCGGACGGAGACTCCGCGTGCCAACCGGGCCGGCCCAGCGCAACATCCTGATCGAGGCGAGGCCCGGCAGTCGTAGCACACCCAAGGCTCCTGCGGACCCCAGCTGTTCGACACATGGAAGGCTGTGCCGAGCCGGGCGACCACCTCGCGTACATCGGGATGGATCGGTGCCCTTGAAGCCCACCGGTGACCATCCGTGTCGTGCGGCAAGTGGCCGGGCGCTGCTGATGACGTGTTGTTGCAGGGATCGGCCGGCGAAGCCGCCGTGCGACGGGTGTCATAGGTCGCTCATGAGTGCGCCGTCCGTCACCGGGGCGAATACAGCGCGGCGATGTCGTTGGGCAGCGCGGACTTGATCCGGCGGCCGAATTCGTCGACGAGTACTTCCTCCCTGCCTTCGAGGAGTCCCTTGATCGCGGCTCGCGCGACTTCCTCGGGACTGATCTTGGGCTGGTCGACACCGGCGGACAGGTCGGTGTCGACATACCCGACGTGCACACCGATCACGCGGGTGCCCTGCGCACGCAGGGCCAGCCGCATGGCGTTGGACAGCGACCACTGCGCTGCCTTGCTCGCTGCATATCCGGGCGCCTGGTCCAGGGCCAGCCAGGATGCAGCGGACAGCATGTTGATGACGGCACCGCCGCCGTTGTGGGACAGCGCCGGAGCGAAGGCCTGGGTCACAGCCCAGGTGCCGAGGTAGTTGACCTCCATCTCGCGCCTGGCGTCGGCCAGTGACGCGGTGAGCACCGGCGCCGCGAGGGCGGTTCCGGCGTTGTTGACCAGGATCGAGAGGTCCCCGATCGCCTCGACCGCCGTGGCGATGGTGGCCGGGTCCGTGACGTCCAATTGGATCGGCACCACCCCACGGTCGGTGATCAGTTCGGGGCGGCGTGCGGCGGCGTAGACCGTGGCGCCGTGCTCGGCGAGCTCTCGGGCGAACGCCTGGCCGATCCCGCGGTTGGCGCCCGTCACCAGGGCGGTCTTGCCGTGAATCTGCATGTCTATGTCCCATCCATTCGGTGTCGCACGCGGGCCGAGGTCTGGCGGCGGCGGTAGCCATTCCAGCTGACTTGTATTATTAAAGTCAAGGGGTCCTCCCGCGGGTCGGCGTCCTTCGTCACGGGCTTCGGGCGCCCTTGCCGGCGGGGCGGGCGACGGTGCGACACGCGGGCCCGTCGCTGCGGAGTTCTGCACCCCGGATGTGCGGCGTTGTTGCCTGACGGAATGGACCGCCAGGGACAGCGCTCCGACGGCGAGGAAGGTCATCCCCTCCCAGACCATCACCGTCCAGCCGTGAGCTCCGAAAAGCGCCAGGCCGACGCTGGGGCCGACCGCGCCGCTGGCGAACAAGGCGAACATGTAGACGGTGTTGAGCCTGGCGCGCAGGGCGGCGGGCCCGCTGAAGATCCGGGTCTGGTTGCCTACCAGAAGAGCGGAGGAGACCCCGGCGTCCCGCCGGACGCGAAAGCGCCCGTAGACGGTCGCCCACGGTCCGAACTCGGAGGGCGTCTCGCGCCACTGGGCGCTGGACCGGAACCGCCAGATCACCCCCTCGAACTGCTCCCGCAGCCGCTCGGGGTACGGACCGTACTCGCCTATCGGCAGGTACGGCTCGATTAATTCCCACTGCTCGTCGGTGAGTTGCCTGCGTGTCACACCCAGCGTCCTACCAGGTCCTGTCCCCGCACGGGACCAGAACCCGAGATTGATCGCGACCTCACGCGGGCCCTAGCAGAACGGCTGTGCGGCTGGGGTCGTAGGTCTCGGTCGTGGCGTCTGTCTCCTCAAGTTTGGATGATGAACAACATCCAAAATCAGGATTACCCGCATCATCCTCGAACTCAAATGCCGGCGGCTCGGACACTGCATGTGTATGATGGTCGTCATCCACCTGTCGGCGGCATGCCGCTCCCTGAAAGGAAGACCTGACATGGGGCACTCTCAGAAGGAGAAGGCGGCGTCCCGTGAGCGGGTGCTGCGCATCGCAGCCCGCAAGATCCGCGCGGAAGGTGTCACGCGCCCCGGCATCGCGGAGCTGATGAAGGAGGCGGGGCTGACACACGGCGGCTTCTACAAACACTTCGCCTCCCGGGATGACCTGATCTCCCAGGCTGCGGCCGTAGCCCTGGCCGAGGGCTCGGCGAAAATGGAGAGAGCCGCGCGGAAGAACGAACGAGAGCCGAGGGCCGGTCTCATCGACGCCTACCTCGGGAAACGGCACCGTGACGCGCCGGCCACCGGCTGCGCCCTGGTCACGCTCGGCGCCGCCGCCGGACGCGGTGACCAGCACTTCAAAGAGGCCTACGAGAAGCAGGTCCGCACCTACCTGGACCTGCTCGCCGGTCTCGGCGACGAATCCGAGGAAGCCCGGGCCGAGGCGATGCTCACCCTCAGTGCCCTGGTCGGCGCCACGCTCATGTCCAGGGCCGTGGCCGACAAGGGCCTCTCCGACGAGCTGCTCGCGACAGTGGCCGGCCGACTCAAGAACGGCGGGTCACGGGCCTCGTCCGCTGCTGCCTGACGCGCGAGCCGGTGGGCTTGCCCCGAGGTGCGGCGTCGGTGTCGCGCGCGTCATCGGCGTCGTTCCGCTCCGCGTACCCTCGTACCTGCCGGAGCCCTCAAGTGCCGGGATGTCCCGTCGGTGACGGCAGCGGGCCGGCCCCGGCACCGCGGGGGAGGTGGCCGCCCGCCGTGTGGGTCGTACCCGCTGTGCGGGTGAAGCCGGACCCGTCCTGTCGGCCGTCCTGCCGCCATGCCGGTCGCGGGCGGGCAGTGAGTTCTGGACGCTTGGCGCCCTCTGGATATGGATCTGATACCCAGGTGTACAATTCGTGTACGCCATGCCGTCGCGTGGCATACATGTGGATCCCGCAGAGATGTGGAAGGTGGGGTGGCAGTGCCATCGACGAGGAAGGTGTCCGGTCCCACGGACGATTCGCCGGCCTGCTCCATCGAGCGCAGCCTGCAGGTGCTTGGCGAACGTTGGACACTGCTGGTCCTGCGCGACATATTCGCGGGCAAGCACAGATTCGCCGAAATCCAGTCGTCCCTCGGCATCGCGCCGAACCTGCTCAGCGACAGGCTCAAGCTTCTCAGTGAGGCCGGCGTGTTGCGCACGCGGACGTACCAGGAGCCGGGCAGTCGGCATCGGCAGAGCTACCACCTGACTCCGGCCGGGCAGGAGCTGCAACTCGTGCTGGCGGCTCTCCAGCAGTGGGGTGACCACCACCGCCCTCGCCCGTCGGGACCCTCTTCTCTGCGGCGATTGCGTTCCACCGGTCAGGCCGTGCGGGTGGGGTTCCTCGGTGACGACGGCCGCGAACTGCCCGCCGAGGACGTGACGTTCGTGATGAACACGGGTCCCGGGGCCTGATGGCGTAGGACTTCGTTGCCCAACTCCCCACGGTGACAAAGTGGTGAGGGGCTGTGTCGCGACCGCAGTACGGAGCCTCGTCCTGCAGTAGTTCGCGGTTGCGGCCTGGAAGCGCTGAGGCGAGTGGCGGTGCCTGACACAGGAGAACATCACCGCTGCTGCGGACCATGTCTCCACGACCCTGCGCGGCCGTCAGGTGCTGCTCGCCGGTTCCATCACGGGGAGTGGACGGGTCCGCCGGGCGAGCAGGGAGGCTGCCACCGCCGCGGTGATGAAAGCGACGAGGCTGTAGATCGCGGGTGTCACTGCGGCGGCCGGCATGTTCAGCAACGCGGGGCTCAGGGCGATGGTGACGGCGAGCGCACCGTTGTGGATGCCGATCTCCATCGACGAGGCGACGGCCTGGGGCCGCTCGACGCGGGCCAGGCGGGGAACCCAGTAGCCGATGACCAGGTTCAGGACGCTGAACGCCGCCGTGAGCGGAAGGACGAAGCCGAGGGACTGACCCAGCCGGCCGGCGTTCTGCAGGATCGCACCGACAATCACCACTGCCAGCACGATGAGTGCGACGATCCGTACCGCCTGGCTGAGCGTCCGCGCAAGGCCCGGGCGCAGGTGCCGCAGCGCCATTCCCAGGCCCACCGGCAGTACGACGGTGGCGATCAGCGTGACGACGCCCTGCGGTTGCAGTCCGATGTTGTGGGCGTGGCCGACGTAGTGGCGGGTCACGCCCCACATGACGAGCGGCAGTGTGACGACGGAGATCAGCGAGTTGACCGCGGTGAGGGTGATGTTCAGCGCGATGTCACCGCGGGCGAGGTGGCTGTAGAGGGCCGCGAGCGTTCCGCCGGGTGATGCGGCCAGGAGCAGCATCCCGACCGCGGTGTCGGGGTCGGCTCGGGTCAGAGCAAGCAGCGCCAGACAGAGCGCGGGCATCAGCACCAGCTGGCAGGCCAGTGCCGTGCCCACTGCACGCGGCGCACTGATCACGCGGACGAAGTCGGCCAAGGTGAGAGAAAGGCCCAGACCGAGCATGATGACCGCCAGGGCGGTCGGCAACAGCACGGTGGTCAGGACAGAGCTGTGCAACGTCACTCCTCGGGATCAGTGCCGGTGGTATTCGCCGACCGAGCGGGCGAAGAAGGCACGCAGTGCCTCCTTGTGGTCGTCCTTCGTGAACAACTCGGCCAGTTCGTCGATCTGTCGCCGGTGCGCCTCTTCCCGGCTCATCTCCGGAGCGTCGTTCGCGCAGCGCTTGGTGGCCTCGACCGACAGGGGGGCGCGGGTCGCGATCCGTTCCGCCTTCGCCAGCGCTACGTGCATGAGCGCCTCGGGTGCGCACACCTCGGTGACCAGTCCCCAGGCCGCGGCGCGCTCGGCTTCGTAGCGTTCGCCGGTGAGGAGGATCTCCTTGGCGGGTCCGAGTCCCACGATCCTGGCGAGCCGCCAGAAGTTCGCCATGAGGCCGACGTTGACCCCGGCCGCGACGAAGGACGCCTCGCTCGAGGCGACGCGAATGTCGCAGGCCAGGGCCAGCTCGAATCCGCCGCCGACGGCCGGTCCGTTGACCGCGGCGATCACTGGAGCGCGGAACCTCTCCAGGCCGTCGACGATCCGTTCGAAGTCCGCCAGGAAGTCGGGCAGTTCGGTCCGGCTCATCCGTTGGTCCTGGACCAGGTCCGCGCCGGCGGTGAACACACCCCCGGCCCCGGTGAGGACGACCGCACGAATCTCCGGCTCCTCCTCCAGCCGGTCGATGGCCGCCTTCAGGTGCGCCCGGCTCTCCCAGGTGAGAGTGTTGACGGGCGGGTTGCTGAGTGTGATCACCACAACGTGCGGTGTGTGGTGCCTCAGCTGGACTGCGCTCACTTCTCCTCCTTGGCCACGCCCGCGGCGAGCAGGGCCTCGATCTCGGACCGGCCGAAGCCGGCTTCGGTCAGCACGTCGGTCGTGTGCTCGCCCAGCAGCGGGGCCGGACGATCGATGACGGCCGGAGTGCGGGAGAACTTGACGGGCACGCCGATGTGCTTCACCGGCCCCGCCGCAGGGTGTTCGACCTCGACGAGCATCCGCCTGGCCCGGACCTGGGGGTCGGAGTAGACCTGACCGATGTCGTACACGGGCCCGGCGGGAATGCCGTAGGGCAGGAGGATGTCCATCCACTGCTCGGTGGTGTACTCCAGGAATTTCTTCTGCAGTTGCTCGGTCAGCGACGGGCGGTTGGTCATGCGGGACATCGGATCGGCAAACCGCGGATCCGTCCCCAGCCCCGGACACTCCAAAGCCTCCACGAGGCGTTCCCACATCCGCTGATTGGGTGTGCCGACGGTCAGCCAGCCGTCGGCAGTCCGGAACGCCTCGTAGGGGGCCGCGAGGCGCATCTGCGAGCCGAGCGGGCCGGCTACGTGCCCGGTGGCGAACAGGACGGCGCTCTCCCACACCATCAGGGAGATACCGGCCTCCAGCAGGGATGTGTCCACGTACTGCCCCTCGCCGGTACGCAGACGGTGGACATAGGCGGCGAGCACACCGTTGGCGGCCAGGATCCCCGCGGTGAGGTCACAGATCGGCACGCCCGCCTTGATCAGCGCGCCACCGGGCTCCCCGGTGACGCTCATGATCCCGGACATGCCCTGGGCGACGAGGTCGTACCCGCCCCGGCCGGCCAGTGGGCCGTCCTGGCCGAATCCCGAGATCGAGCAGTAGACCAGGGCGGAGTTCCGTGCGGCGAGGCTGGGATAGTCGCAGCCGAGGCGCTGCATGGCGCCCGGCCTGAAGTTCTCGATGAGGACGTCGACTCCTTCGCTGAGCCTGCGCAGCGCGGCGGCTCCCCGCTCGTCCCGCAAGTCCAGGGCGATCCCGCGCTTGTTCCGGTTCACCGCCATGTATGCCGGCGACTGGCCGCCGGGGAAGTCGGCTCCCCAGCCGCGCAGTTCGTCGCCGGCCGGACGCTCGACTTTGATCACGTCGGCGCCCATGTCGGCGAGGAGCGCCGCGCAATAGGCACCAGCCATCACTTGGCTCACGTCCAGAACCCGCACGCCGTCGAGGGGGCCCGCCATCACATCTCCTGAGGACTTCGCGCTTTGTGCCGCATCGTGGAACAGCTGTGCTACTATGCGGTCCAAACGCTAGGGGAGCGGTCAGGAGGCGTCAACAGATGCGCAGTGTTTTCACGACCTTCACCGTGCTCGAAGCGCTCGCCGAGGCCCAGCCGGTCGGTGTGGGCGCGCTGGCGCGGGAGCTGGATCTGCCCAAGAGCACCGTGCAGCGCAGCCTGACCACGCTGGCCGAGGTGGGGTGGATCCGCCCGCTGGACGGCAGCGGCCACACACGGTGGATACTGACGGCCAGGCCCCTGAAGCTGGCCGGACACGTACTACGCCACGAGCGCATGCTCCGCGAGGCCGCAGCGCCCGCGATGGCGGATCTCGCCCGGCAGACCCGCGAAACGATCCACCTGACGATCGTGGACGGTGACAGCGTGATCCTTCTGGACAAGATCGACAGCACGCACACCGTCCGTAACGTCTCCTGGGTCGGCGGTCGCGCTCCCCTCCACGCGTCGGCCTCCGGACTGGCGATCCTCGCCCACCTTCCGGCAGACGCGATCACCCGCCACCCGCTGACCCCGTACACCGCGCAGACCGTGACGGACGCCGAGGCGCTGCGTGCCACTCTCGCCACGGTCCGCAAGCGCGGTTACGCCATCAACACCGGGATGTGGCGCGACGACGTGAGCGCCGTCGCTGCGGCGATCCTGGATCCGACCGGGGCGCCGGCCGCCTCCCTCAGCATCTCCGTGCCGACCTACCGGCTCTCCGACGAACTCCGCGATCAGTACGGCGTCCTGGTCCGCGACGCCGCCGCGCGCGTGATGTCCCTGTGGGACTGGCAGGACCCCGCAAACAGTCCCATGGCCGAACGGGAAGGCTGAGGCGCGTTCATATTCCGGAACGTATCTCGTCAAAGCCGGCCTGGGCGGGAGAACGGCACGCGACCGCAACCGCGGCCCACTCGTTTCGCCTCGCGTTCCTCGTGACGAACGCCGTCGCCGCCCTGAGCGCGATCCACGGGGTGGCCGGCTCCTCCAGCGAGCACGTGCCGGTCGAGGTTCCGCAAGCCCCGCTGGTGCTCACGCAGCCGACCTCATGGGCTGGCCGAGAAGATGCGGCTCCCCGTAGCAATGATCTGTACGGCCAAGGCGGTCATCGACGAGACGTTCCCCTCCTCCATCGGCGTCTACAGCGGCCGGGCGAGCGAGCTGCACGTGCTCGCAGCGAACGGGACACGCGACTGCCTGCTCTCCATCGGCTACAGGCCGATCAAGGTGACACCGCGCGACTTCACCGCTTCCGTGCCCGCCGACACGATCCGTGCCCCCAGCCACTCGTTTACGGCGGGCCTCGCGTCCCATAGCACCGCGGGCGCCGGACGATACGTGACGTGACGGACCGGCCGCTACCTGGGGCGGGTTGTGATTCGGGGCGGGAGGGTCTGCTCGGCCCAGACCGTCTTGCCGTCGAACGTGTAGCGGACGCCCCAGTTCTGTGCGAGTTGGGCGATGATGAACAAGCCGCGCCCGCCTTCGTCGATGGTCTTCGCGTGGCGCAACCGCGGCGCGACGGGATTGCCGTCGTGGACCTCGCAGGTGAGGGTGCGGTCTTTGATGAGCTGCAACAGGACAGGCGGGGTGCCGTAACGGACAGCGTTGGTGACCAGTTCGCTGACGATCATTTCGGTGGTGTAGGCGCTCTCCTCATCGACTCCCCAAAGGATGAGCTGGTGGCGGACGTGGGTGCGCGCCGCGGCAACGGCTTGGGGGTCGTGGTCGAGATGCCACGTGGCGACCTGGTCGGCGGGGAACGGGTGGGTGCGGGCGAGGAGGAGGATGACGTCGTCGTTGCGGGTGTCGTTCCGCAGCCGGTAGAGCACGTCATCGCACAGATCCTGCAGTGGCCGCTCAGGGTGGGCCAGCACCCGTTGGAGGGTGTCCGGTGACGGTGAGGCTCGCAGCAGTGACGCGGTGTAGAAGGCGAGGACGCTGCCGTCGGCGACAGGGACGGTGGTGGCTGCGAAGGGAGGTCCCTCGGCGGTGCCCAGAGGAGGTCCGGCGGGCAGGTCGGGGATCTGGGTGATCCCGTCGGGATGGGCGATGACGGGTGGGGAATGGCCGGCCAGGGCGATGGTGCAGGTCTGGGCGAGCGGGTCGTGGACCGCGTAGGCGCAGCTTCCGGTGAGGGGCAGGGGGTCGTTGGGCGGCAGGGCCGCGCGTTCCTGGGCCAGGTTGATGGCGGTGTCGTTGAGGCGGGCGAGGAGCTCGTCGGGCTCCAGGTCGAGTGCGGCCAGGGAGCGGATGGCGGTCCCTAGCTGTCCCATGGTGGTGGCCGCGTAGATGCCTTGGCCGACTACTTCGCCAACCACGAGTGCGGTGCGGGTACCGGGCAGGGCGAAGGTGTCGAACCCGCCGCCTCCCCCCGCCTCGGACGGCACGTGCAGATGCGCGGTTTCCACGGTGGTGTGCGTCGCGGTGCTGGACCGCAGCAGGTGGTGCTGGACGGTCAGAGCGATGGTGTGTTCGCGGGTGTAGCGGCGGGCGTTGTCGATGCACAGCGCGGTGTGAGCGGCCACCGCGAGGGCGAGGGTGACATCGTCCCTGTCGTAGACGTCGCCGTGGTCGGTGCGGTACAGGCTCAGCAGTCCCAGCACGGTTCCCCGCAGTGTCAAGGGTGCCGTGATGAGTGCGTGGGCACCGGATGCACCGATCGCCTCGGCACGTGGCGGGTCGGCCGCCAGCCAGGGCGTGTCGGGGCCCAGGGCGACGAGTCGGGGTTTGAGGTCGGCCAGCGTCTGGGCGTAAGGCGTCGGGAACGGCAGGGCGCGCACGTCACCCACCGGATGCGCCCGGGTCTGCTCGTCGCCGCCGCTGTGACCGAAGGCGGCACGGCGCAGCGGCACCTCCGGTCCCAGGGGACTCGGGGGAGGGTCCTCGCCACGCACCACGGCGTCCACCACTTCCACCACTGCGATGTCGGCGAGGTCCGGCACCACGGCCTGCACGAGTTCCTGGCAGGTGGCCACCACGTCGAGGGTCCGTCCCACGTGCTCGCGCACGGAGCTGAGGAGTCGCATGCGGGCGCGCACCTTTTCGCGTTCGGTGACATCGAGCATCTCCGTCAGCAGCCCCCAGATCCTGCCCTCAGCGTCCTCCAGCCGAGCTGCTGAGACGGAGAAGAGGTACTCCGGCCCCGGGGCGCCCTTCGGACGCAACCCCACGAGCCGCTCCCGTGCGGGGGCGCCGTTCTCCAGCACGCTGTACAGCATCGCCTCCACCTCATCGGGTGCGGAAAGGTCATACACGTCGGTGACATGTCGGCCCACGATCTGTTCGGTGGGCACCTCGTGCAGGACCGGCCTGGTGAGGTTGATCCGCAGGATGCGCAGCTCCGTGTCCAAGATCAGCAGCCCGGTAGGGGACTGGCGGAACAGAGCCTCCAGCACCGCAGCACCCTCGCCCGGCGAGACGGCTTCGTTTTGCGCCACGGCAACCCACCTCCACCATCCAGCCTGCACCTGGCCGCTGTGTGGCGCTCCCCGTTGCGGCCTTGGCGTGCTGTTGTCGAGCGCTCTGGCTCACCACCGTCATGGGTGGCGGGGCGTTGCAGGATCAATGCGCCCAGCTCGCCGCACCGGTCGCGCCCCGGCCGGCCCGGCGCGGCGCCGGAGACATCACCGCCGTAGATCAATCCCTTCTCGCCCACCTGGCACACGACGGCCGCGCCTCCCGTCAGGCCCTGTCCACCGACCCGCCCACCGTCGAACGCGGCGTCGAGCAACTGACCCGGTTCGGCGTCTCCGTTGCGACTTCGCCCGCCCTCGGAGGCTGGCCCGTCGCCATCACCTGCCGGGCCAAGGTGCCGCTCGCCGACCTGCCCGCCGTCGGACGCGCCCCGATCCGCCCGCCCGAAACACGCTCGACCCGTACGGCCGCTCCACGGGCGTCGGCACGCCCGACGTCTGGGCCGGACTGCAGACCCTGACGCCACGTGGTCGCAGAGGTCTCCACCACGCCGGACTCCACGCTCCCGCGCCTCGTGGTCTCCGGCCGGACGGGCGCCTGTCGTGCCACCGAGGAGCAGCTGCCGGAGAACACCGTGGCGGACCGCTCCGCGCCCTCGACTACGAATTCCTGTAGGCCGTGCCGGCGAATCGGGCGCCGTCCCACGTCATCATCGAAATCCGGGCCCCATCCGTATCGAGTCGCTGCGCGGCATTGGCGCAGACGGTCCGCATCGGAAGGCGTGCACACCGCGCGCGCCACATCCGCACAGGATCGGCTCGCACGGACGTCGCTCAGGCCGCGCCGCAAACCCAGCCCCAGACCGTCAACCAGGGCCTGTCCGCAGCTCCACCCGGAACCCGAAAGGCATCCGACACCCATGACGATGAATGTTCCCGGCGTGCCGAAGGCCACCGCCCGGCATCTGCTGCGCCGACCGAACCTCTGGCTCTTCCCGACGCTCGTCATGATCGCGGTCAGCGTGCTGGTGTCGCTGTCCTACATCGGAGGCATCATCAACCCCACGGGCAACCTCCACCACCTCCCGATCGCGATCGTCGACGAGGACCAGGCGGTTCACGTCGACGGCCGGAAGGTGCACCTCGGCCGGCAGATCGTCCGGGGCATCACGACCGCGTCGGATTCCCGTCAACGCGTGGAATGGCGGACGCTGAGTCTGCGCGGGGCAGAAGCCGAGATGGACAAAGACGCAGTCTACGGCGCCTTGATCATTCCGGCTGATTTCAGCAGGGGCGTCCTGTCCTTGACCGGCCCCGTCGCGCCCCATGGGACGGCTCCGCGGCAGCCGAGTGTCCATCTGCTCACCAACCCCCGTTCCGGCAGTGTGGCCACCTCCTCGGTTCAAGCCGTCGGAGAGCGAACGATCCACACCGTATCGAGTCGTATCGCCGCGACGCTGGCTGCGCACATGGACCCCGCGCACCACGCGAGCCGCCGGGCGATCCCGACCGCCGAGAAGATGTTGCTGGCCGACCCCGTCACGTTGCACACGAGCGAGCATCGCCCTCTCGGTAACCATTCCGGATTCGGCCTCAGCGCTTTTTACGTCAGCCTCGTCCTCACTCTTGGTGCCTATCTGGGTGCGGGTGTCGTCAGTAGCTCGGTCGATTTCGCTCTGGGATATCAGTCAGCCGAGCGCGGACGTCGCTGGTCCAGCAAGCTGCCGGTCCCGATCACCCGTACCCAAACACTGGTGGCCAAGACCGCCATGTCGGCCGTCCTGTCACCGGTCACCGCGACAGCAATTTTGCTCACGTGCAAATTCGCCCTTCACATGGATACACCCCACTTCGGTCAGCTATGGATCTACTCCGTATGCGCCTCGATCGCCGTCGGGGTGACCGCTCAGACCATCATTTCGCTGGTCGGAGGACTCGGGTCGCTGGTGGGCATGCTCTTCTTCGTCGCCTTGGCGGTGCCCTCGTCCGGGGGGAGCTTCCCCCTCCAGACCGTTCCCAGCCCCTACCGGTGGCTCGCCCAGTTCGAACCCATGCGGCAGATCGACGACGGCGTTCGCGCAATCCTCTACTTCGACGCCCGAGGCGATGCCGGCCTGACGCGTGGCTGGATCATGATCGCCTTGGGGTGTTTCGTCGGCCTGGCCCTGGGACTGATCGTCGCGTGGATCCGTGATCACGGCGGTCACCAGCGGCTCACGAGCCACCAGATCACTGCCGCACATGCACACTTCCGCTCCACGGTCTCCCTCGCGGCCCCAGCCGGCGGTACACAGCACGAATCCGGTGGAAGGCCTGCTCCCCGAACTACGGCGCCCGACCGGCGCAACGCCACCGAGCCAACCCCTCCCTCGCAGGCAGCACCCCGCGTCTTCGGTCGGGTACGGAACTCTTACGGAGACGTTGTGTCCCTGGCCGCCATCACCCTTCTCTCGCTGAATGGGAGCCAACTGGGCCGGATCGGCACGCAATCCGATGGCTCTTACGAAATTGATGCGCCGGCATCCGGAGCCTGCCTCCTTCTTGCTACGGCGGACGACCACCAGCCCCACGCCGCCATCGTTCAGATCGGCGACAGGTCGCGATGCCACGACGTCGTACTGAGCGGACTGAGCGGGACGGTTCCGGCATGACGAGCGGTGGTCCGCCGCCTCCGCCGTTTCGCCCGGTCAGAGTGGGCGGGGCTCGCCCGACGTCACTTGCCTTCTTCGGAGCCGGGGGGCCAGGACGTGGGGCTCAGAATTCCGAGAACATACGCCTTGGCGACCAGTGCGGTCCTGTTCGGCACTTTCAGCAGGCGGCACATCCGGGAGAGATGGTAGTTGACGCCGTCCGCCGTGAGGCCGACCGCCCGGGCGATCAACGCGGAGGTGGCTCCGGACGCGACCAACGCCAGGATGCGTTCTTCTTTCGGTGACAACTCCTGCACCAGATTTGGTTCTGCCCCGTGCGCCATCGGGTCGACGTGCAGGAGCACCATGAGCAGCGTCGGAGTGATGACTTCGTCGCTGACCGGTTCCACGGTGAGTCGGCCGGTTCTCGTCACGCCCACGGCGTCCCACTCGACTCGAATCGGGTAGCGGAAACGACGCCCGAATCGAAGCCCCTCCGAGATCTTGAGCAGTGACTCCTCGTCCGGGGAGACCAGCAGATCGAGCAGGTTGAGATCACGCATATGTCCCGGCGTCAGGCCCCACAGGGCAGAAAATGCGGGATTGGTGATCACCAGCAATCCATCGGGCCGGCTGATCGCAGTGGGTGCCGGCGACCGGTCGAGCAGCCGCAGGAACCGGTTCCGCCAGACCGCCATCTCCTGTCGGAGGTCGGTGCATTCCTCCGGTTCATTGATCATGGACCAGTCGCCTCCTATAACGCGATACGCGATCAATAGCGCTTGTCTTCATGTGCCGAGATCACTTGCTCCGGCGCCTCCAGCGACGGCCAATGGCCCACGTCCGGCAGCTCGAGCAGCCGTGCCCCGGGCACGCAGTCGCGGATCCGCTCGGCGATGTGCGCGCCGGAGACCGGGTCCTCAAGACCCCACACGAACTGAAGCGGAAGGTCTGTCCCCTCGAGCGCCTCGACCCAGCGATCGCGGTACGTCTCCCGATCGCGGACATAGCGCAGCAGCAGATGGGAGTTCAGATGTCCGTCGTCACGGCTGTAAGTCCGCCACATATCCACGCTGTCGGTCAGCGCGTCGTAGGCGGGTGCGAACGTGACGGCGAGGTCGGTGATGAATCCGTCCTGGTCGACCTGCGCGCTCAGCACGGGGCCGAACTGGGAGTCCAGGAGCCGGCTTTGCGCGTTGGTACGCCGGTGCAGTTCGGGGTAGATGCCGCCGTTCATCAGAGTCATGTCGACCAGGGCCACAGACAGCGAACCCTCCGAACGTCGTGCGAGCAGCTCCTGCCCGACCGAGCTGCCGTAGTCATGAGCGACGACCCGGGTGGCACTCAAGCCGTAGTGCGCCCACAGTGCCTCCACCAGATCGGCCTGCTCCATCAGGGAGTAATCGTGCTCGTGCGGCTTAGCGGACGCGCCGAAGCCGAGGAAGTCCGGCATCACCAGGGTGTGGTCGCGGGCCAGCTCGGGCGCCATCTTGGCCCACTGGTGGGACGAAGCCGGGTATCCGTGCAGGAGTGTCAGCGGGGGCCCGCTGCCCATCCGGCGTACGAAGATCAGATGCTCGACGCCGCGCAGGCGGAGAGAGACGTACTCGCCTCCTGACCACCAGGCTTCGACGCCATCGGTTGACCCAGCGGCTGACATTGCGCGCCGCACTCTCGGCTCATGTGACATGTCTACTCTCCGTGTGTCACGACAGACGTTCGAGACAGATGCTCGATCGGATCATCGACTCAGTACGCCACGAACGCTGACAACTTCAGCCGCACCTGCTTCTTCGGGGAGCTCGATGCCGTCCAGGTCAGTGAGGAGTCGCTCCACATCGGCGGCGAGCGAACCGTAGACCTGCCATGCGTTCAGATCGGTCAGTGCGCCACGCTCGAGCAGATCGGTCACCGTTGCATGCCAGGTCAGCATGCAATCGATCACTGTGCGCAACTGCCTCCGGGCATCGCCCTGATGTGCGTCGGCCGCCACACCGAGAGCGGCATATGTGAGGAAGACCTGCCCTGCCAACTCGAGTGCCTCCCCGTATCGCACGGCGAATCCCTGCTTCAGGCCGTGGTCGGTGCCGTCCTGGTCGAGGCTGTCGGCCAGAGTCCTGGCGATGCCTCGCACCTGGAACGACGCCCTGTGGAGAACTTCGCAGGCGTATTCGTAGATTGCGGACATGTGCTGTCGGTGCGCGGCTGCGCGGGCGTTCCAGCGCAGGCTCTCAGCAGCCTTCTGCACCTCGTCGCGAGCGTCCGAGACCTGCCGCTCCAGCTCTCCTGCCCTCTCCAGCCAGAGGTGCGCGTGACTCGCAGACCGTCCTTCCCTCACGTCACGGCCCATGTCCCGCAGCAACGTGCCCGTGCAGCGGGCCAGGCCGCGCACGGCGGCGTCGGACTGGTTGAGATACGTCGGTGGGAAGACCAAGGCATTGACCGCGACTCCCACCGTGGCGCCTGCAAGGGTGGAGACCGCGGGGACGACCACATGCCCGACCGGAGCCGCTGCGGCGGCCGTCAGGCTGATCACCGCAGTCGAAGCGACTTGAAGCCGGTCCTCACCGTTACGACGTCCACCGGTGAGCAGCACCACGATCAGGACGGCCACGATGGCTCCGGCGGTAGCCCCCAGCAACCAGGCGGCGGCGACAGCCAGGGAGACACCTGACACCTGGATCGCCACCCGGCGCGCGGCATGGACCACCGAGCTGTACACCGTGGACGCATTGGCCATGACCAACGCCGTGCCGACGCCGAGGAACTGTTGCTGCCCCGGTAGCCACAAGGCGATGAGCTGCCACGCCAACACCGCTGCGACCAGGCTCTTCACGCCATGGCGCAGGACGTACTCACTCTCTCTCGCACGGACCGTACTGATCATTCGCAGCGCGGCCGTCCAGGCCCGCGGCATTACCGCCGTGCTTCCATGCCGCGTGCCGGGGAGAAAAGGATCCATAGTGCTGTTCCGCCGATGGGGTGTCTCGATGGTCGGTCCGGGTGTCATCGGTGTTCAGCGGACCGCGTCGGCATCCTGGGCAGCGGCGAGCGACTGCCCCGTGGCCCGCACGAGCACCTCCGGAACGTCCGACGGGGGCAGTACGGCCTCCAGCAGCACCAGGTCGGCCGGATCGGCGGCGCCGGCCAGTGCCGCGCTCAGCTCGGCCGGTGTACTCGCCCGCATGGTGGCCGCCGACTCGCCTCCCATGGCCGCCGGGAGCAGGCTCCAGTTCCATCGGGGAATGTCGTTGTAGCGACGCTCCCCACCGTGGAGTACGTTCTCGATGGTGTAGCGGCCGTTGTTGATCAGCAGCACGATCGGCGTGCAGCCTTCCCGCAGATGGGTGCCGAGCTCCTGAGCGGTCACCTGTGCGGAGCCGTCCCCGATGAGCAGAATCGTGCGCCGCCCGGGCGCCGCGAGCTGTGCGCCGAGGGTCGCCGGGAGGGTGTACCCGATGGAGGCCCACAACGGCTGGCCGATGAAAGTCGCCCCGGCCGGCAGCCGCATCGCCTGCGCTCCGAAGAGCGAGGTGCCCAGTTCGGCGACCACTATGTCGCCCGGCCTCAGGAAGCTCTGGACCGTCGGCCAGAACGTCGCGTGACGCAGGGCTTCCGCGCTGTCGGAGGGCGTCTCGTCGGCCAGGTCATCGGCTGAGGCCGGCGGAAGATCCGGGCGCGCCCACGACCGGCCCGACTCGGCCAGCACTCCGGTCAGCGCACGCACGGCGTCCCGCATCGGCAGGGGAGCGAACACCCGGTCGCCGACGTGGGTGGCGCAGGGCTGTATGTCGATGGTCCGCTCCGCGTCGATACGGTGGCTGAATGCAGTGGTGCTGTCGCTGAACCGCACACCGACCGACAGCAGTACGTCGGCCTGCTCGATGGCGGCGAGCACCCGCTTGTCGCTGGCGGCGCCGCAGTAGGTGCCGGTGAAGAAGGGGGCGCTCTCGTCGAGCACGCTTTTGCCCATGGACAGCGTCGCGTTCGGGATCCGGCCGGCAGCGACCAGCTCGGCCACCTCGGCCCGGACACCGAACCGGTCGGCCAGGAAGTCGGCGAGAAGACCCAGTGTGTCGGCCTTGGCCAGCATGGTGCGTGCGGCGTCGGTGAACTCCTCCAGCACCGGGGCCGAAGCCTCCGGCGCCGGTACGAGAAGCGGCTGCGTCGGCGGCTCGGCCGGGCTCGCGGCCACGTCGGTGGGCAGTACGAGGTAGCCAGGACGCCGTTCCCGTTGGCTGGCGGCCAGCACCCGGTCGATCTCGGCGGTCGCGTTGCCCGCGCTCAGGTAGGCCTGGGCCACGGTGACCTCGGCGTGTGCCCGGGCGAAGTGCCGGTAGTCGCCGTCACCGAGGGTGTGGTGGAGCAGCGCGCCGGCCTGTTGTGCCGCCGTGGACGGTGCGCCCACGATGTGGATGACCGGGACGTATTCGGCGTAGGCGCCGGCGATCCCGTTGATCGCGCTGAGCTCGCCCACACCGTAGGTGGTCAGCAGGGCACCGGCCCCGTTGACGCGGGCGTAGCCGTCGGCTGCGTAGGCGGCGTTGAGCTCGTTGGCGTTGCCGACCCAGCTGATGCGGTCGTGCTCGACGATGCGATCGAGGAAGGCCATGTTGTAGTCGCCCGGCACGCCGAACACGTGCTGGACACCGATCTCGTCGAGCCGGGCAAGAAGGTGGTCGCCAACGGTGTAGTCGCCTGTCATGTCTGGACCTCGGTTTCCGGCAGATGCGCCTGTTCCACTGGTTTTTCGCTAACGGTTCGAGCATTTCACTGCATAACGGACAAAACTACGGCGAAAACCTGAAGATGCTGAGCCAGGATTTGTGGAATCCACGAGCCCGGGCCGCTGTCGGGCCAACCGTTCGCCGCTCACCCTTCGACCTCACGGTTCCCCGCGTCCGCACCCCCCGCAGGCCGATCTTCCGTCCCGGATTTGAGATTTTCACCACCCAGCGCTCTGGATCTACGGTGAAAAGCCAGAAATGCTAGGGTCGAGTTCGTGGAATCCGAGAACCCGGCACTGTCGACGCCCCTCTCGGGCGCGGCCCGGAACGCCGTTGCTCAGATCTGCGCGCACATCACCGACGACCTGCCGGTGATCAGTCTCGAGGTCGTCCGGCGAATCCGGGCCGAGATCCCCGACTACGCCGTCGTGCCTACGGAGGAACACCGGGACTTCGTGCTGTACGAGGGCCGCATGCTGTTCGCCGGAATCGCCGAGCAGCGGCCGCCGGGGGAGGAGCAGATCGCCCACGCCCGGGAGCTGGGGCGGCGGCGCGCCGAGCAGGGCCTGCCCATCGAACTCATGCTCGGGGCCTATCACGTCACCTTTCGCGAGGCGTGGAACTTGATCCTGCAGCGGGCCACGGCCGACCACCCCGAGCACGTCGGCGACCTGACGCATCTGGTCACGCTCATCTGGACCTGGATCCGGGTCCTCACCGGCAACGCATCCGAGGCCTACGGCGAGGAAGTCCGGCGCGCTCAGGTCACCCGGGTCACGCTCGCCCACCGGCTGTTCGCCGCGCTCACCGCCGACCCCGTCCAGGTGGAGGCGGCGGCCCCCCTGGCCCAAGCGCTCGGCTACCGAGTCGACGGCGAGTTCCAGGCGCTGTGCCTGCCCGCCGAGGACTGGCAGGACGACCGCACCGAACAGCTGCGCCTTCGGCTGAACGCCCTGACCGGCGAACTCCACTGCGCCACCGCCGGCGCCCGGCTCCTGGTCCTGGGTCAGCGGCACGACCCGGACGCCGTGGCCGCAGCCGCCGCGGCCATCCCGCCGCGGCGGGACGCCACCGCGATCGGCGTCGGCCTGTCCCGCCCCGGCCTGGCCGGGGCGGCGGACAGCGTCACCGACGCGACCCAGGCGCTGTCCCGGACGGGCGAGCAGTGCCGTGTCGTGTACTTCGCCGACGCCTGGCTCGCCGCCGGCCTCGGCGGGCAGGCCACCCGCTTGGCTCCGCTGTTCACCAAGGCCGTGGCCACGGCGCGCACGGACCCCCACCTGGCCCAGGCCGTGGTTGCATTCGCAGACCACGGCCTGTCGGTGGCCGGAGCGGCCCGCGGGTTGCACCTGCACCCGAACTCGCTGGCTTACCGGCTCGGCCGGTGGCACGAACTCACCGGATTCGATCCGCGCAGCGGCGACGGACTCGTCGCGTCCCTGGTCGCGCTCCGTCTCTATCAGACGTGACGGAGGATTCCTTCGCCCTTGTCTGCCGCGGGGTGTGCGCCGCATGGGGACCGAGGCATGCGGGCGGACCGAGCGCATAGGTGCCGACCTGATAGCAGGTAATGCCCGCAGGGAACGCTCACGACAATCACGGCGAGGGCCAACGGCGGGTCGGCACGAATGTTCCATCGAGCCGAAGAGCCTCGCCCGCGCCCGGTCGCGGTAGCACTCTGACCGGAATGCGACTCCATGCCGATTGGCGTAAGCACTACGAGAAGTTGTAGTCGAGCTTCGGTGCGTCGCGGTCACGCAAGCCTAGATTGGCAAATGCAGGCAATCGCCCCGCAGTCCGGCGAGGGCAGCCAACCATTCGAAATGGTGTGGACCTCGAAGACGCGGAGACGGTATGGCATGCGGCCCAACGGCCCGGCATACCGAGTGGCCCATCCACTGCCGCAGCAGAGCAGCACTTCACCGTCGCATTCCCAGAAGGAGCCGTTGTGTCCCGTCTTACCTACCCCGACCGGCAGGAATTTCCCAAGGAACTGCGTGAGTTCCTCGACCAGCTGCCGCAGCACGCGGCATTCGACATGCTGTCGCACTCGCAGGCCACCGTCGAGATCTTCCTTCGGCAGGGCCAGGCGCAGTTCACCCAGCTGACGCTTTCCCCGCGAGACCGTGAACTGACCATTCTGACCACGGCCAGCGCCACGGACTGCGCATACGAGTTCACCCAGCACGTGCCGATCTCAGCATCCGTCGGTGTGTCGGACGCCGTACGGGACGCGATCAAGCGCAAGGACTTCAACGCCCCGGAACTCCCCGGCGACGACCGCGCAATCATCCGCTTCGTGGCCGCGGTCATAGCCGCCCCGACCGTTTCCGACGAGATCTTCTCCGCGGCGAAGGAGCGCCTCACTCCACGCGAGATCCTCGAGATCATGCAGGTGACCGGGTTCTACTGGTCCTTCGGACGGGTCTGCACCGTTCTCGATGTCGAGGTCGAGAAAGACCATGGTGATGCCGTGATCGACGCGAGCCGGCGCATGCAGGTACCGGCGCGGTGACGTGGGGGGGGTGGGGGGCCCGCCCGGGGCCCCCCCCCCCCCCCCCCCCCGCCGGGGCCGGGGGGGGCCGGGGGAAAATTGCCCAGCCGTAGGTTGGGGGGGGGTTGGGGGCCACCCGACGCCACC
>NZ_JBIATN010000040.1:46515-58638 GCF_042891825.1 Streptomyces sp. NPDC001852
CACGTTGTTTGGGGGGGGGGGGGGGGGGGGGGGGGGGGGGGGCGGGGGGGGGGGGGGGGGGGGGGGGGGGGCGCCCGGGCGGGGCCCCCCACCCCCGAGGAGCGCGAGAGGGGCAGGCGTGGAACTTGGAAAATTTCGCCATGCGTACTTTGCCTGCGATTTCTCGGCAACAGAGATCAAGCACGCCCTCCGTCAGGATGGCAGGCCCGCGGGCAGCCCTCAAACACTTCATGCAATGTCGCGGTGCGACGCTCACCACCCGTAAGGAATCGCACACCATGAACACTGCGAACGCGGAATCGTTCCGTAACATCACCATCGTCGGCGCCGGCGTCATCGGCATGTCGTGGGCAGCCCTGTGCCTCGCCCACGGCTGTGAGGTCACCATCAGCGACCCGGCTCCCACGACGGAGAGCCAGGTCCGCGCAGGTCTGGCAGACATCGCCCCCACGCTGGAAGAGCTGGGCATGCGGACGGACGGCCTGACTGCCCGGCTGCGTTTCGAGGCCGATCTGGCCGCCGCGGTGGCCCACGCCGACGTGGTGCAGGAAAACGGCCCGGAGCGCCTGGAGATCAAGCACCGGATGTGGGCCACCATCGAGGAGAACGCTCCTGCCCATGCGCTCTTCGCCACCTCGACCTCGGGTCTTCCGGCCAGCGAGATCGCCACGGTCCTCAGGCAGCCCGAGCGCCTGATCGTCGGCCACCCCTTCAACCCGCCGCACCTGGTGCCTCTTGTCGAGATCGTTCCGGGCAGGCTCACTTCGGAGGAGACCGTTGAGAAGGCACGCGCCTTCTACACCGCACTGGGCAAGAAGCCCCAGGTCCTGCACAAGGAAGTTCCGGGTTTCGTCGCGAACCGCCTGCAGGCGGCCTTCTTCCGCGAGTGCGTCCATCTGGTGGCCGAGGGAGTGGTGACCGAGCAGGAACTCGACGAACTCGTCACTTCTTCGATCGGCCCGCGTTGGGCGGTTGCGGGGCCCTTCCAGAGTTTCCATCTCGGCGGCGGTTCCGGCGGATTTGCTCACTTCCTCTCGCATTTCGCTCCCGCGATGGAACAGAGTTGGAAGTTCCTGGGAAGCCCGACCTTCGACGAGGCCACCGTCAAACTCCTGAGCGAGCAGGCAGAGGCCTACCTCGGAGACCGACCCATCGAGGAACTCGCAACTCAGCGGGACCAGGCGCAGATCGCCCTCATGCGTGCGCTGGGTGAGCTTCCGCCCGCTCCCATCCGATAGAGACTCCATCTGTGATCTTGACTGGAGCAACAGCATCACCGGGGTGGCTCGGGAGATCGGGGTCAGCCCCGAGGAACTACGGAACCGGGTCAAGCAGGATGCGATCGACCGCGGGCAGGCGGCGCCGGGAGAGCTGACGACAGCCGAGCGCGAAGAGCTGCGCCGGGTGCGGAGACTGGCCGCCGAGCAGGCGGAGACGATCGAGGTGCTGCGAAAAGCGGCGGCCTTCATGGCGAAGGAGAGCGATCGATGAGCGAGGTGCACGCGTTCATCGAATTGGAAAAGACCGCCCACAAAGTTGCTCTGCTGTGCCGGCACCGGCGATGACGTACGCCCGGCCCACCACCCGGATGCCGTCCAGCGGTGTGACCGCCCCGAGGGCGAGCGGCTCGGGAGCCGAGTCACCGATCTTCCTGACCACAACCGGCGGCATCGCGGCGAGAACATCGCGGTACTGCTCAGTGGCGATGAGTTCCTCGGTGGCGCGCAGCATCGGCATGATCACACCGACTGCCTCGTCGGCCTGCTCCACGTCCGCGCCGTTCCATTTGGTTAGTCGGCCACCTTGTCCGTGCCGGGCAGGGTGGCCAGGACCGAAGCGTACATGCGTGCCTTGGTGGTGCCGAGGGCGTCGCCGGCCTTGCCGACCTGTGCCTCGGCCATCTTCACGGCCGTGGAACGCACGGCGTCGATCGAGTACGAAGACGTTGTCCTGGCGGTGGAGGGTAGGCATGCGCTGCTCCCGGCGGGCTGGCCGACCTCACAGCGAAGTCGGGCTCGATGAATCAGTCCTGCATGAAGATCCGTCAGGCGCGCCGGGGGGACGGTCACGGCGCGTGAGACCTTGATGCCCATGACCCCGATCTTGACCCGCACCGACCGTGCTCAGCTTTCTCCAGCCCCTGGTGTGCCTCCCGGAGCTTCGGGATGGGTTCGCCCCACGCCACTCCGGCGCTCCGCGGAGTGATCTGCCTGCACAACGGCAGAGACAGTGTCGCCGACCGCGGCCGCACTGGACCTCGGCGGATTCATCGCATCCGGAGCAGCATTCGTCTCACCACCCGAGCGGCGACGTCCAGGTGCAGCGAGTGGCAGCCACGCCGCGGCGGGCAGAGGATGTGGGTGCGGGGCGGGGCCGTGCCGTTGAGGGAGGCCCGGACATGCGCTGGTGGTCATCTCTGATCACAGTCGGCCGGGACGGACTGCGCATTCAACGTGCTTTCGCGGCGCCGTCGGCGATCGTGCGGGCCGTACTGGCGGTGCTGCTCGCCACCGTCCTCGGGCTGCTGCTGGACGCGCCGCTGGCCGGGGCCATGGCCAGCGTCGGTGCGTTCCTCTGTGGCATCGGTACGCTGTTGAGCCCGTTGCGGCACCCGGTGGTGAACGCGGTCGGGATGGCTGCGGCCTTCAGCGCCATGGCGGTGCTGGGGGCGCTGGTGCACGGCACCACCTGGTTGTTCCTGCTGCTGCTCGCGGGCGCGGCGTTCGCCGTCGGGCTGTGGCGGACGGTGGGCGTCGCCCCTGGCATCCGGGGCTGCCTCGCGGTCATCGGGCTGATGATCACGGCCGATCTCGCTCCCGACGTGCACGGCGGCCTGGTGACAGCCGGGTGGATCGCGGTCGGGACCGGACTCGTCGTCGTGGTGTGGTTGCTCCCGCCGTACGGTCCGCGATTCGCCTCCCAGCGCCGTGCTCTTGCCGCCCTGTACCAGTCGCTCGCCAACGCCTCGGCCGCGGCCGGGTCCGCCGTCGTGAGCGAGTCCGCTCCGTTCACAGCGGCCCGGCACGCTCTGGACCTGCTGCCGCAGTTCAGCCGGCCGGCCGCAGCGGCCATGTTCGGACTGCTGGGCGAGGCTGAGCGCATCCGCCGCGCGCTGCATACCGTACGGGTCACGGCAGCAGCGGGGAACCAGGAGGCCCTGGTAGGCGCCGCTCAGGTGCTGGGGAACATCTCCCGTACGGTGGCCTCCGGCCGCGAGCACCGCACCTCGGAGGAGGTCTGGGCCGTCCTTCAATCGGCGGCGGACGACTCGCCCGTGCGCGGCCCGCGCGATCTGGCCGCACGGCTGCGGCTGGCCGAGCAGCTGGCCCGGCGCTCGACGGAGGGCCGCGTCGGCGATGTGCTGGAACCCCACACCGAGGTGCCGGGCCTGTACGCGGGCACCCCCTCTGTGGCACGCACCGCCCGGCGGATCCGGGCCCAGCTGCATCTCCAGTCACCGATCTTCCGCCACGCGGTGCGACTTGCTGTGGGCGTGGTGCTCGCCGAGGTCATCGGCCGGTCGATCGGCGGCTGGGGCGGGCTGGGTATCTCCGCACACGGCTTCTGGGTGGCCCTGACCACCATGCTGGTGCTCTTCCCCGGGTACGGGCACACCATGGCCCGCGGCTGGGGACGGGCGGCCGGGGCCGTGCTGGGCGGCCTCTTCGCCTCGGTGCTCTCCCTGCCGCACTGGTCGCCCGCAGGCCTTGCGGTCGCGTCGGTGGTGCTGGCAGCGGCATCGTTCGCGACCCTGCGGACCGGGCAGCTGATGCTCAACCTGTGGCTGACCACCTGGATCGTCTTCCTGATCCACCACGTCGGCGGACTGCCCGGGCCCACGGCGTGGGCGCGTGCCGCCGACACGGTGGTCGGCGCGGTGCTGGCGATGGTCATCTTCTTGGTCTGGCCGACGTGGTCCACCCGGCGGTTGCCGGGCCTGCTCGCGGAGTGGCTGCGGGTGCAGGACCGGCTGCTGCCCGAGCTGTTGTCCGGCTACGCCGACGTCGGGGCGATCGACCGGGCAGCCGTGGACGCGCTGCGGGCGCGGTCACGGCAGGTCCGGGAGCGCATGGTGGCCGCGGTGGAGCAGTCGCACGCCGAGCCCGCCGAGCACCGCGGGCCCTGGTCGAGTAGGCAGCTGGAGCAGATCAGGGCTCAGGTCTCCACGGTTGCCGGATGTGCAACGCTGCTGGACGAACACCTGCCGCGTATCCCGCAGGACACCGTGCCGGAGCTGACCGAACTGGCCGACCTGCTGCACGAACACCTCACCGCCCTGGCCCGCGCCGCCGCCGGAGCCGAGACCGTGGCACCGGGGGCGTTGCGGTCGGTATACGACTCCTTCACCACCCGCTCCGGCCTGTCGGCCGAAAGGGCAGACGGCTTCGGAAGCGCCGCGACCGGCCGCGCCGTCGCCCTGAGCACCGCGACCGTCGACGCCATCGAGGCCCTGACCGCCACCATCGCCTCCCGCCACCGCCCCGGTCGTCACACGGCAGCGTGAGCTCTCCCCGGGCTCGCCGCCCTTCTTGACCATGGCTGTGCGCTCACCTGCGGATGATGTGGTCCGACGGATACGGGGTGACCGGCGGACCTCCGGCCTCCGCCACCATCGGTTGCGCGTAGAGATAGGGAACCGGGACCGGTGAGGTGGGAGGGAAACCTGGTACGGCGGCGTCGAGATGGGCATCCAGGCTCAGCGCGGCGAAGATGAGGGCGAGGTGGGCCAACGCCTATGGAGAGTTGCCGAGTTGCTCGCCGGTCAGTCCGATTTCCTCGGAGTACAGACCGAGATGATTGGCGTAGGTGAGCATCTCCTCGAAGACGAATCGCCCCTCACGCAGATGGCCGGCGCGGGCGAGGGCCTCGACGTACCAGAACGTGCCGAGAAGGTGCCTTCGGACCCGCGCGGCCCGTCCGGAGAGGCAGAGGGGTCGTACCGGTACACGAGACCGTCGGACACGAGATCTTTCTTGATCGCGTCCAGGGTCGAGAGCCACCGCGGGTCCTGTGGGGGGATGAACCTCACCGCGGCGGGCATCCGCGGCAGCGCGGAGTCCAGGACCTCGCTGCCCAGATACTGGGTGAAGAGGATCTTCCAGGGACTGATACCGCGGCTGTCAGCCGTTGCGGGCGAGACCGCACACCGCCTCCAGCAAGAGGTCGAAGAAGCCGTGCTTGCCGAGTTCTCGCCGATGCTGCAGGCCAACGAGAACCTGCGCGCCGCATACGAGGAGGCCAGAGTCTCCATCTCGGCGGCGGTTCCGGCGGATTTGCTCACTTCCTCTCGCATCTCGCTCCCGCGATGGAACAGAGTTGGAAGTTCCTGGGAGGCCCGACCTTCGACGAGGCCACCGTCAAACTCCTGAGCGAGCAGGCAGAGGCCTACCTCGGAGACCGACCCATCGAGGAACTCGCAACTCAGCGGGACCAGGCGCAGATCGCCCTCATGCGTGCGCTGGGTGAGCTTCCGCCCGCTCCCACCCGGTGAGGATCGATGACCTGCACCGGCTTCTGGACGCGGTGCTCGTCGAAGCGATGTGCCCAGGCGAGTAGACGCAGGTGGTCGGCGCTGGTGGTGCCGGTGGTGTGGCTGCCGAGTTCGCGCCCGCAGTCATCGATGGTGGCCGCCGTGTGATTGCGCTTGTGGGTGGCGACGCCGCCTCAACCCGTTCTGACCTGTGGTAACGGGTGGAATCGCCTGATGATGAGCCGAGTTGGTCCGCACATGGTCCGGATCTTGGACCGTGTCCCGGCTGCCCGCAGCACGCTTCGCTGACCGACGTCAACTGGCTCTCCGAGACTCCCGAGTCAGCCACCATCCGGCGCGAGTCACAGCCAGCCGCGCCGGGCGGCGGTCAGCCCGGCCTGGAACCGGGTGTTCACCCCGAGTTGACTCATCAGCCGATGGATACGGCGTTGGGTGGTCCGTTCGCTCCAGCCCTGGGCTCGGGCGATCGCGGCGTCGGTGAGCCCTGCCGCGAGCAGCGACACCAGTGACCGAGTCTCCTGGTCGGGTTCGCCGGTGCCGCTCTCGAGGCTCCCTTCGGCGGCTGTGCGGTGCGTCAGGGGCAGGGGAACCGCCCGCTCCCACTCCGCCTCGAAGAGCGCCTCCAGGGCCACCAGCATCGGTGAGCTCTTCACGAGATACGCCGCCAACTGACCGCCCGGCGCCGAACTGATGGGGATGATCGCGACCCGGCTGTCGCAGATCACGAGTTTGAGCGGCAGCTCGGTACGGACACGCGCCTGTTCGCCGGCCCGGACGCTGGGCAGGATGTCGTCTGCGAGGCGGCCCGGCCAGGCGACGGCGGCGCGGTCGTAGATCACGCGGTGGGCGACGCCGCGGCGCTGCCGCTTGATCTGCTCGTCGAGGTTGCTGCCAGGCCGGTCTACGTAGGGGGGCCGGTCGAAGGCCCGTATCTCACGCTGTGCCTGGGTGGTCATGCACTGCACCGCGGTACTGACATCGGCGCGTTCGGTGAGGAGTTCCACCGCGAGGTCCGGGCTGCTGATCCGGGACGCCTCCCGGTGTGCCTCCATCAGCCGGTGCACCTGCGACCGGGCCTCATCGAGCTGCTTCTCACGACGGCGGATCAGCGCGGTGACAGCGATGTCGGGGGCCACCGCGGTAAACCGGGGCGGTCGGCCGGTGGCCCGCGTCGCCAGGCCCTCCTTGACCAGATCGGCCAGCTGCCGCGTGGTGGAGGGAACCGACAGTTCACAGGCGCCGGCGAGCTCCGAAGCCGTCGCGTGGGGCGTATGGACCAGCACGGCGTAGACGCGCTCAGTCTCCTCTGCCAGTCCCAGCACGTTGAATGTCATGGCTTTTCCGCCTTCATGTCGCCTGCCCGCCGGCCGGCGGATGTCGGCCACCTTTGTTCCTGCGCCACAGCTGTCCCGTCGACATTTTCCATGTCATCAAGGAGGGCCTGGTCCGGGGGCCAGGGGTCGTGGCCGGTTACCGTAAGGCCGCGGGTCCGCGGGCGCTGTGGCGCCCGCGGACCCGGGTGGTCGAGCAAGCGGATCGGATCAGTAGGAGAACTGCTGGATCTGACTTCCGTCGCCTGCGTACGTCCAGCCGGTCCGGGTCGCCGGGTCGAGCTGCATGACGCGCTCGCGGTGTGTTTCGAGCCGGCCGTTCCAGGAGCCGAACAGGGGGTACTCGACGCCGGTCACCGTACCCACCGTGTTGCCTGTCTTCAGGTCGACGACGGCCATGCGTCCGGTGGCGTTGTTGTCGGTGAAGCCGTACTGCTGGAAGCCACCCATGGGCTTCAGGTCCGGGAACCGGAAGGCGAGCAACGCCAGCTGGTGCTCCCCGTCGACGGCGAGCGCGAGGGGCGTCTGAGCCGTTCCGACGTTCACCGGGTCACCGCCGCCGAGCTGCCCGAGGTATCCGGTGCCGGCGAAGTTGACGCTGTAGGAGTGGTACCACGTTTCGTAGAGATTGCCCTTCTGGTCGGCGGCGAGGTCCCCGGCGCAGGGGATACCGCCTTGGCTCTGGGTGACCGTCCCGGTGTCCAGGTCGACCGCTGCCACCGTGCCGGAGCCGATCGATGCCACGCAGTTGACGGTGGTGCCGGTCTTCTGCGCGGAAAAGAGGCCGGTCGACTCGTCCACGTCCAGCAGGCCGTACGACGTTCTCCCGTCCGGAGTGGGATCGAGCTGGAGCGGTGTGCCCATTGCGCCGGTTGCCGTGTCCACGGGCAGGACGAAGCCCGCCCGGTCGCTCGAACGGTGGGCGAGCACCGCTGCGCGGTGGCGCTTGGCGTCCACCCGCCCGCCCGTCACGACGTACTGGTCATCGACCCGGACGGGGCTGCCCACCGCGTCGCCGGTGCCCGTGTCGTACGTCTCGAGCCACTGCTCGCCGGTGGTCGTCTGCTTGTGCAGGACCAACGCGTGCTGGGCGGAGTCGACGCCGAACACCTCGTAGATGGAGCCGTACGCGGGGTCGCTCGTCAGCTTGCGGCCATAGGTTCCGGTGGCGGCGTCGTAGTCGTACACCGAGCCTTCACCGGTGGGGCTTTCGACCGCCGCGACGGACGTGCCACCGGGGACGATCGCGAAGTCGGTCAGGTTTGTGCCGTCTGGGGCCGTTCCGTCGTCGTAGGCCAGCAGGGACGTCGGCGAAGCCTGCCCGACTGTCTTGCCGTGCTGGTTGACGGCGAACACCCGCAGGTCGTAGGCGATCGAGGACGGGAGCTTGAGCGCGAGGGCGTCGAGGTCCGCCGTGCCTCGCGTGCCCGTGAGTGAGCGGTCGAGCGTGGCCGGGCTGTCCACCCCGTTGTGGTCGAGGGTGGTGCCGTTCTGGTTGCTGACCATGTTGTAGGAGTTGTACATGTTCGGTCCGGGTGCGGAGAACTCCAGCAGCGTGCCGGTGGCGCCCTTGACCCGCGACACGTCGTAGCGCACCGAGAATCGCGGCGCAGCCCGGTTCACCTCCAGCAGGTGACCGAACCCCTGGGATCCCTTCGCAGCCAGGGTCGGCGCCGCCGGGCGTTGCGACGGGTCACCGCCGTCGACGCGGACGGAGACGAACTCGCCGTACACCGGCCCGCGCTTGGCGCCGCCTGCGGGGTTCTGGAGGACACCGATGCCGTAGATGCCGCCGCCGGCGGAGAAGGCGTCGGCCGGGACGGTGACGGTGCCGCGAAGTCCCGTCAGCGGGGCGGTGTGGACGGCGGAGAAGATGGGCGCCAACGCGGGGTTCCAGTGGCCGACCTGCGACACGACCAGTTGGGGCGAGCTGACGTTCCGCACGCCGGTCAGGTCGTAGCGCACCTGTACGGAATGTCCCGCCTCGACCACGGGCTGGACCACCGGGGCGAGTGCTTCGGCGTAGCCGCCGTCGGTGGGGCCGAAGGTCAGCTGGTGAGTGGTGGAGGCCAGCACCTCGTTGCCGTGGCGCACCTCGAAGGTGAGCGGGACCTGACGGTCCGTCGCGGAGACGACCGGAAGTCCGGCGGCGGCGAGCATCTGCGTGGGGGTGAGCCGGATCGCCGGCACAGCGGAGGTGAACTCATGGTTCTTGATGCGCAGCGCGTAGCTCACGCCGTCCCGGTCGCTCAGGCCGGTGACGTCGGCGCCGATGGTCACCGGTCCCACCAGGCCCTCACCGGTGGCGCCGGCGCCTGTGCCCGGTCCGGCCAGGTCGATATACCCCGGGTCGGTGGCCTCCAGGTAGGAGCCACCGAGCCCGCCGATGGTCTGGCGATGCGCCACCGAGAGCCGGACGATCTGGGGGGTGCCCGTGCCGGCCCGGCTGCCGCGCGCCTTGGCCAGGACCGCCTGTACCGCGGCGGTGACATCGAGCTGTGCGCCGACGTGCAGCGGCTGGTCGATCTGCGGCGGAGTGGGCACGGCACGGCCGGTGCGTTCCAGCAGCGTACGGACGTCATCGGGCGACGGGTGCTGCCCGGTCAGCCGGGAGGTCTGCAGTACGACCGCTGCGGCGGCCGCGATCTCGGGCGCGGACGCCGACGTGCCTCCGCTGAGGACCTCCTTCACCGACTGCGCGGTCTGTCCCTGGTGCTCGAAGGCGGGGATGCCGTCACTGGGCGCCGAGACGTCCACGCGCGTGCCGAATCCCGAGGAGAACATCCCGGAGCCGTTGAGCCGGGTGGTCGCCCAGGTCCCGTTGCCCGACGCGGCTGAGCCGTTCTGCGGCGCAACGGACAGTGTGTCGTCGGTCGTGGTGCCGCCCGCGGCGATCGCGCCGGAGTCCAGCACCTTGCTGGGCGTGGTCGACACCTGGTCGTCGTCGATCCGGGTGGCGTCGGCGGCCTTGCGCGTCACGTCGGTCGCGGTGCTGCCGCCGTCGGGCCCGACGGCCGCGTTGGTGTACAGCCGGGTCCCGTCGTTCGACGAGACCACCACGGTGATGCCGTACTGCTGCACGATCGACGCGATCACGGCCTGCTGGACCGGATCGTCCTCCAGATACCGGCTGGGGAACCCCGCGGCGTCGGTGCCGTACCCGAGGCTGGCGGTGATCACGTCGGGTCGCGGGGTCTGCCGGGCCGCGGCCAGCAGGGCCACCGCGATCTGACTGAACGTCGGCTGCTGCGGGACGACGAGCCGGTAGCCCGCACCCGGGGCGATGCCCAGCAGGTCGGAGGACCCGCTGCCCTGCATGCCCGCGCGCTGCAGGTCATGCGGGAGCGGCGCCATCACGGAAAAGTCCAGCAACACCTCACCCAGCGCGGCGTCCTGCCCCTGGGTCGAGCCGGTCGGGTCCAGCGCGCCGGACGCGTCCGCGGTGTACGTGGGGATCAACGGCATCGTGGGGATGTCCAGATACCGCTGACCGTTCTCGACGACGGTCGTCGGCCCCGATACGCCCAGCTTCGGCGTCGACGCGTCGGTGAGGTCGCCGACCGAGACGTTGGTGATGGTCTCACCCGTGCCGGGCAACTGGTCGAACTTCTGCTTCAGCAAGCTGTAGGCGCCCGTCGCGTCGACACCGCCGGCGTTGAGGAAGCTCTGCAGCGAGCTGCCGAAAGCCGCGTTGCCGGGCACACCGTCGGAGCCGGTCGCACCGCTGTCCTGCCCCTTCGCCGACGAACCGGCCTTCGTCGGCGTGGCGCTCGCCGAGGAGGGCAGCGGTATGGACCCGGTGTTCATGGGGGAGACGGTCTGGTCGGGCTCGGCGTAGGAGACACCGGGTGCGGCGGCCAACGCCTGGGCAGCGGCCGTGGCGTCGCCGCCGGCGAGCTGGACGACCTGCACCTTGGACAGGTCGATCGCTCCGGAGCCCAGCTTCGCCCGGGCCGCTGACCGCAACAGCTGAGCCTGGGCATCCGTGAGTCCCGGCACCAGGGGACGCATGGATACGGCGTGGGCCCGGTGGAGCACGGTGTTGACCGCCGAGTCCGAGGTCAGTGGGGTACGGACCCGTAGATTGCGCTGCTTGCCCAGCGACTTGCCCGTCACTTGGGTGGTCGGGCCGAGTACTACAAGGACCTGGCGAGGGCTGTTCTTCGCCGGCTGCGGCGGCGTGGGCTTTAGAAACGAGCGCCATGGACCGAGCGCGGAGGATCCGGGTGTGGAGGGCAGCGCGGCCTGCGCAGACATGCCTTTCCCCCCGGACTCGGCCGCCGGGGTCTGCGCCCCGGTAGCCGCCGCGTCCAGCACGGGTATGCCGAGCAATACAGCAGCGCTGGCTATGGTGGCGATGCCACGAGCGATCGCTCGTCTCCGCCGTTTCATGGGCACTCCACTTCTTGCAAGGAACTCAGGGGAAGCACAGAGAAGGCGCCGGCCCCCCAACAGCGCCCACGCGATGGGGAATCTTTCAACATCGAAAAGCCGGCACAAGACGACGAGGCTGGCGGTCTTCCGTCAACTGGCGGCAACTCGCCACCGAAATGGCGAGACGGCGCGACGATTGACGTGCTGATGACCGACGCAGCAGGGCGTCTTTAGGGCGCGTCTGCAGTCTGCCGCGGTGAGCAGGCCCGAGACCGGTGGGCGCATACGCGGCCTGGACGTCATCCGGAGTTGAAAAATCGACGTCGTCGGGCCCAGCGATGCCTCACAACCTCATCTACACCGTCCTGATGGGGCTGCCTCCAGAACGGCTCGGATGTCGCCGATACCTGAGGGATGAGCGCGGTCACAGCCGGCCGTCCGCCCCTCTTCACTGCCGCCGCGCCCGATGTGGCGGTCACCCGGCCGGGCCATGAACGCGGGCGTCGGCTCGATGCGGCTCGCTCCCTGGTACGACAGCTCACCGAGAGACATCGTGAGGCGCGTCGGATCAGCGACCCGAACATCGCCGTGGAACTTCTCACCGGTCATGAGGACATCAGCGCGACCGTCCCCCGGCTCACCGCGAGTGCTCGGCGTCAGGTGCGTGCCTTCGACCGGCCGCCCTCCGCGGAGCGTCCGGGCAGCAACCTGGAGAACCAGCGTCGGCGGCAGTACGCCGGTGTCGGCCATCGTGTATCTACGACCGGGCGGCGGCGGTGGTGTGGCCGGGGCGCCTGCGGGTCGACATCCTGCCGAGCATGCCGGCGTCTGTGAGGCTTTCCGGATCTCACCTGACCGGGCGCTGTTTTGCATCAGGACCACGATGTTCGCCGCCTGCTGCCCACGTCGGCCGAGCGGGCTGATGCA
>NZ_JBIATN010000041.1:0-52382 GCF_042891825.1 Streptomyces sp. NPDC001852
AGATCTTTTCTCGATCCGATTTCCTCGGTGCTTTCCAGGTTCCCGCTCTCGCGTTTCCCTTTCCGGCGGTTCCGACTCTATCAGATCCTTTCGGCGTCTGACTCCCAGTCAGGGGGCTTGTCCTCCCGGCCGCTGGGCCGTTCCGACGAGTGAGACTTTAGCGGATTCCGTACTCCCGAGCTAATCGGGGCTGCGTCCTTTCGAACGCGGATTCCTCATTCCGTAAATACGCACGCCAAAGCACTCGGCGCCGGAGCGTCGATTGCTGGTTGCTACTTGCGGAGTGGCTGTCCGGGGACCGACCGAGATCGGCGCTCACGTCGGACAACCCGGAGAACCTTACGGATCGGCGTGGCGAGTGTCAACTCTTGCCCCTGGTGCACTCCGGAGGCGTACGCTGATGGGCATGACGACGCGTACGTGTACCCAGCTTTGGTGGGCCGCCTGACGGCGGCCGTACTCACGTATGCATCCAACGGCCGCCGCTTCGGCGGCCGTTCTCGTATCTCCTCCGGACTCCGGGGGCCGGCCGCAGGAGCGGCGGTCTCGACCAGGAGGTGGAGTGGAGATGACACGGGTCTTCAGTGGGATCCAGCCGACCGGGCACCTGACCTTGGGCAACTACCTGGGAGCCCTGCGGCGGTGGGTGGAGACGGACCAGCACCAGGCCGACTCGGTGTTCTGCGTCGTGGATCTGCACGCGCTGACGGTGGACCAGGATCCGGCGCGATTGCTCAGGCTCAGTCGGCAGACGGCGACGCTGATGCTGGCGGCCGGGCTCGATCCCGAGGTCTGCACGGTGTTCCTGCAGAGCCATGTCGACGAGCACACGAGACTGTCGTACCTGCTGGAGTGCGTGGCGACCGACGGTGAGATGCGCCGGATGATCCAGTACAAGGAGAAGACCGCGAAGGTCCGGGAGCGCGGCGGGACCGTGCGGCTGTCGCTGCTGACGTATCCGGTGCTGATGGCGGCGGACATCCTGGGACACGGCGCGGACGAGGTGCCGGTCGGGGACGACCAGGTGCAGCACGTCGAGCTGGCTCGGGATCTGGCGGTGCGGTTCAACCAGCGGTACGGGCACACGTTCGTGGTGCCGAAGGCGACGCGGCCTGCGGTCGCGGCGCGGGTGATGAACCTGCAGAACCCGGCGTCGAAGATGGGGAAGTCGGACGAGTCGGGGCTGGGGGTCGTCTATCTGCTCGACGAGCCGGACGACGTGCGGAAGAAGGTCATGCGCGCCGTCACCGACAGCGGGCGGGACGTGGAGTACGACCGTGAGGGGCGGCCCGGGGTCGCGAATCTGCTGGAGATTCTCGCTGCGTGCACGGGCGGGAACCCTGAGTCACTGGCGGACGTTTACCACTCGTACGGCGCCTTGAAGAAGGACACCGCGGAGGCGGTGGTGGAGGTCCTCGGGCCCGTGCAGGCCAGGCACAGGGAACTGTGCGCCGATCCTGCCTATGTGGAGGGGGTGCTGCGGGATGGTGCGGAGAAGGCGAGGGCGATGGCCCGGCCTACCGTCGATGCGGCCTATCGGGCGATCGGGCTCTTGCCGCCGGTCTTCGAGACGGCGTTGAGCGCGGCCGGCCGATAGGACGGTCAGGGCTTGCCGGGCGGGCTCGGGCTTGCGCTCGGGCCTACGGGGGCGGGCGGCTGCGGGTGAGCCGACGCCCCCGGCGCCGGGTCAGTCCTTCTTGCCGGAGGCGAGTTCGCGGCTGCGGTCGCGGGCGGCTTCGAGGGCGGCGATGAGGGCGGCTCGTACGCCGTGGTTCTCCAGTTCGCGGATGGCGTTGATCGTCGTACCGGCCGGGGAGGTGACGTTCTCGCGGAGCTTGACGGGGTGTTCTCCGCTGTCGCGGAGCATCACGGCGGCGCCGATGGCGGACTGGACGATGAGGTCGTGGGCCTTGTCGCGGGGCAGGCCGAGCAGGATGCCGGCGTCGGTCATGGCCTCGACCAGGTAGAAGAAGTACGCGGGGCCGGAGCCGGACAGGGCGGTGCACGCGTCCTGCTGGGTCTCGGGGACGCGGAGTGTCTTGCCGACGGCACCGAAGATCTCCTCGGCGTGCGCGAGGTGTTCCTCGGTGGCGTGACTGCCGGCGGAGATGACCGACATGGCCTCGTCGACCAGGGCGGGGGTGTTGGTCATGACGCGGACGACCGGGGTGCCTGCGGCCAGGCGCTCCTCGAAGAAGGAGGTGGGGATGCCTGCGGCGCCGCTGATGATCAGACGGTCGGCGGGGACGTGGGGGGCGAGCTCGTCCAGGAGGGTGCCCATGTCCTGCGGCTTGACCGTGAGGATGAGGGTGTCGGCGGTCTTGGCGGCCTCGGCATTGGTGACCGGGCTGACTCCGTAACGGGTACGGAGTTCTTCGGCGCGTTCGGGGCGGCGGGCGGTGACCAGGAGGTCGGCGGGGGCCCAGCCGGCCCGGATCATTCCGCTGAGCAGGGCTTCGCCGATCTTGCCGGTGCCGAGGACTGCGACTTTCTGGCTCATGGGGTTCAGTCTGGCACCGGGGTCAGGGGCGGCGGCTGGTTGTCCGGTGGGCGGAACGGGGACCGGGCGGGTATGGGTTGCGCTTGCGCCGGCCGGCGGGGTGCCTGCTACTCGGTACGCCGTCGTAGGGTCGCCGCTCCCAGCGCCAGCACCAGCAGCGCGCAGCCCGCCACGATCAGGACGTCCCGTACGAAGGTGGCCGTCATGTCGGTGTGCCGCAGGACCTGGTTCATGCCGTCGACGGCGTACGACATGGGCAGGACGTCGGAGATGGCCTCCAGGACGGGGTGCATGTTCGAGCGGGCGGTGAACAGGCCGCAGAGCAGGAGCTGGGGGAAGATCACCGCGGGCATGAACTGGACCGCCTGGAACTCGGAGGCGGCGAAGGCCGAGACGAAGAGCCCCAGGGCCGTGCCGAGCAGGGCGTCGAGGAGGGCGACGAGGAGGAGCAGCCAGGGGGAGCCGGTGACGTCGAGGCCGAGCACCCACAGGGCGAGCCCGGTGGCGAGGGCTGACTGGATGATGGCGAGCGTGCCGAAGGCGAGGGCGTAGCCGGCGATGAGGTCGGCCTTGCCGAGGGGCATGGCGAGGAGGCGTTCGAGGGTGCCGGAGGTGCGTTCGCGCAGGGTGGCGATGGAGGTGACCAGGAACATCGTGATCAGCGGGAAGATGCCGAGCAGGGATGCGCCGATGTTGTCGAAGGTGCGGGGGCTGCCGTCGAAGACATAGCGCAGCAGGATCAGCATCAGGCACGGGACGAGGATCATCAGTGCGATGGTGCGTGGGTCGTTGCGGAGCTGGCGCAGGACCCGGGCGGCGGTGGCGGTGGTGCGGCCTGCGTTGATGACGCCGGTCGGGGCCGGGGCCGGGGTGGTGCTCGTGAGGCTCGTCGTGCTCATCGGGTGCTCTCCTTGGGTCGGGCTGCCGCGGCTGCCTCGTCGACGAGGTGGAGGAAGGCGGCCTCGACGGTGTCGCTGCCGGTGCGGGTGCGCAGGGCGTCCGGGGAGTCGTCCGCGAGGATCTCGCCGTCGCGCATGAGGAGGAGGCGGTGGCAGCGTTCGGCCTCGTCCATGACGTGGGAGGAGACGAGGAGGGTGGCGCCGCGGGTGGCGGCGATGTCGTGGAAGAGCTTCCACAGGTCGCGGCGCAGCACGGGGTCGAGGCCGACGGTGGGTTCGTCCAGGACGAGGAGTTCGGGGGCGCCGAGCAGGGCCACGGCCAGTGAGACCCGGTTGCGCTGGCCGCCGGAGAGGTTGCCGGCGAGTGCGTCGGCGTGACTGGTGAGGTCGACGTCGGTGATGGCCCGGGTGACGTGTTCGTGGCGGCGTTCGGCGGCCGCGCGGCCGGGGTCGAGGATCGCGGCGAAGTACTCCAGGTTCTGGCGGACGGTCAGGTCGTCGTAGACGGAGGCGTCCTGGGTGACATAGCCGATGCGCGTGCGCAGGGCGGGGTGGCCGGCCGGGTGGCCGAGGACCTGGAGGGTGCCGGTGACCTTGGCCTGGGTGCCCACGATCGAGCGCATGAGGGTCGATTTGCCGCACCCGGAAGGGCCGAGCAGGCCGGTGACCTGGCCGCGGGGTACCGAGAAGTGGAGGTGGTGGAGGACGGTGCGGGGGCCGCGGACGACGGTGAGGTCGTGGGCTTGGACGGCTGCGGTGACGGGCTGGGGTGGCGGGTCCGGGACGTAATTCATCATGCGATGAATAATCTGCCCGGAGAGCCTGCGCGTCAAGGTCCCGGCCGGGCACACATGCGCAAGCGGCGGCCGGGACGAACCCGGCCGCCGCTCGGAAGGGCGCTTCTTCGCCGATCAGGGCCTGGTGGCGACGAGCAGAAGGACGTCGTAGGTCTCCTCGACGACGCCGTCCGGGAAGACCTTCAGCAGGTGGGCGCGCTCCTGCTCCAGGAAGGCGCTCCTGCGGTCCTCGGGGGTGAGGAGGAACGCCGAGTGGCTGCCGATGTTCGCGAGGTGGGTGTCGATCGTGACGCGACGGCTCCAGCGGACGTCGCGGCGGGTGAAGTCCAGGCGCCCGCTGGGGTCGGCCAGGTCCGTGCGCTCGCCGGCCTTGCGCTTCTCGGCGGCGATGTCCACGCCGAGGAAGCGGCCGGTGCGGTCGGCGGCCTCGGCGATCCAGTCGACGTCGAGCGCGTCGGTGTTCCACCACACCGCGAGCGCACCGCCCGGCCGCAGCACCCGCAGCGCCTCCGGTACCGAGCGGGCGGTGTCGGTCCAGTGCCAGGCCTGGGCGTAGGTCACGAAGTCGGCGTACGCGTCGGCGATGGGGAGGGCGTCGCCGTTGCCGCGGACGATCGGGAGCTGCGGCAGCCCGCGGCGGAACTCGGCGGCCATGCCCTCACCGGGCTCGACGGCGAGCACGTCGGCGCCGCGGGCCTGCAGGAGGGCGGTCGCGATGCCGGTACCGGCCCCGACGTCCACGACCCTGGCACCGGACAGCGACCGGCCGGCCAGTTCCTCGACGGCGTCGAAGAGGGCGGGCGGGTAGGACGGGCGGTTCGCGGCGTACTGGGCGGCGGCGACGTTGAAGGAGTGCGCGCGCGTCGTGGGCGAGGGCGGGGGCTGGGGCGGTTGCGTCACGGTCATACGGCCATGGTGGGGGCCACGGGGAGGTGACGACAGCGGGTTTTCGAGGCGGGGACGGGGTGGATGGGGTTGTGGCGGCGGGCCGATGGGGGCTGCGGGGGTGTGAGGCGGGGGGTGGGGGGTGGCGGGGCATGGCGGCCGACGTGTGCGGATAGCGTGGGGCAAGTTGCTTGTGATGCCGGTGAGTTGGAAAGGGGGCCTACGTGTCCGGGCAGGGTGGGGAAGTCGGGGATGCGGTGGTGCGGCCGGTCGGGTGGGTCGTCGGTGGGCGGACGGAGGTGCGGGACGACGAGTGGGGTGAGGTCCGTGCCGTGATCCGGATCGACGGTGCCCGGTTCTCGGCGGAGGCCCTGGCCGGGCTGGAGGACTTCTCCCACCTGGAGGTCGTCTACCACTTCGACCGGGTTCCGGAGGAGAGGATCGAGACCGGGGCCCGGCATCCGCGCGGCAATGCCGACTGGCCGAAGGTCGGGATCTTCGCCCAGCGCGGCAAGAACCGGCCCAACCGGATCGGCGTCTCGCGCTGCCGTGTGCTGGGGGTCGACGGGCTGGAGGTGCACGTCGAGGGGCTGGACGCGGTGGACGGGACTCCGGTGCTGGACATCAAGCCGTACATGACGGAGTTCGGACCGCAGGGCGCGACCCGCCAGCCGGACTGGGCCACGGCGATCATGAGCCGGTACTACTGACCACCGGGAGCCCGCGTCACCGGCCGCCTTCTTCTCTTCACCCGACCGCCAAAAGCCCCTGTCACCGCCGCCGTTTCTTCTTCGACGGGTTGCCTGTGCGGCGGGAGGAGCGGCGGGCGTGGTCCTCGCGGGCCTTGTCGTACTCCTCGCGGTGCAGCTTCTCGCCCGGGGCCTCGGTGAGGGAGCGGAGGAAGTAGGCGAGGAGGGAGCCGACGAAGCCGATGGCGAGCAGGCCGCGCAGGGAGGCCTGGCGCTGCAGGTCGTGACGCTTGTCGAAGCCCTCCCAGGTGTTGCGGAAGGCGAGGGCGCTGCAGATCGCGAACATGGCGATGATCAGCACGGTCACGAAGGCGCCGGTGTCGGCGATCCGGATGCCCTCGTAGGCGAAGCGGAGGACCAGGCAGGAGGCGACGGCCGCGGCGAGCGAGCCGACGGCGACGCCGGCGCGGCGGGCCGCGTAGCCATTGTCGTGGTTCACCCAGGTGGTGCCGAAGAAGCGGAGTGGCTCGGGCTTCGGGACACCGTTCGGGACCGCGCCGTCTGGGGAGCCCGCCGGGGTGTCCGGGGTGCCGGTTTCGTCGCTCACGGAACGATTATGGCGCCGGGCGCGGGCGGGCTCCGGACGGGGCCCTTCAGGCGCAGCGCGAGGCGATGTAGCCGTCGCTGCCGGTCTGGACGTAGGCGTCGGAGACGTACTCGCCGTTGTCGATGTTGTCCCAGATGTCCGTCGTGCCGTAGGGGCCCGAGACGGTCGTGCCCGGAGCCTGGCAGTAGATCGGGACGCGCATGCCCTCGGGCAGGACGCGCACGATCCCGTAGTTGGTGCCCGGGCCACTGCGGACGTTCAGGCGGACGCCGGGCGCGACCGCGTAGGTGCGTATGGTCGCCTGCGCCGTCATCGCATCGTCTCCGGCACCGGCCCCGGCCTCTTCGGCATGGTCGACAGCCATGTGAAACCTCCCCGTTGAGCCCATGGTCGCCATGGGTGTCAGTGATCCCCGTTGTCGAGTCGCGGCGCGTGCGTGCGCGACTCGCGCGCAGGCTAGCAAGCCGCCTCCGTGTCGCACGAGTCATCGACTAGGCTCCGTGCGTCGCGCGCGCGGACGAACAGCACGGGGGTGGTCGCATGGCGCCACGCAGGAACACGGGAGCGGGCGCGGAAGCGGAACTTCCGGAGTACGCCGGTCACTATCGCCTGGAGGAACGCCTGGGTTCGGGTGGCATGGGTGTCGTCCACCTGGCGCGCAGCACCTCCGGGATGAAGCTCGCGGTGAAGGTCGTACACGCCGAGTTCGCCAGGGATCCCGAGTTCAGGGGCCGTTTCCGGCAGGAGGTGGCCGCCGCGCGGAGGGTGAGCGGTGCCTTCACCGCGCCGGTCGTGGACGCCGATCCGGAGGCCGAACGGCCGTGGATGGCCACGCTGTTCATTCCCGGACCCACTCTCTCCGAGCACGTCAAGCGGAACGGTCCGATGCCGGCCGCGCAGGTGCGGCGGCTCATGGCCGGGCTCGCCGAGGCGTTGCGCGACATCCATCGGGTCGGCGTCGTGCACCGGGACCTGAAGCCGAGCAACGTGCTCCTGGCCGAGGACGGGCCGAAGGTCATCGACTTCGGGATCTCCCGGCCGAAGGACAGCGAACTGCGCACCGAGACCGGGAAGTTGATCGGCACGCCGCCCTTCATGGCGCCGGAGCAGTTCCGGCGGCCGCGGGAGGTGGGCCCTGCGGCGGACGTCTTCGCGCTGGGGTCGGTGATGGTGCACGCGGCGACCGGGCGCGGGCCGTTCGACTCCGACAGCCCGTACGTCGTCGCGTATCAGGTCGTGCACGACGAGCCCGACCTGACCGGGGTGCCGGAGGGTCTCGCGCCGCTGGTGCTGCGCTGTCTGGCCAAGGAGCCCGAGGACCGGCCGACGCCGGACGAGCTGATGCGGGAGCTGCGGTCGGTGGCGGCCTCGTACGACACGCAGGCCTTCATACCGGCTCAGCGTACGGGCGGCGACGGACCGGCGGAGCTTCGGCCGGCTGCCGAGGAGCAGCCGGGGCCGGCGGTCAGGAGGCGCGTCGGCAGGAGGGTGGCGATGGGCGCCGGGGCGCTCGGGCTCGCCGTGGCCGCAGCGTTGGCCTCGGTCCAGATGATCGGGGGTGGCGGCCGTACTCCGGTCGGCACGAGCCCGCACACCAGGGCGGCCGCGTTCAGCTCCTGGCGGGCCGAGCCGGCGCCCGAGGCCTCGGGGATGCCGCAGTGCTCGTACGGGGCGGGGACGGTGTTCTGCGCACGGACCGGGGCCGTCTTCGCGCTCTCCCCTGCCGGCGGAAAGCTCCTGTGGCACCGCTCCGCTCCCGCCGGACCCGCGTGCGGGCCGCCGGTTCCGGCGGACTCTCTCGTGCAGTTCTGCACGGACGGCGGCTCCCTGCTGACGGCACGCGACCCCCGCTCCGGCGACGAGGTGTGGCAGCGGCGGCTGCGCCACGGCACGTCGGTCCGGCACGCGGGCGGCACGGTCCTGATCACGGGTGCCGACGGGACGGTCACCGGCGTGGACGGCAGGACGGGCCGTACGACATGGCACCGGCGCCTCCCCGGCTACAGCGCGCCGTCCCTCGCTTCCTTCGCCGGGGATCCGCTGGCGTACGCGACCACCTCGTCCCTGGACGGGGGGCACACGCACGTGGCCGCGGTGGATCCGGCCACGGGTGCGGTGCGCTGGGAGGCATCGCTGGACGGCATGCTGAAGCCCGTCGGCAGCCAGGGCGGTTCCCTGTTCTTCCTGTCCCTCGACAAGACCTCGGCCGCGAACGCCGTTGTCCGCTACACGCCGGCCTCGAAGTCGTCGCGCCGGGTGGTGCTGCCGGTCCCACGTGTGTCGCCGCAGGCCACCGCGCATGGCGACACGGTGTACCTGCTGGCCGCAGGCGGCTCGCTGGAGGCCGTCGGCCTGGACGCCGGCAAGCGGCTGTGGCACCTGGAAACGTCCGTCAGCCGTGGTTCGGCCCCGGTCGGCGACGGTGCGCACGTCTACTTCACCGCTGCCGACGGGCGCCTGCTGGCCGTCGACGCACGCGACGGACGGCTCGTGGGGCAGACTCCGCCGCGGCTCGGCGCCGACGCGGGCGAGGTGACCGCCGAACTGCCGGCCCCCTTGGTCGTGGACGGCCACGTCTACGCCGCCGCCCCCGACGGCACCGTCTTCGCCGTGGCCGCACGCGATCCGGCGGACTGGTGACACGTACAGGGGCCGCCCCCACCGGAGGCGGCCCCTGGGGTCGTACGGCTGCTCAGCCCAGCTTGGTCACGTCCCGCACCGCGCCCTTGTCGGCGCTGGTGGCCATCGCGGCGTAGGCCCTCAGCGCCGCCGAGACCTTGCGGTCGCGGTTCTTCGGGGCGTAGACGCCGTTCAGGGCCTGCTCGCGGCGGGCGAGTTCGGCCTCGTCGACCAGGAGCTCGATCGTGCGGTTCGGGATGTCGATGCGGATGCGGTCGCCGTCCTGGACCAGGGCGATGGTGCCGCCGGAGGCCGCCTCGGGGGAGGCGTGGCCGATGGACAGGCCCGAGGTGCCGCCGGAGAAGCGGCCGTCGGTGATCAGGGCACAGGTCTTGCCCAGGCCGCGGCCCTTCAGGTACGAGGTCGGGTAGAGCATCTCCTGCATGCCGGGGCCGCCCTTGGGGCCCTCGTAGCGGATGACGACGACGTCGCCGTCCTTGACCTCGTGGGTGAGGATGCGCTGGACGGCCTCCTCCTGGGACTCGCAGACGACCGCGGGGCCCTCGAAGGTCCAGATCGACTCGTCCACGCCGGCCGTCTTCACCACACAGCCGTCGACTGCCAGGTTGCCCTTGAGGACCGCCAGGCCGCCGTCCTTGGAGTACGCGTGCTCGACCGAGCGGATGCAGCCGCCCTCCGCGTCCTCGTCCAGGGCCTCCCAGCGCTCGGACTGGGAGAAGGCCTCGGCGGAGCGGACGCAGCCGGGTGCCGCGTGCCACAGCTCCACCGCCTCCTGCGAGGGCGAGCCGCCCCGGACGTCCCAGGTCTTCAGCCAGTCGGCCAGGGACGGGCTGTGGACGGCGTGGACGTCCTCGTTGAGCAGACCCGCGCGGTGGAGCTCGCCGAGCAGGGCGGGGATGCCGCCGGCGCGGTGCACGTCCTCCATGTAGTACGTGCGGTTCTTCGCGACGTTCGGGGCGACCTTGGCGAGGCAGGGGACGCGGCGGGAGACGGCGTCGATCTGCTCCAGGCCGAACGGGACGCCGGCCTCCTGGGCGGCGGCCAGCAGGTGCAGGATCGTGTTGGTGGAGCCGCCCATCGCGATGTCCAGGGCCATGGCGTTCTCGAAGGCCTGGAAGGTGGCGATGTTGAGCGGCAGGACCGAGTCGTCGTCCTGCTCGTAGTAGCGGCGGGTGAGGTCCATGACCGTGCGGGCGGCGTCGACGTAGAGCCGCTTGCGCGCGGTGTGGGTGGCGAGGACCGAGCCGTTGCCGGGGAGGGACAGGCCGATCGCCTCGGTCAGGCAGTTCATCGAGTTGGCGGTGAACATGCCGGAACAGCTGCCGCAGGTCGGGCAGGCGTTCTCCTCGATCCGGAGGATGTCCTCGTCCGAGATCTTGTCGTTGACGGCGTCGGAGATCGCGTCGACCAGGTCGAGCGTGCGGACCGTGCCGTCGACGAGGGTGGCGCGGCCGGACTCCATCGGGCCGCCGGAGACGAAGACCGTCGGGATGTTCAGGCGCAGCGCCGCCAGCAGCATGCCCGGGGTGATCTTGTCGCAGTTGGAGATGCAGACCAGGGCGTCGGCGCAGTGGGCCTCGACCATGTACTCCACCGAGTCCGCGATCAGGTCGCGGGAGGGCAGGGAGTACAGCATGCCGCCGTGGCCCATCGCGATGCCGTCGTCGACGGCGATCGTGTTGAACTCGCGCGGGATGCCGCCCGCCTCCGTGATCGCCTCGCTGACGATCCGGCCGACCGGCTGCAGATGGGTGTGGCCCGGCACGAACTCGGTGAAGGAGTTCGCGACCGCGATGATCGGCTTCCGGCCGATGTCCGCACCCGGTACACCGGAGGCGCGCATAAGGGCGCGGGCGCCCGCCATGTTGCGGCCGTGGGTGACTGTGCGGGACCTCAGCTCGGGCATCGTCGCTCGCTCCTTCGAAGATCTGCCAGACAGTTCTGGTTGTCTCCGAGCGTACGCCGGTGCTCCAAGGGCTGGACACGGTTGTCCGGAATGCGGGACGGCCGTCTCGCCGGTACGCGTCCCCGGCGGGCGGCTCAGGCGCTGGTCAGATGGTGCTGTACGACCGGGGCCACGCGCGCGATGATCTGCTCCAGGTCGGCGGAGGCCAGCGGCTCCAGCTTGACGACGTACCGCATCATCGCCGCACCCACCAGCTGTGCGGCGGCCAGCTCTGCGCGCAGTTCGGCGTCGGGCCGGTCCAGCTGGGAGGCGATGCGGCGCAGCAGCTGGGAGGCGACGAGACGGCGGAAGACGGCGGCGGCGGTCTCGTTGTTCACGGCCGACCGGACGATCGCGAGGAGCGGGGTCCGGGTCGTGGGGTTCTCCCAGACGCCGAAGATGAAACGGGTCAGCCGTTCCCCCACCCCGTCCAGGGGGCCGGCGGCCACCGCGTCGGGCGCGTTCAGCGCGGGCGCGAACGCCACCGCGATCGCCGCCTCGAAGACCTGCTCCTTGGTCCCGAAGTAGTGGTGGACCAGCGCCGAGTCCACACCGGCCGCCTTGGCGATACCGCGCACGGACGTCTTCTCGTACCCACGCTCGGAGAACTCCGCGCGGGCCGCGGAGAGGATGCGGTCACGGGTGTCCCCGGACTCGGCCCGCGGGGGGCGGCCTCTTCTGCGCGCGCCCGGTTCACCGCCGGAACCCACCCGTGCAGAAGGCTCCTTCGCGGCCGGAGGCTCGTCGGCGGCCGGAGGCTCGTGCGCGGCCGGGTTGTCGCTCGTCGCCGGAATCTCACTCATCGCGCGCGGCCTCCTCATCGCCGAGGCACCCGTACCGCCGACGCCAGGTGCTTGCGGGTGAAGGCCAGGGCCTCGGCGAGGTCGGCCTCGCGCTCGGCGCTGGACATCGCCCGGCGGGTGTTGACCTCGATGACGACATGGCCGTCGAACCCGGAGAGGGTCAGGTGTTCCAGCAGCTCGGCGCAGGGCTGGGTGCCGCGGCCGGGCACCAGGTGCTCGTCCTTGGCCGAGCCCCGGCCGTCGGCGAGGTGCACATGACCGAGGCGGTCGCCCATGCGGTCGATCATCTCCAGGGCGTCCGCACGGGCCGTCGCCGTGTGGCTGAGATCGATCGTGAAGTGCCGGTAGTCGTGCTGGGTGACGTCCCAGTCCGGGGCATAGGCGAGCATCTCGCGGTCGCGGTAGCGCCACGGGTACATGTTCTCGACGGCGAACCGTACGTCCGTCTCGTCGGCCATCCGCCAGATCCCGTCGACGAAGTCGCGCGCGTACTGCCGCTGCCAGCGGAAGGGCGGGTGGACGACGACCGTGGAGGCACCCAGCTTCTCGGCGGCGGCCCGGGCCCGCTGCAGCTTGACCCACGGGTCCGTGGACCAGACCCGCTGGGTGATCAGCAGACAGGGGGCGTGGACGGCCAGGACCGGGATGCCGTGGTAGTCCGACAGCCGGCGCAGCGCCTCGATGTCCTGGCTGACCGGGTCGGTCCACACCATGACCTCGACGCCGTCGTAGCCCAGGCGTGCGGCGATCTCGAAGGCCGTCGCGGTGGACTCCGGGTATACGGAGGCCGTCGACAGCGCGATGGGCACGTCCGCGTCCGTTGGTTCAGCCACGTGCGTCACCTTACGGCGTTGGGTGGTGAGGGTGTTGGGTGCCTATTCGCCGTTGTGATGTTTGCCATTCGGGCGGCTGCGGCTGAGTGGTCGCTTCTCGCGCCGTTCCCCGTGCCCCTTCGGGCTTCTAATCCGAACCCATGTGATCAAGGCGCCGCAAGATCACGCCTTCCCTCAGGGCCCACGGGCAGATCTCCAGGTTCTCCACCCCGAACAGGTCCATCGCGCCCTCGGCCACCAGGGCGCCGGCGAGCAGCTGGCCGGCGCGGCCGTCGGAGACGCCGGGGAGCTCGGCGCGCTGCTCGACCGTCATGCCGGCCAGGCGCGGGACCCAGGCCTCCAGGGACTCGCGCTTGAGTTCCCGCTGGACGTAGAGGCCGTCGGCGCTGCGGGCGGCGCCGGCGATGCGGGCGAGCTGCTTGAAGGTCTTGGACGTGGCGACCACGTGGTCGGGGGCCCCGGAGCGGCTGAATTCGCCGACCGTGCGGGCGATCTCGGTACGGACGTGGCGGCGCAGGGCGCGCACGGCCTCGGGAGTGGGCGGGTCGCCGGGCAGCCAGCCCGCGGTGAGCCGGCCGGCGCCGAGCGGCAGCGAGACGGCGGTGTCCGGCTCCTCGTCTATGCCGGAGGCGATCTCCAGCGAGCCGCCGCCGATGTCCAGGACCAGCAGCTTTCCTGCGGACCAGCCGAACCAGCGGCGGACGGCGAGGAAGGTCAGGCGGGCCTCCTCCTCGCCGGTGAGGACCTGGAGTCGTACGCCGGTCTCCTCCTCCACGCGCGTGAGGACGTCGTCGGCGTTGGTGGCCTCCCGGACGGCGGAGGTCGCGAACGGCACCAGGTCCTCGACGCCCTTGTCCTCGGCGGCCTGGAGAGCGTCCTGTACGACCGCGACGAGCCGGTGGATGCCGGCGTCGTCGATGGCGCCGCTGTCGTCGAGCAGTTGGGCGAGCCGCAGTTCGGCCTTGTGCGAATGCGCGGGCAGCGGGCGCGCGCCGGGGTGGGCGTCCACCACCAGCAGATGCACCGTGTTCGAACCCACGTCCAGGACACCGAGTCTCATATACGGAACGCTACTGCCAGATCGCCCGCCGACGGTCCCCGGAGCGGCCCTCGGCCATTTACCCTGGACGGGTGCCGAAGACGAAAAAGGCGAAGGACCACAAATCCTCCAAGGGATCGAAGGATTCTGTGCAGGCGAAGGCGTCGTCCGTGTCCGAGAAGTCCACGAAGTCGAAGAAGGCCCCGCAGGTGAGCGACGAGAAGGGGCTCGACTTCGCGCGCGCCTGGGTGGAGTTTCCTGATCCCGCGGACGACGAGCAGGTCTTCCGCTGCGATCTGACATGGCTGACCTCTCGCTGGAACTGCATCTTCGGCAGCGGCTGCCAGGGCATCCAGGCGGGCCGCGCGGACGACGGGTGCTGCTCGCTGGGCGCGCACTTCTCGGACGAGGACGACGAGAAGCGGGTCGCCGAGCATGTGGCACGGCTCACGCCGGAGATCTGGCAGCACCACGCCGAGGGCACCCGCGACGGCTGGGTCTCCAAGGACGAGGAGGGCTCCCGCCAGACCCGCCCGTTCCAGGGCTCGTGCATCTTCCAGAACCGCCCGGGGTTCGCGGGCGGGGCGGGCTGCTCCCTCCACATCCTCGCGCTGCGGGAGGGCCGGGAGCCGCTGGAGACCAAGCCGGACGTGTGCTGGCAGCTGCCGATCCGGCGGACGTACGACTGGATCGACCGCCCTGACGACACGCGGGTCCTCCAGGTGTCGATCGGCGAGTACGACCGCCGGGGCTGGGGTCCGGGCGGGCACGACCTGCACTGGTGGTGCACCTCGGCGACCTCCGCACACGGCGCGGGCGAGCCGGTGTACGTCTCCTACCGGGCGGAGCTGACCGAGCTGATGGGCAAGGCCGGCTACGACCGTCTGGCCGAGCTCTGCGAACAGCGACTGGCGTCCCAGCTGCCGGTGGTCGCGCCCCACCCGGCCGACCCGACCGCGTGACTCCGGCGGGACGGCGTTCCTCCTGAGTTCCGCCGCCGGCCTTCCCTCCGGCACGGACGCGTCTGAACTGCGGCGTTCTCGCCAACCCGGGAACCAACCCGGGAACAGATCGCCCCTGCCCGGACAAGGTGCCGACTGCCCCGCTCCCCCACCCACTCCCGGGTCCCACCCCTACCCACCGGACGGGCCGGCTGTGTCGCCGGCCGACGGTGTCGGCGTCGGGGTCGGGGAGTCCGGCGGTGAGGTGGGGTCGGTGGGGGTGGAGGGCGGGGTGGTGGGAGGGGTCGGTGGGGTGGAAGGGGGGTCGCTGGGGGGTGTGGTAGGCGGGGTGGGAGTCGGGCTGACGGAGGTCGGCGGCGGTGTGGGGCGGCGGGTGGGGGCCGTGCCGTAGCCGTCGATGGTGACCACCGCGCCGGCCGGGGAGATCGCCACCTGTGCGTCCCAGTGGCCGGAGGGCTCGCGGAGGTGGTCCACGTACACCTTGATCGTCAACGTCCGGCCCGGGTCCAGGGTTCCCGTGGACTGGCTCAGGTACAGCCAGGGCGCGGAGGTGGAGGCGGACCAGCGGACCGGGGAGGAGCCGGAGGAGGCGAGGGTGATCAGGGTGGTGTCGCCGTCGTTCGCCGCGCTGACGTCGAGCCGGCCGGCACCCTTGTGGCCCGCTCCGGTCACGCTGACGACCTCCACGGAGACGTCGGCCTTGCCGTCCTCGCCGATGTGGGCGCCGGGCTTCAGGCTCGCGTTCCCGGCGTTCTCGTAGCCGCCGGCCGTGTCGCTGCCGAGGGAGTCGGGGCCCTGGGCCTCGCGCGCGGTGGCGGAGGGGGCTTCGCCGTCGGCCGTCGGCGCGCCCCGATAGGCGGCCCACAGGGCCAGGACGGGGGCGGCCACCACCGTGGCGACGACCGTCGTCGTCACGGCACGCGCGCGTAGCCGGTCGCGGCGGGCCGCGCGGTCCTTCGGGTCCATCGGGAAGCCGCGCCGGTCGAAGCGGGGTGCCGCCGCGCCACGCGCGCGTGGGTGGTGGGTCAGGGCCATGTGGAGGGCCGCGCGGGGAGCCTCCAGGACAGGCAGTTCGGCGGGGGTGACCGTGGCGCCCGGCCAGCGGCCGGGCACGGCGCGCTCGGCGGTGCGGCGACATCGCGGGCAGTCGTCCACGTGCCGGACCAGTTCGCGGCGCAGGGCCGTGCTGAGGACCAGCCCGCTGTCCCCTGTGAGGTGGGCCACGCTGGGGCAGCCGCCGGTCTCGACCACGGCGAGGGCCGCGCGGGTGCGTTCGACCTCGCAGGCGGCGGAGGCGAGCAGTTCGCGCGCGGACTCCGGTGTCATGCCGAGGACGGCGGCGACCTCGTGCGCGGCCAGGTGGTGGCGGACGGCCAGCTCCAGCGCCTCGCGCTGCTCGGGGGTCGTACCGGCGGCCTCCGGCCAGGCCAGCAGGGCCAGTTCGCGGCGCCGCTGTTCCCGGGTCTGCGGGGAGACGGACGGTTCGGGCATGTCACTCGCGGCCTTGGAGCGGCCCGCCGCGTGGGTGGCCTGACGTTTCTGCTTGGCCTCGGCCAGCTTGCGCAGGCACGCCCAGCGGGCCAGCGCGTACAGCCACGCCCTGCGGTCGCTTGCGGCCTCCGGGGCGCGGTGTCCGCGCCGCTCGGCCAGGGCGAGGACGTCGCCGAGGGCGGCGGTGGCCGCGTCGTGGTCGCACAGCACCGACAGACAGTAGGTGAACAGCCCGTCCAGGTACGGTTCGTAGCGCGCCGGCGGCCGCTGGGCGAGGGTGCGCGCGGCGGCACGGTCGCGCCCCTCCCGCACCTCTCGGGCCTCTCCTGCTTCGCGCCCCTCCCGCGCCGCTCGTGCTTCACGTGCCTCGCTGCGCGCCCCGTGCGCGCCGGGGCTGCGGGTGGTCGTCTCCGTACTACTGCTCATCACCCGTGCGACCGTAGGCGGCTGCGGAGTGCCCCTTCTTGAAGCTTGAGCACTTTTAATCCGTACGGGTGAAACGATCCCTCATAAGGGGACAGGAACCCTTTGTTCCGTGGCTCGAACCCGGCGGGTGGTGGCCGATACCGGTTCACCCGTCGGCGGCCCGGGGACCCGTTGTCAGTGCCGCGGGCTACGGTTTCCGCATGGCTGCCCGTACCAAGACCACCAAGGACCGCCCGTCCTACCGCTGCACCGAGTGCGGCTGGCAGACGGCCAAGTGGCTCGGCCGCTGCCCCGAGTGCCAGGCATGGGGCACGGTCGAGGAGTACGGCGCGCCCGCGGTCCGTACGACGGCGCCCGGCCGGGTCACCACCTCTGCGCTGCCGATCGGCCAGGTCGACGGCCGCCAGGCCACCGCCCGCACGACCGGCGTGCCGGAGCTGGACCGGGTGCTCGGCGGCGGACTCGTCCCCGGCGCGGTCGTGCTGCTCGCGGGCGAGCCCGGGGTCGGCAAGTCCACCCTGCTGCTGGACGTGGCCGCCAAGTCCGCGAGCGACGAGCACCGCACGCTCTATGTGACGGGTGAGGAGTCGGCGAGCCAGGTGCGGCTGCGCGCCGACCGTATCGGCGCCCTCGACGACCACCTCTATCTCGCCGCCGAGACCGACCTGTCCGCTGTCCTCGGTCACTTGGACGAGATCAAGCCGTCCCTGCTGATCCTCGACTCGGTCCAGACGGTCGCCTCTCCGGAGATCGACGGCGCGCCCGGCGGAATGGCCCAGGTGAGGGAGGTCGCGGGCGCGCTCATCCGCGCCTCCAAGGAGCGCGGGATGTCCACGCTCCTCGTGGGCCACGTCACGAAGGACGGCGCGATCGCGGGCCCCCGCCTGCTGGAGCACCTGGTGGACGTCGTCCTGCACTTCGAGGGCGACCGGCACGCGCGCCTGCGCCTGGTGCGCGGCGTGAAGAACCGCTACGGCGCCACGGACGAGGTCGGCTGCTTCGAGCTGCACGACGAGGGCATCACGGGCCTTGCGGACCCCAGCGGACTCTTCCTGACCCGTCGCGACGAACCGGTCCCCGGCACCTGCCTCACCGTCACCCTGGAGGGCCGCCGCCCGCTGGTGGCCGAGGTACAGGCGCTGACGGTGGACTCCCAGATCCCCTCCCCGCGGCGTACGACCTCGGGCCTGGAGACCTCGCGCGTGTCGATGATGCTGGCCGTCCTGGAGCAGCGCGGCCGGATCAGCGCGCTCGGCAAGCGGGACATCTACTCCGCGACGGTCGGCGGGGTGAAGCTGTCGGAGCCGGCCGCCGACCTCGCCATCGCCCTCGCGCTGGCCTCCGCCGCCAGCGACACCCCGCTGCCGAAGAACCTGGTCGCGATCGGCGAGGTGGGCCTCGCGGGCGAGGTGAGACGGGTCACGGGCGTGCAGCGCAGGCTCGCCGAGGCGCACCGGCTGGGCTTCACGCACGCGCTGGTACCGACCGATCCCGGCAAGGTGCCGGCCGGTATGAAGGTGCTGGAAGTCGCCGACATGGGGGACGCACTGCGGGTGCTGCCGCGCTCCCGTCGCCGAGAGGCCCCACGGGAGGCGGAGGACCGCCGGTAGACTTTGCCCTGGTCTCGCCCGTCCGTACGAACCGAGTGCGGGTTACGGGGGCGCGTCAGAACCTGCGACCGGAGGAGTGCAGTGGCAGCCAACGACCGGGCAGCAGCTCCCGGAAAGTCCGGTGGGAGTGCCGGTTCCGATGGCCTGATGCGCGCCTCGCTGAGCGCGGTGGCTCCCGGTACGGCCCTGCGGGACGGCCTCGAGCGCGTGCTGCGCGGCAACACCGGCGGGCTGATCGTGCTGGGCTCCGACAAGACGGTCGAGGCGATGTGCACGGGCGGGTTCGTACTGGACGTGGAGTTCACCGCGACCCGGCTGCGGGAGCTGTGCAAGCTGGACGGCGGCATCGTGCTGTCGTCGGACCTGTCGAAGATCCTGCGCGCGGGCGTGCAGCTGGTACCGGACCCGACCATCCCCACGGAGGAGACGGGCACGCGGCACCGTACGGCGGACCGGGTCAGCAAGCAGGTCGGCTTCCCCGTGGTCTCCGTCTCCCAGTCGATGCGGCTGATCGCCCTGTACGTCGACGGTCAGCGGCGCGTCCTGGAGGACTCGGCGGCGATCCTGTCCCGCGCGAACCAGGCGCTGGCCACGCTGGAGCGGTACAAGCTGCGCCTGGACGAGGTGGCCGGCACGCTCTCGGCACTGGAGATCGAGGACCTGGTGACGGTGCGGGACGTGTCCGCCGTCGCGCAGCGTCTGGAGATGGTCCGGCGCATCGCCACCGAAATCGCAGAATACGTGGTCGAACTGGGCACGGACGGCCGTCTTCTCGCGCTCCAGCTGGAGGAGTTGATCGCCGGGGTCGAGCCCGACCGTGAGCTGGTCGTCCGGGACTATGTCCCCGAGCCGACGGCGAAGCGTTCCCGCACGGTCGAGGAGGCGCTGTCCGAGCTGGACGCGCTGACCCACGCGGAGCTGCTCGAACTCGGCACGGTGGCGCGGGCACTGGGCTACACGGGTTCGCCGGAGACCCTCGACTCCGCGGTGTCCCCGCGGGGCTTCCGGCTGCTGGCCAAGGTTCCGCGCCTCCCGGGCGCGATCATCGACCGGCTGGTGGAACACTTCGGCGGCCTGCAGAAGCTGCTCGCCGCGAGCGTGGACGACCTGCAGACCGTGGACGGCGTGGGCGAGGCACGGGCGAGGAGCGTGCGGGAAGGTTTGTCGCGTTTGGCCGAGTCCTCCATCTTGGAGCGGTACGTCTAGGTTTTAGCCGGGCGTCCGATGGCTCGGGGGCGTGTGCTGCTCGGCGGCTGCGGGTCCGTTGTGGTTGCGCAGCCGAACGCGAACCGCGCCGCCCCGCCCCTTGGTCCGCTCAGTCGGCCGACAGCACGAACGACGCCTGCAGCTTCCCGAACCCCGGTGCCTTCGCCTCCAGCAGATACGTCCCGAACTTCGCCGACCCCGCGGCGGGCGTCGCGCACTGCGGAGCGCTCGGCTTGCGGTCCCACTTCACGGTGTACGTGATGCTCTGCCCCGCCGGCACCCGGAACATCAGGCTGCCCGCGCCCTGGGGGCAGTCGGCCGACGACCAGAACGTGTCGTTCCCGTCGGCCGGCGTGATGGTCAACACCGCGCTCTTCGGCCCGAGATCGACCTTGCAGTCGGCGGACGAGCCGTTCTTCGCGGTGAGTTCGAAGGTCGGCGTCTGGTCCGGAGAGTAGGAGTTGTGCAGGCTGCGCAGGCTCAGTGTCACCGCGGAGGAGGTGCAGTCGGGCAGCGAGGAGGACGCCGGGAGCGTGTCGCCCGTACCGACACTGCCACCTCCGGACGCCGCACCCGAGCCACCGCCGGAACCGGAGGATCCGGCTGAGCCGGCGTCGGAGCCGCTGCCGCCACCGGAACCGGAATCGCCCCCGCTGGAGTCGCCACCCGAATCGCCGCGCCCGCCCGGGTGTTGGCTGATCGCGGGCCCGGACGAGGAGGGCCCCGGTGTGATGGTGTGCGCGGGATTCTTGCCGTTGGACCCGCCGGCGCTCTTCTTGCCGCCCCCGCCGCCGGCGGTGGCGATCCACGCGATCAGCAGCGCCAACACCGCGACCACCGACAGCAGTACGACCCTCCTTCGCCAGTAGATGGAGGAGGGAAGCGGCCCGACCGGATTGCGCAGAGATCCCACGGCGGAAACTGTACGAGAGATCGCCGTACTTGCTTGCCCCACCCGCCGCTCGAGCACCAACTTTTCCGGATCATCATCCTGGCAACTGCCGTGACACCCAGGGCGCTTCACCCTTCAGCACGCTCGGTGACCGCGCCGTCACCCACCATGCATGCCGAGCCGTGGCAGGATCGGAAGGCCATGACTGAGAAGCTGCACACCCCCGTGATCGCCTGGTTCGACGCCAACGCCCGCGACCTCCCCTGGCGCCGCCCGCAGGCGGGCCCGTGGGGGGTGATGGTCAGCGAGTTCATGCTCCAGCAGACCCCGGTCAACCGGGTGCTGCCCCTCTATGAGGAGTGGCTGACCCGCTGGCCCCGCCCCGCGGACCTGGCGAAGGAGGCACCGGGCGAGGCGGTGCGCGCCTGGGGCCGGCTCGGCTATCCGCGCCGGGCGCTGCGGCTGCACGGTGCCGCGGTGGCCATAACGGAACGGCACGGCGGCGACGTACCGACGGATCACGCGCAGCTGCTGTCGCTGCCCGGCATCGGCGAGTACACGGCCGCCGCGGTGGCCTCGTTCGCGTACGGGCAGCGGCATCCGGTGCTGGACACCAATGTGCGCCGGGTCTTCGCGCGGGCGGTGACGGGGGTGCAGTACCCGCCGAACGCGACCACGGCCGCCGAACGCAGGCTCGCCCGTGAGCTGCTGCCCGAGGACGAGCGGACGGCCGCGCGCTGGGCGGCGGCCTCCATGGAGCTGGGCGCGCTGGTGTGCACCGCGAAGAACGAGGAGTGCGCGCGGTGCCCGATCGCCGCGCAGTGCGCCTGGCGGCTGGCCGGCAAGCCGGAGCACGAGGGGCCGCCGCGCCGCGGGCAGACGTACGCCGGCACGGACCGGCAGGTGCGCGGCAAGCTGCTCGCCGTGCTGCGGGAGGCGCACGCGCCGGTGCCGCAGGCGGTGTTGGACCGGGTGTGGCACGAGCCGGTGCAGCGCGCCCGCGCGCTCGACGGGCTCGTCGCGGACGGTCTGGTGGAGCCGCTGCCGGACGGGCTGTATCGGCTCCCACTCAGCTGACGTACAGCCAAGTCACAGTCACCCGACCTCTGTTACGGACCGATTCGGCCGACAAAGGCCCCCGTAAAGGGACATAACGGGCACTCCTTTACCCCGTTCCTACGGTTGTTACACAACCGACGGATAGCCGATTGCTGGCCGCAGGCTGACTCGGACAGCGCCGTGACAACCACTCCCTAACTTCTTTTCCGTGCCCGGCAGACCACCGGACACGGGGACGAACGCAGGACTTCAGGCACGGAGCCGAAGTGAACGGGGAACGGAGGCGGTTGATCATGGCGCAGGGCGAGGTGCTCGAGTTCGAGGAGTACGTCCGCACCCGGCAGGACGCGCTGCTGCGCAGCGCGCGCCGGCTGGTACCGGACCCGGTCGACGCCCAGGACCTGCTGCAGACGGCGCTGGTGCGGACGTACGGCCGCTGGGAGGGCATCGCGGACAAGCGGCTCGCCGACGCCTATCTGCGCCGGGTCATGATCAACACCCGTACCGAGTGGTGGCGGGCGCGCAAGCTGGAGGAGGTCCCGACCGAGCAGCTGCCGGACGCGTCCGTGGACGACTCCACCGAGCAGCACGCCGACCGGGCTCTGCTCATGGACGTCATGAAAGTGCTCGCACCGAAGCAGCGCAGTGTCGTAGTACTGCGACACTGGGAGCAGATGTCCACTGAGGAGACGGCCGCGGCCCTCGGCATGTCGGCCGGTACGGTCAAGAGCACGCTGCACCGGGCGCTCGCCCGGCTCCGCGAGGAGCTGGAGGCCCGCGATCTGGACGCACGCGCGCTGGAGCGTGAGGAGCGGGAGCGTTGCGCGGCCTGACCGGGGCCGGGCCCGACCGGGCCCGAGGCAGTTCACAGGCGGTGATCGCGGTGGGGGCCGCGCTCGCCGCCATCGCCCTTTTCGTCGCCGCGTGCGGCACGGGGGGCACCGGCACCCGGGACGAGGGCCCGGCACACGCGTCGGCGGTCGCGGGAGCCGTCGCCTCCGCCAGCCCGAGCCCGAGCCCGACCACCGGGTACCGGCGGGTGGACGCGGTCTCGCTGCTCAAGAAGGATCCGGCGGTCTCGGCGACGGTGAAACGTCAGCTGAAGCCCTGCAGCGGCGACAACTACCCGGTCGAGGTCACCTACGGCTTTCTGACCGGCGGTTCCGTCAACGACGTCCTCATCAACGTGTCGGACTGCGGTGACTGGCTGGGCATCGGCACGTACGTGTACCGGGACGTCGGGGGCACGTACGAGAATGTGTTCAAGGCGGAGGATTCGCCGGTCGTCGCGGAGATCGACGGCACCGACCTGACCGTGACCAAGCAGGTCTACGACACGAACGACACACTGTCGAACCCGTCCAGGGAGACCGTGATCACGTACTGGTGGAAGGCGGGCCGGTTCACCGAGCATTACCGGCACGACACCTACTACAGCAAGACCGGCGGCGACACCTCCGCGCCGGACAACTGACCCCCCCACCTGCACGCACACCACGAGGACTGAGAGCACGGGATGGCAGACCAGACCCACGTCCTGTTCGTCGAGGACGACGACGTCATCCGCGAGGCCACCCAGCTCGCCCTCGAGCGGGACGGCTTCGCGGTCACCGCCATGCCCGACGGCCTGTCGGGCCTGGAGGCGTTCCGGGCGAACCGCCCCGACATCGCCCTGCTGGACGTCATGGTGCCGGGTCTGGACGGCGTCAGCCTGTGCCGTCGTATCCGGGACGAGTCGACCGTGCCGGTGATCATGCTGTCGGCGCGCGCCGACTCCATCGACGTCGTCCTCGGCCTGGAGGCGGGCGCCGACGACTATGTGACCAAGCCGTTCGACGGCGCCGTGCTGGTCGCACGGATCCGGGCGGTGCTGCGCCGCTTCGGGCACGCGGGCGGCGGCGACCGGAGCGAGGCGGTCGAGGACACGGTGTCCGGTGGGATGCTCACCTTCGGGGACCTGGAGATCGACACCGAGGGCATGGAGGTGCGCCGGGCCGGGCAGCCGGTCGCGCTCACCCCGACCGAGATGCGGCTGCTGCTGGAGTTCTCCTCGGCGCCGGGCACCGTTCTCTCCCGCGACAAGCTGCTGGAGCGGGTCTGGGACTACGGCTGGGGCGGGGACACCCGGGTCGTCGACGTGCATGTGCAGCGGCTTCGCCAGAAGATCGGCCAGGACCGGATCGAGACGGTCCGCGGCTTCGGCTACAAGCTGAAGGCCTGAGCGGGGCGGCATGCGGGGGATCCTTCGCAATCCGGTCCGGCGCATGGAGCGCGTGGGCCTGCACACCGGACTCAGATGGAAGCTCAGCGCGGCGATCGCGCTGGTCGCCGGCCTGGTGGCCATCACGCTGAGCCTGGTCGTCCACAACGCGGCCCGGGTCTCGATGCTCGACAACGCACGCGACCTGGCCAATCAGCGGCTCCAGTGGGCGCAGCGCAACTACGAGACGATCCGGCGGCCGAACTTCCCGAACATCAAGGTCGACGACCCCGAGCTGCCGGACTCGCTGCGCCGGAAGATGGAGCAGGGCAGGAAGGCCAGCGATGTCATCGACCACGGCGGGGTGCCGGACATCTGGGCGGCCCTGCCGACCAAGGACGGACATGTGCTGTCCACGCACGGCCCCTTGCCGGACCGTTCCACGGATGTGATGAAGGACCTCGACCAGGCGCTGGTCATCGGTTCGGTCGCGGTCGTGTTCGGCGGCAGCGCGCTCGGCGTGCTGATCGGCGGGCAGCTCTCCGGGCGGCTGCGCAAGGCGGCCGCCGCCGCGAACCAGGTCGCCAAGGGCGAGACCGACGTCCGGGTGCGGGAGGCCATCGGCGGGGTCGTACGGGACGAGACCGACGATCTCGCGCGTGCGGTGGACGCCATGGCGGACGCGCTGCAGCAGCGTCTCGAGGCCGAGCGGCGGGTCACCGCCGACATCGCACACGAACTGCGCACGCCCGTCACCGGCCTGCTCACGGCCGCCGAACTGCTCCCCCCGGGCCGCCCGACCGAACTCGTCCTGGACCGGGCGAAGGCCATGCGCACGCTCGTCGAGGACGTCCTGGAGGTGGCCCGCCTGGACGGCGCCTCGGAGCGGGCCGAGCTGCAGGACATCATGCTCGGCGAGTTCGTCACCCGGCGCGTGGCCGCCAAGGACCCGGAGATCGAGGTGCGGGTGGTGCACGAGTCGGAGGTCACCACCGACCCGCGCCGGCTGGAGCGGGTGCTGTTCAACCTGCTCGCCAACGCCGCCCGGCACGGCAGGCCGCCGATCGAGGTGACCGTCGAGGGCCGGGTCATCCGGGTCCGCGACCACGGTCCCGGCTTCCCGGAGGAACTGCTCGCCGAGGGGCCGAGCCGGTTCCGCACGGGCAGCAAGGACCGCGCCGGTACGGGCCACGGGCTGGGCCTGACCATCGCGGCGGGCCAGGCCCGGGTCCTGGGCGCCCGCCTCACCTTCCGCAACGTACGCCCCGTGAGCGCCCCGGCCGGCATCCCGGCGGAGGGCGCGGTGGCGGTGCTGTGGCTGCCGGAACATGCACCGACGGCGACGGGGAGCCATCCGATGCTGCCGATGTCGGGGGGAATGGGCTGAGCGCCTCGCGACGGCGGACAGCCGCACTGTCCGTGGCGCTCAGCTCAGCAAGCCCAGTCCTGCTCCAGATCCAGGCCCCCCTCACGCCGCTGGGTGAAGGAGAACCAGTTCCCGGAGTCGTCCCGGAACAGCGCCTCCGTGCCGTACGGCCGCTCCTGAGGCTCCTGAAGGAACTCCACCCCGCGCTCCTTGAGCTTCTTGTAGTCGCCGTGGATGTCGTCCGTCGCCAGCACCCCGGCCCCCAGCGCCCCCTTGGCGACGAGCTTCCGCATCATCTCGGCGGACTGCGGGTCCATCGCCGGCGGCCCCGGCACCATCAGCGTCAGCTCCACGTCGGGCTGGCCGGGGGCGCCGACGGTCAGCCAGCGCATGCCGCCGTCCCCCATGGTCATGTCCGTACGGACCTCGAGCCCCAGCTTCTGCGTGTAGAACTCCTTGGCCCGGTCCTGGTCCAGGACCCAGACGGTGGTGATGGCAAGCCCCTTGATCATGTCTCTGCTCTCCTGTCGGCGGATTCCCTCCCGTCACCGTAGGCAGGGCCGGACCCGGACCGCTTCTCCGATCTTGCGGTGCTGAATCCGCCGGCCCAGAGCATGGCGTAGCACCCGGGTATCAGCGAGGCCCCGCGCCCCACGTGCTTCGCGCGGTACTCGCTCGGGGTGAGCCCGGTGCGGGCCTTGAAGCGGGCGGAGAACGTGCCGAGGCTGCTGAAGCCGACCAGGGTGCAGATCTCGGTCACGGTGAGGTTGGCGCAGCGCAGCATCTCCTCGGCCCGCTCGATCCGCCGGTGGGTCAGATACTGGCCCGGCGTCTCGCCGTAGACCTCCTTGAAGGCGCGCAGGAAGTGATACCGCGAGTACCCGGCGCACGCCGCCACGGCGTCGAGATCGAGACCGGGGTCCGCCCAGTCCCGGTCCATGGCGTCCTTGGCCAGCCGCAGCCGCCGCACCTTGTCCATGCAGCCGATGGTGACACGGGGCACTGACAGTCGTGTTTGTCTCCCACGACGGCCGCAACCATCAATTGAGGAACCACGACGGCGCCCCGCCACGTCCGCGAGAGCGGCGCCGGTTCAGGCGCACAAAGGGAGAAGACCCCGGGGGCGGACACCGACCCGGGGTCTTCGGTTCAGGCGCGGCTCAGACGGCCTCGACGACCTGCATCGGAGCCACGTCCTCGCCGCTCTCCGCCGAAGGCTTCCCGCTCTTCAGCGGAACCTCCTTCACGAACAGCGCCGCGACGAGCACGACCACCGCGATCCCCGCGCCCAGCAGGAACGCCGAGTGCGTGCCCGCGGACACCGCGTGCTGGTAGGCGTCCTTGACCGGCGCCGGCAGCATGTTGATGTGCTTCGCGTCCAGCGCGGCGGTCTTCTCGGTCATGTGCTTGCCTACCGCACCGGCCCGCTCGGCCATGACGTGCTTGACGCGGTCGTTGAAGAGCGCGCCCATGATGGCCACGCCGAAGGAGGAGCCGAGCGTACGGAACAGGGTGGTGGACGAGGACGCGACGCCCATGTCCTTCATCTCCACGCTGTTCTGCGCCACCAGCATCGTGATCTGCATCAGGCAGCCCATGCCCAGACCCAGCACGGCCATGTAGATGCCGGACGTCAGCCGGGTCGTACCCGTGCCCATCAGCGACAGCAGATACAGTCCGACGATCATCAGGGCACCGCCGACGATCGGGAAGATCTTGTAGCGGCCGCTGTTGGTGGTGACCCGGCCCGCGACCATCGAGGTCACGAGCATCGCGCCGAGCATCGGCAGGAGCAGCAGACCGGAGTTGGTCGCGGAGGCGCCCTGCACCGACTGCTGGTACAGCGGCAGGTAGAGCGTGGCACCGAACATCACGAAGCCGGTGATGAAGCCGATGACGGACATCAGGGTGAAGTTGCGGCTGCGGAACATGTGCAGCGGTACGACCGGCTCGGCGGCCCTGGTCTGCCAGTACACGAACCCGATCAGCGCGGCGACGCCGATGCCTATCAGCTCCATGATCCGCGCGGAGGTCCAGGCGTACTCGCTGCCGCCCCAGGTGGTGACCAGCACGATCGAGGTGATGCCGACGGTCAGCAGCAGCACACCCCAGTAGTCGATGCGCGCCTCGGACCGCTTCTTCGGCAGGTGCAGCACGGCGCTGACCAGGGCGAGGGCCACGACACCGAGCGGCAGGTTGATGTAGAAGGACCAGCGCCAGCCCCAGTTGTCGGTGATGGTGCCGCCGACCAGCGGACCGCCGATCATCGCCAGCGCCATGACGCCGGCCATCATGCCGGTGTACTTGCCGCGCTCCCGCGGCGGGATCAGGTCGCCGATGATCGCCATGACGCCGACCATCAGACCGCCGGCGCCCAGGCCCTGTACGGCGCGGAAGCCGATGAGCTCGCCCATGTTCTGGGCCATGCCGCTGAGCGCCGAGCCGATCAGGAAGAGCACGATCGAGGTGAGGAACGAGCCCTTGCGCCCGTACATGTCACCGAGCTTGCCCCAGATCGGGGTGGAGGCCGCGGTGGCCAGGGTGTAGCCGGTGACCACCCAGGACAGGTGCTCCAGGCCGCCCAGGTCGCCCACGATCGTCGGCATCGCCGTACCCACGATCATGTTGTCGAGCATCGCGAGCATCATCGCGATCATGAGCGCGAGCAGGACCACCCGCACGCTCTTCGGCTGTTTACTGTCCGTGACGCCTTGTACTGTGTCCGCCATCTCTTCCCACTCCCCCTACGGCGGCTACTTACTTGCCGCCCGGCTAGTTCACTACACTGGGAAAGTAGCCCCGCAACTAGCCGGGCGTCAAGTAAGTTTCCGCGGGAGCGCGAGGAGTACGAGGATGGGCGGCACCATGGACGGCACCAAGCAGCAGCGCCGCGGCAACACCCGCCAGCGCATCCAGGACGTGGCACTCGAACTCTTCGCGGAGCAGGGCTACGAGAAGACCTCTCTGCGCGAGATCGCCGAGCGTCTCGACGTCACGAAGGCGGCCCTGTACTACCACTTCAAGACGAAGGAAGAGATCATCGTCAGCGTCTTCGCGGACCTGACGAAACCGATCGAGGACCTGATCGAGTGGGGTCGCAGCCAGCCGCACACCCTGGACACCAAGCAGGAGATCGTGCGGCGCTACAGCGAGGCCCTGGCCGGCGCGGAACCCCTGTTCCGCTTCATGCAGGAGAACCAGGCGACGGTACGGGAACTGCGCATCGGCGACACCTTCAAGGACCGGATGCGCGGCCTGCGGGACATCCTCATCGATCCGGACGCCGCCCTCGTCGACCAAGTGCGCTCGGTCAGCGCCATGTTCACGCTGCACGCCGGGATGTTCGTGATGCAGGACCTGGAAGGCGACCCCGGCAAAAAGCGGGAGGCGGTTCTGGAGGTCGCCCTGGACCTGATCACCCAGGCGCACGAACACGCCCGCCGGCAGGACTGACCCCGGCGTCCACGACGCCCAGTAGGAGACGGCCGGGAAAATGTGACGCACACCTCTGGCCACCTACCGTCCAGTAACCCTACGGTTCCCCTCGCGCCACCCTCACCTCAGATCATGCCCCTGACATTTCAGGCTTGCGTACGGACGTGAGAGGAACCCCCACCGATGACCAGACGCCCCTGGGCGCTCCGCATATCCGCCACCGCCGTCTCCGTGGCCGCCCTGGCCGCGATGGCCGCCCCGGCCCAGGCGGCCGACGACACGGCGACCACCGGCAGCTCCACCACCAAGGTCGACTACGCCACCTGGCAGAAGGACTGCCAGGTGGTGATGGACCAGGCACTGCCGTACCTGAAGGAGCGGATCGCCGACGCCCAACCCGGCGAGAAGCAGGCCATCGTCTTCGACATCGACAACACCACGCTGGAGACCGACTTCGGCTTCAGCTACCCGCAGCCGGCCAACAAGCCCGTCCTGAACGTGGCGAAGTACGCCCAGGAGCACGGCGTCTCGCTGTTCTTCGTCACGGCCCGCCCGGGCATCATCTACCTGCCCACCGAGTACAACCTCGAACACGACGGCTACGACGTCTCCGGCCTGTATGTGCGCGGCCTGTTCGACCTGTTCAAGGATGTCGCCGCCTACAAGACCGCCCAGCGCGTCGACATCGAGAACAAGGGCTACACGATCATCGCGAACATCGGCAACAGCGCCACCGACCTGTCCGGTGGCCACGCCGAGAAGACCTTCAAACTGCCCGACTACAACGGGCAGTTGTCGTAAGCCGCAGGTTCTCCAGGCATGCGAAAGGGCCGGTGCGGTGAAGCACCGGCCCTTTCGACTCGGCCCATGACCCGGAGGCTCAGGCCTCCTTGCTCAGGTTCGGCCCGGCACCGCCGGCCGCCTGCTCGATCGGCGGGACGTCGGGCAGCGCCGACTTCTCCTCACCGCGGAAAGTGAAGGTCTGGGACTCGCCCTCGCCCTCGGTGTCCACGACCACGATGTGACCGGGGCGCAGCTCGCCGAAGAGGATCTTCTCCGAGAGCGTGTCCTCGACCTCGCGCTGGATCGTGCGGCGCAGCGGACGCGCGCCCAGCACCGGGTCGTAACCCTTCTTCGCCAGCAGCTCCTTGGCGGACTGGGAGAGCTCGATGCCCATGTCCCGGTCCTTCAGACGCTCGTCCACCTTGCTGATCATCAGGTCGACGATCCGCAGGATGTCCGCCTGCGTCAGCTGCGGGAAGACGACCACGTCGTCGACGCGGTTGAGGAACTCGGGGCGGAAGTGCTGCTTGAGCTCGTCCGACACCTTGTTCTTCATGCGCTCGTAGTTGGTCTTCGTGTCACCCGCGGCGGCGAAGCCGAGGTTGAAGCCCTTGGAGATGTCCCGGGTGCCGAGGTTGGTCGTCATGATGATGACCGTGTTCTTGAAGTCCACGACCCGGCCCTGGGAGTCGGTCAGACGACCGTCCTCCAGGATCTGCAGCAGCGAGTTGAAGATGTCCGGGTGGGCCTTCTCGACCTCGTCGAAGAGGACGACGGAGAACGGCTTGCGGCGGACCTTCTCGGTCAGCTGGCCGCCCTCTTCGTAGCCCACGTATCCGGGCGGGGAACCGAAGAGACGCGAGACCGTGTGCTTCTCGCTGAACTCCGACATGTCGAGGGAGATCAGCGCGTCCTCGTCGCCGAAGAGGAACTCGGCCAGGGCCTTGGAGAGTTCGGTCTTACCGACACCCGACGGGCCGGCGAAGATGAACGAACCACCGGGACGCTTGGGGTCCTTCAGACCCGCACGCGTACGACGGATCGCCTTCGACAGCGCCTTGACGGCGTCGTTCTGGCCGATGACCCGCTTGTGCAGCTCCTCCTCCATGCGGAGCAGGCGGGAGGACTCCTCCTCGGTCAGCTTGAAGACCGGGATGCCGGTGGCCGTGGCGAGGACCTCGGCGATCAGCTCGCCGTCGACCTCGGCGACGACGTCCATGTCGCCGGCCTTCCACTCCTTCTCCCGCTTGGCCTTGGCGGCAAGGAGCTGCTTCTCCTTGTCGCGCAGGGAGGCGGCCTTCTCGAAGTCCTGCGAGTCGATCGCGGACTCCTTGTCCCGGCGGACGGCGGCGATCTTCTCGTCGAACTCGCGCAGGTCCGGCGGAGCGGTCATCCGGCGGATGCGCATCCGGGAACCGGCCTCGTCGATCAGGTCGATCGCCTTGTCCGGCAGGAAGCGGTCGGAGATGTACCGGTCGGCCAGGGTGGCCGCCTGGACCAGGGCCTCGTCCGTGATGGAGACGCGGTGGTGCGCCTCGTAGCGGTCGCGCAGGCCCTTGAGGATCTCGATCGTGTGCGGCAGGGACGGCTCGGCGACCTGGATGGGCTGGAAGCGGCGCTCCAGGGCCGCGTCCTTCTCCAGGTGCTTGCGGTACTCGTCCAGCGTGGTCGCACCGATGGTCTGCAGCTCGCCACGGGCCAGCATCGGCTTGAGGATGCTCGCCGCGTCGATCGCGCCCTCGGCGGCACCCGCACCGACCAGCGTGTGCAGCTCGTCGATGAACAGGATGATGTCGCCGCGGGTGCGGATCTCCTTGAGCACCTTCTTCAGGCGCTCCTCGAAGTCACCGCGGTAGCGGGAACCGGCGACCAGGGCACCGAGGTCCAGGGTGTAGAGGTGCTTGTCCTTGAGGGTCTCGGGCACCTCGCCCTTGACGATGGCCTGGGCGAGGCCCTCGACGACGGCGGTCTTGCCGACGCCGGGCTCACCGATCAGCACCGGGTTGTTCTTGGTACGGCGGGACAGCACCTGCATGACCCGCTCGATCTCCTTCTCGCGCCCGATGACCGGGTCGAGCTTGGACTCACGAGCGGCCTGGGTGAGGTTCCGGCCGAACTGGTCCAGGACGAGGGAGGTCGAAGGCGTGCCCTCGGCCGGGCCGCCGGCGGTGGCGGTCTCCTTGCCCTGGTAACCGGAGAGCAGCTGGATGACCTGCTGCCGCACCCGGTTGAGGTCTGCGCCCAGCTTGACCAGGACCTGGGCGGCGACGCCCTCGCCCTCACGGATCAGGCCGAGCAGGATGTGCTCCGTGCCGATGTAGTTGTGGCCCAGCTGAAGGGCCTCGCGGAGCGACAGCTCCAGGACCTTCTTGGCACGGGGGGTGAAGGGGATGTGCCCGGACGGGGCCTGCTGGCCCTGGCCGATGATCTCCTCCACCTGCTGGCGGACCGCCTCAAGCGAAATGCCGAGGCTCTCCAGGGCCTTAGCGGCGACACCTTCGCCCTCGTGGATGAGACCCAGGAGGATGTGCTCGGTGCCGATGTAGTTGTGGTTGAGCATCCGGGCTTCTTCCTGAGCCAGGACGACAACCCGCCGCGCGCGGTCGGTGAACCTCTCGAACATCGTTAATCGCTCCTCAGAGCGGTCAGGCAGTGGGGGGAACTTCCCCTCCCTGTCCTTCCGCAGCTTAGTCCCGCAAGCGGGGACCGCTCATTCCAACTGCCGACACCGTCGATGGCCTCCTGACCCCTGACGCCGACATCTGCTCCAACCCGATGGTGCGAGACGATGTTCCCGCAGGCCAGGCAGTTACCCCCATCGCCAGTACGCCGATGGCGAACGTGAGACGGCCCGGCCTTCGTGTCGCCCCCTCCCACTAGGCATGTCTTACCCGCTGGGACTGACACTCCATGCGGCGCGCACCGGTTCCCTCCGCTATGGGCGAACAACCTTGCGCCTCCCCGCACCCCCGCACGCCCCCTCTTTCGGCGCTCTGCGTGATCAAATTGACACACAGCGTAACCCCTCGGATGCTTCGGCGGTTGCACTTGGCATGGTTGGCACGGTCCCCACGGCCTCAACGGTCCCCCTTCCTCGTCGCCCCCTGGATCCGGACGTACCGAACACAGGTGATCTCCCGGATGGTCCGGATGCCCGGGTCCGTCACTGGTACGAGAACGATCTGGGCTGGGCGACAGTGCCCGGACGGCCGCTGCGGCTGCTCACCGGCGTGCGGTTCGACGTCCTGGACGTGCCGGCCGAGGCGGGCGCGGGGGCGCTCCGGCATCTCGCACCGGCCTCTCCGGTGGCCCTTCGGGGCGACCGGATGGCCCTGCTGGTGGCCGCTGGCAGCGCGGAGGAGCTGCCGGGGCTGCTGGACTGGCTGGAGTGGCACGCCGTGACCCTCGACCTGCGGGTCCTGGGGGCGGGCGGCGCGATGGAGGCGCCGGCCCCGCCGACGAGCGTGTGCGAAGGGGTCGTGCGGGCCGGGTCGGTACAGGGGGCCGCCGTATGGCTGCGGCCCCCTGGGCCCGGAGGCGAGGTCGAGGCCTCGCTGCCGGCGATGCCGGCCATGGGGCGCGGGAAGGGCGCCCCCGATCTCGTACGACTGGTGGACACGGTGGCAGCACAGTGTCACCGGGTCCGGCTGCGGCGCCCGCGCGCGGGAGGGCCGACCGCCTGCCGGCGGGATCAGCCGTTGGCCTTCTCGTAGGCCTCGCGAATGGACGCGGGAACGCGACCGCGGTCGTTGACCTCGTAACCGTTCTCCTTCGCCCAGGCGCGGATCGCCGCGGTGTCCTGGCTGCCACCGGAAGCGGCACGCGCCTTTCCGCGTCCGCCCGAAGCGCGGCCACCGGTACGACGACCACCCTTCACATAGGGCTCGAGAAGGCCACGCAGCTTGTCCGCATTGGTGGTCGTGAGATCGATCTCGTACGTCTTGCCGTCCAGCGCGAACGTCACGGTCTCGTCCGCCTCGCCGCCGTCGAGGTCGTCGACAAGAAGGACCTGAACCTTCTGTGCCACCGGATTTCCTTTCATCGATAACGTTGAGGGCCAAGGGGGTGTGCGGCGTCCGCCGTTTCGCCGCCCCTGTTATATGCAGTACTGCAGTACGTCGGAAAGCAAACCGCTTTTGCCGGAAAAACACAAACCCCTGGGAGAGGACCGGTAGAGGACCGGCGGAGCGCCTCGGTCCGGAAACATGCGCGTTTCGGACATAGGGCACCGGGGCAATGACGATCACAGATGCAGAAGCATCCGGCTGTTGCCCAAGGTGTTCGGTTTCACTCGTTCGAGACCGAGGAACTCGGCGACGCCCTCGTCATAGGAACGCAACAGCTCCGTGTACACATCGGTGTCGACCGGTGTCTCCCCGATCTCCACGAAGCCGTGCTTCCCGAAGAAGTCCACTTCGAAGGTCAGACAGAAAACCCGGCGAACACCGAGCCAGCGTGCGGTCTGCAGCAGCTTCTCCAGCAGCCGATGGCCGACGCCGGCGCCCTTGAGGCCGGGCTTCACCGCGAGAGTGCGGACTTCCGCGAGGTCCTCCCACATGACGTGCAGCGCGCCGCAGCCGACCACCTCGGCGTTGTCGTCGCGTTCCGCGACCCAGAACTCCTGGATGTCCTCGTAAAGCGTGACCGTGGCTTTGTCGAGCAGGATGCGGTCTCGGGCGTAGGCGTCCAGGAGGCGGCGTACGGCCGGGACATCGCTGGTCCGGGCGCGCCGGACCGTGATGGCGCTTGCGGTGACTTCGGGGCGCTCTGCAGACATGAGCGGACGCTATCGCCCGTCGGCGTCCTGCGCCGCGCCGGGGTTCTCTTCACCGGGCTCGGGGTTCTCTTGGCCGGGATCGGGGATGCTATCCGCGATTTCCGGCCCCTGAACGATGCGTACGGCGTCCCTGAGGGCCTGGCGCTGTTCCTCGCTCATCATCCCGAAGAAGGCGACGAGAGCGGCGGCCGGGTTGTCGCTCTGCGACCAGGCGTCGTTCATGAGGGCGGCGGCGTAGGCGGCCCGCGTCGAGACGGCCTCATATCGATAGGCCCGCCCTTCGGCCTCGCGGCGCACCCAGCCCTTCTGATGGAGATTGTCCAAAACGGTCATCACGGTGGTGTACGCGATGGAGCGTTCCTGCTGGAGGTCTTCCAGGACTTCTCGAACGGTCACCGGGCGGTTCCACTTCCACACCCGCGTCATGACCGCGTCTTCGAGTTCTCCCAATGGGCGAGGCACAACTCAGAACAATAGTGGGAGATCCCGGCAATGGCGTGCCGGACGTGCATCAAGCCCACGAACGCGAACAAAAAGGGCGTACGGCTCGAAGTCGCATGGCGATGGCGAGAGCCGCAGGGGCGGTTGCTCAGGCGTCGCCGGCGGCGGAGGCCTGCCGGGCGCTCTCCGCGCGCGCGAGGGCGGCGTCGACGGCCGCGTCCTCCTTGGCCTTGGCGGCCCCGCCCTGGGTCTTCACGATCACCCTGACCACACCGATGAAGAACACGGCCATCACGACCGGAGGCACAAGCGCGGAGACGTAGTCCATGCCTCCCAGAGTAGCCACGGGCCCCCGCCCGAAAGGTACGGGGTACACAAACACCCCGTCCCCGCCGAACGCGCCCGCACCCGACCGCGGCAGTTGCACGGCGGGTGCGGGTGGGAAAACCTGTCCCGGCCGTGGGCCAGGGTCGGTCAGCCGGCCGCCAGTTGGCGGGTTTCGGCCGGGTTCGCCGGAGGCGCCGGCTTGCGGCGCGGGAAGACCTCCCCCGGCGTCGGAATGGGCCGCTTCGGCGCCCCCGGCTCCGTGCCGGGCCGCTCCCCAGGCGTCGGTGCGGGTCTCGGCGTGGGCTTCTGCGGGGGCTTCTGGGCGGGCTTCTGCGGCTCCCCGGCCTGCTCCTGGCCCCGCAGCACCCCGGGCGCTCCCCCACCGCCGGGAAGGGCCAGCAGGCGGGTGCGGGAGGGCGGCACGGCGGGCGCCGGCACCTTGCGCGCGCCCTGCGCGAACCGCGCCCGTACGTCCTGCTCGGCCAGCGCCTGGCAACGGTCCAGCAGCGCGGCCGCGACCCGGTTCCCGCGCAACGCCCGCAGCGCGGCGAGGTCGTCCGGCGTCGGGCGGTGCCCGGCCCCCAGCGCCTCCTCCAGGAGGGTGAGGTAGCCGGCGGCGGTACCCGGCAGCGCCGCCCGGTACCGGCCGAGGTCGGCCACCAGGAAAGCGCGCAGTCTCGCCCCCTCGCACAGCGCCTCGTCGAGCGACTCGGCGAGCCGGAAGCAGTCCTGGACGTCCTCGGCGGACGCTTGGCCGGGGTGAAGGGCGAGGGCGAGGGCGCGGCGGAGCACACGCAGCTCCTCCACGCCGAACGCCATGCCGCCGCGGGATCCGTATGGCGTGGGCATGCGGCGACGCTACCGCTAATCGGACAAAAGTGACGAAACAGGATGATTTTTCGGTGCGTGTCGCTCCCTGTTTCCCTCGACCGGTGCTACGGCACCGTCAGCTCACAGCCGCGACACGTTCCGCTCGTACACCAGCCGCAGCCCGATCAGCGTCAGCCACGGCTCGTGCTCGTCGATCACCGAGGACTCCCCCAGCACCATCGGCGCGAGCCCGCCCGTGGCGATCACGGTGACGTCGTCCGGGTCGTCCGCCAGCTCCCGCGCCATCCGGCTGACGACCCCGTCGACCTGCCCCGCGAAGCCGTACACGATGCCGGCCTGCATGGCCTCGACCGTGTTCTTGCCGATCACACTGCGCGGCCGGGCCACCTCGATCTTCCGCAGCTGCGCGCCCTTCACACCGAGCGCCTCCACGGAGATCTCGATACCGGGCGCGATCACACCGCCGACGTACTCCCCGCGCGCGGAGACCGCGTCGAACGTCGTCGCCGTACCGAAGTCGACGACGATCGCCGGGCCGCCGTACAGCTCGACGGCCGCGACCGCGTTGATGATCCGGTCCGCGCCGACCTCCTTGGGGTTGTCGGTGAGGATCGGCACGCCCGTCTTCACGCCCGGCTCGACCAGGACGGCGGGGACGTCGCCGTAGTAGCGCCGGGTGACCTCGCGCAGTTCGTGCAGCACCGATGGGACGGTCGCGCAGATCGCGATACCGTCGATGCCGTCGCCCAGCTCCTCGCCGAGCAGCGGGTGCATGCCCATCAGGCCCTGGAGCAGCACCGCCAGCTCGTCCGCCGTCCGGCGCGCGTCGGTGGAGATGCGCCAGTGCTCGACGATGTCCTCGCCGTCGAACAGGCCGAGGACGGTGTGCGTGTTGCCGACGTCGATCGTGAGGAGCATCGCGGTTACTCCGCCTCGCGCAGGTCGAGGCCGATGTCGAGGATCGGCGCGGAGTGGGTGAGCGCGCCGACGGCCAGGAAGTCCACGCCCGTGTCGGCGTACACGCGCGCGATGTCGAGCGTCAGCCGGCCGGAGGCCTCCAGCAGCGCCCGCCCACGGACGATCCCGACGGCCTCCGCGCACTCGTCGGGCGTGAAGTTGTCCAGCAGGATCAGATCGGCGCCCGCCTCGACGACCTCGCGCAGCTGGTGCAGGGTGTCGACCTCGACCTCGATCGGCACCTCCGGGAAGGCCTCCCGTACGGCCTTGAAGGCCTGCGCGACGCCACCGGCGGCGACCACGTGGTTGTCCTTCACCAGGGCCGCGTCGGACAGCGACATGCGGTGGTTGACGCCGCCGCCGCAGCGGACGGCGAACTTCTCCAGCGAGCGCAGGCCCGGAGTCGTCTTGCGGGTGTCGCGCACGCGCGTCTTGGTGCCCTCCAGCACGTCCGCCCACGCGCGTGTGGCGGTCGCGATGCCGGACAGGCGGCACAGGATGTTCAGCGCGCTGCGCTCGGCCGTCAGCAGGTCACGCGTGCGCGTGGTGACCGACAGCAGCCTCTGCCCGGCCTCGACGCGGTCGCCGTCCTCGACGTGCCGCTCGACCTCGAACTCGTCCGTGCAGACCACGGAGAGGACGGCCTCGGCGACCCTGAGGCCCGCCACCACGCCGGCCTCGCGCGCGGTGAAGTCGCCGGTGGCGGTGGCCTCCTCCGGGATGGTCGACACGGTCGTCACGTCCACGCCGCCGTCCAGGTCCTCCTGGATGGCCACGTTGGCGATGTCCTCGACCTCGATCGGATCGAGTCCGGCGGCGGCCAGCAGCTCGGCGAGCGCGGGGTCGAGCCCGCTCTCCAGATACTCCTCGTCGCCGTCCGCGCCACAGGCACAGCCGTCGCCGCAGCCACCGGTCGGGGCGAGAGGAAGGTCGTCGGTGCTCACGTCTGTCACTGCTCCTGAGGCGCTGGGTGTTACCGGGTAGGGGGGAAGTCTGCGGTGTCGGTGGTGTGCACGGCCAGCGACCGGTCCGGGTTCAGCCGTACGACGATGTGCCGCCGCCAGTGGGTGTCGTCGCGCTCGGCGCGGTCCTCGCGCCAGTGGCAGCCGCGGGTCTCCTCGCGCAGCCGCGCGGCGGCGACCAGGACGCGGGCGACGCACAGGAGGTTGGTGGCCTCCCAGGTGTCGACACCGGGCTCGGCGGTCTTGCCGTTCTCGTCCAGCGCGCCGCGGGCCTCGCTGTGCAGCTGGTGGAGCTGTTCGGCGGCCTTCGCCAGGGACTCCTCCGAGCGCAGCACGCCCGCGCCCTCGGTCATGATCCGCTGGATGGCGAACCGGGTCTCGGGGGCGAGCAGCGGGTGCGCGGGCGTCTCGGGGTGCTCGACGGGTGCGGGCACGCGCGCGTGGAGGCCGTTGTCCGCTCGCGCGGCGGCGATGTCGGCGGCGATCCGCTCGGCATAGACGAGGCCTTCGAGGAGGCTGTTGGAGGCGAGCCGGTTGGCACCGTGGACGCCGGTGCAGGCGACCTCGCCGCACGCGTACAGGCCGGGGACGGTCGTACGGCCCCGGGCGTCGGTGCGCACGCCGCCGGAGGCGTAGTGGGCGGCCGGGGCGATCGGGATAAAGTCGGTGACCGGGTCGATGCCGTTGGCGCGGCAGGCGGCCGTGATGGTCGGGAAGCGGTGCTCCCACATCTCGGCGCCGAAGTGCCGGGCGTCGAGGTACATGTGCTCGGCGCCCTGCTCCAGCATCCGCCGCAGGATGCCCTTGGCGACGATGTCCCGGGGTGCCAGCTCGGCCAGCTCGTGCTGCCCGACCATGAAGCGCACGCCGTCGGCGTCGACCAGGTGGGCGCCCTCGCCGCGCACCGCCTCGGAGACCAGCGGCTGCTGTCCCTCGGCCTCCGGGCCGAGGAACAGCACGGTCGGGTGGAACTGCACGAACTCCAGGTCGCTGACCTCGGCGCCCGCGCGCAGCGCCAGCGCCACGCCGTCGCCGGTCGACACCGACGGGTTGGTGGTCGCGGAGAACACCTGGCCCATGCCGCCGGTCGCGAGAACCACCGCGGGGGCGTGCACGGCGCCCACGCCGTCGTGCTGGCCCTCGCCCATCACGTGCAGCGTGACGCCCGCCGTACGGCCGTCGGCGTCGGTCAGCAGGTCCAGCACGAGCGCGTTCTCGATGGTGTGCAGCCCACGCGCGCGTACCGCCTCCACCAGCGCCCGGGAGACCTCCGCGCCGGTCGCGTCGCCGCCCGCGTGCGCGATCCGGCGCCGGTGGTGGCCGCCCTCGCGGGTGAGGTGGATGTCGCCCTCGTCGTCGGTGTCGAAGTGGGCGCCGGTGGAGATCAGCCGCCGTACGGCGTCGGGGCCCTCGGTGACGAGGATCCGTACGGCCTCCTCGTCGCACAGGCCCGCGCCGGCCACGAGGGTGTCGTCCAGGTGCTGCTCGGGCGTGTCGCCCTCGCCGAGCGCGGCGGCGATGCCGCCCTGGGCCCACCGCGTGGAGCCGTCGTCCAGGCGGGCCTTGGTGACCACCACCGTCGTCAGGCCCGCGGCCTGGCAGCGCAGGGCCGCGGTCAGGCCTGCCACGCCGGAGCCGACGACGACCACGTCCGCGGAGATGGCCCAGCCGGGGGCGGGCGCGTGCAGTCGTATGCCAGTGCTGGTGCCTGTGCTGGTCACGAGGCGGCTCCAAAGGTCAAGGGGAGGTTGTCGATCAGCCGGGTCGTCCCGACCCGGGCGGCGACGGCGAGGACGGCCTCGCCGGTGAAGTCGGCGCCGATCTCGGTGAAGTCGGACGGGTCGACGAGCGCGAGGTAGTCCAGTTCGAGCGGCGGAACGAGCCGGGCGGCCTCGTCCAGCACCTGGCGCGCGGCCGCGCGGACGGCCACCGGGCCGCCCGGGGAGGCCGTGGCGACCGCGTGCGCGTCGGCGGCCGCCCGGGACTCCCCGAGGGCACTCAGCGCCTCGGCACGCGCGTGCGTGGAGGGCACTTCGCGGGCACGCGCGCGCAGCGCCTCCTGCGCGGCGTGCCGGTCACGGCCCGCGAACAGCGCGCGGGACAGCGAGAGCGCGGTACGGCGCTCGTCGGGCGAGAGGTAGCGGTTGCGGCTGGACAGGGCGAGCCCGTCCTCCTCGCGCACGGTCGGTACGCCGACGATCTCGACGCCGAAGTTCAGGTCCCGGACCATGCGCCGGATCAGGGCCAGCTGCTGGGCGTCCTTCTGGCCGTACAGGGCCACGTCGGGACGGGTGAGGTGGAGCAGCTTGGCGACGACGGTCAGCATGCCGTCGAAGTGGCCGGGCCGCGAGGCGCCCTCCAGGCGTTCGCCCATGGGGCCGGCGGTGATCCGGACCTGGGGGGCGCCGCCGGGGTAGACCTCGTCCACGGAGGGCGCGAACACGGCGTCCGCACCGGCCTGTTCGGCGATCTTCAGGTCGGCGTCGAGGGTGCGCGGGTAGCGGTCCAGGTCCTCGCCGGCGCCGAACTGCAGCGGGTTGACGAAGACGGTGACGACGACCTCGCCGTCCGGTCCGGCGATCTCGCGCGCGGTGCGGACCAGGGTGGCGTGGCCGTCGTGCAGGGCGCCCATGGTCATCACGACGGCGCGGCGGCCGCGGCGCACGCGCGCGTGGAGCTCGTCGGCGGTGCTCAGCAGGGCGGTGGTCATCGGTCGTTCCCCTCGGTGCCGGTGGTGCCTGGGCCGGTGCTGCCGTGCGTGCCGCCCGCGCCGTCGGCCAGCACGCCGAGCAGGTCCTCGGCGAGTTCGGGCTTCAGCAGGCCGTGCGCCAGCGCCCGGTCGGCGGTCGCGCGGGCCATCGCGACGTAGCCCGCGACGGTCTGCGGGGCGTGCCTGCGCAACTCGGTGATGTGGGCGGCGACCGTGCCGGCGTCGCCGCGCGCGACGGGCCCGGTGAGCGCCGCGTCGCCGGAGCGCAGCGCGTTGTCCAGGGCGGCGCCGAGCAGCGGGCCGAGCATCCGGTCGGGCGCCTCGACGCCGGCGGTGCGCAGCAGCTCCATGGACTGGGCGACCAGGGTCACCAGGTGGTTGGCGCCGAGCGCGAGGGCCGCGTGGTAGAGCGCGCGGTTCTGCTCGCTGATCCACTCGGGCTCGCCGCCCATCTCGATGACGAGGGCCTGGGCGGCCAGGCGCAGTTCCTCGGGCGCGGTGACGCCGAAGGAGCAGCCGGCGAGCCGCTGGACGTCCACGGGGGTGCCGGTGAAGGTCATCGCGGGGTGCAGCGCCATCGGCAGCGCGCCCGCGCGCAGGGCCGGGTCGAGGACCCGTGCGCCGTACCGGCCGGATGTGTGCACGAGCAGCTGGCCGGGCCGTACCGCGCCGGTCTCGGCGAGACCGGCGACCAGTCCGGGCAGGACGTCGTCGGGGACGGTGAGCAGCACCAGGTCGGCGCGCCGCAGGACCTCGGCGGGCGGCACCAGCGGCACGTCCGGGAGCATGGTCTCGGCGCGTCGCCGGGAGGCGTCGGAGACACCGGAGACGGCCACCGGGCGGTGCCCGGCGAGCTGCAGGGACGCGGCGAGCGCGGGGCCCACGCGGCCGGCGCCGACGACGCCGACGGTGAGCCGCGCAGGGCGGTCCTTGAGGTCTTGCTGGTGGACTGTACTCACGCGACGGCGGCCTTCCCGTTCCAGTCCGCTCTGGGTACCGGACGATTTCTCGTCATGTTAACGCTATCTCGGTCCGGGGCCGATTGGTTGTCCACAGGCTGTGGGTTACGCCACGTGTACGCCCCGCAGCCACGTGTCCAACCCGTGCGTCGGCCGCGCCTGTGCCCCGCGCGGCGTCAGACGCGTACCGGCGCTCAATACGGCTGCTCGCCCGGGCTCCCGCGCGGCATGATCCGTGCATGACCGATACGGCGGAACGGGACGAACAGCGGCAGGCGGAGCAGTCCGATCGAGCGGAGCAGTCCGATCGATCCGAGCAGTCCGAGCAGGAACGGATGCGGGAGCGGCGCCGGGTCGCCCTCGCGAAGGCGGAGCGCGTGCTGTCGCGCCCGGGCCACCGGCGCACGATCCGGGAGCGGCTGGCACACCTCCAGGAAGCGGCACCCGAGGTGTACGACCTGGACCAGCCCGTGGACATCTACGGCAACGGGATCGTCGCGGACCTGGAGCAGCGGGTCGCGGCCCTGCTCGGCACTCAGGCCGCGGCGTTCTTCCCGACCGGCACGATGGCCCAGCAGGTGGCCCTGCGCTGCTGGGCGGGCCGCACCGGCAACCCCACGGTCGCCCTGCACGCCCTGGCCCACCCGGAGGTGCACGAGCGGCATGCGTTCAGCGAGGTCAGTGGGTTGCGCCCGGTGCGCGTGACCAGTGAGCCCCGGCTGCCCACCGCCGCCGAGATACGCGACTTCGACGAACCCTTCGGCGCGCTGATGCTGGAACTGCCCCTGAGGGACGCCGGTTTCGTGCTGCCCACCTGGGAGGAGCTGACCGAGGTCGTCGAGGCCGCGCGGGAGCGCGACGCGGTGGTGCACTTGGACGGCGCGCGCCTGTGGGAGTCGACGGTCCACTTCGGCCGGCCGCTGGAGGAGATCGCGGGCCTGGCGGACAGCGTCTATGTGTCGTTCTACAAGTCCCTCGACGGCTTCGGCGGCGCCGCGCTGGCCGGCCCGAAGACCCTCGTGGACGAGGCGAAGACGTGGCGGCACCGGTACGGCGGCATGGTCTTCCAGCAGTTCCCCACCGCGCTGTCGGCGCTCGCCGGCCTGGAGCGCGAGCTGCCCCGGCTGCCGGACTACGTGAGGCACGCGCGCGTGGTCGCCGCCGCGCTGCGCGAGGGTTTCGCCGCGGCAGGCATCCCGTGGGCGCGCGTGCATCCCGAGGAACCGCACACCCACGACTTCCAGGTCTGGCTGCCCTACGACGCGGACGTCCTGACGGAGACGGCGGTGCGCCAGGCCGAGGAGACGGGGACGTACCTCTTCGCCGTGCCCTGGGACCGCGGCGGGCCCGGGCTGTCCTTCAGCGAGGTCGCCGTGCGCTCGCCGGGCCTGGAGTGGACGGCGGACGACGTACGGGCGGCCGTCGCCGGCTTTGTCGAGCGCCTGCCCACGGGATGATCACAGCGCGCGCGGGCGCAGCCACCGGCGCAGGGTGTACCACACGCGCCCCCGCGCCGGGCGCCCGGCGATGACCGCGTGGAAGCGCCGGTGGTCGCGCAGTTCGCGCACCAGCTCGGCGTCGTGCCGGCCGGGCGCGGGCGGCTCCGCTTCGCCGAGGACGCGGGCGCGGTAGCTGTCCAGGAGGTACTGCTGGGTGATGCTCATGGCGGATCGCCTTCTCGGGACGTGAACTGGTCGGTGACGGACGGGTGTCCGGTCGGGCTCCGCGGCTGCCCCGGTGCCTCCAGCCTGCTCCCGGCCGGGGCGGCTGTCCCGTGGATTGACGGCTGCCGTCAATCCACGGCGGCACTGTCGGTGGCCGGGTGCACGATGGAGGGCATGAGCGTGACCATCGACATCACCGGACTGCCGGAGGAGCGGATCTCCGTCGTGCCCTCTCCCCTGGCCGAGCTGGGGATGGCCCTGCACGCCCTCAGCGAGCCCGGCCACCACCCCGGCCTCCAGGGCTGGGCGACCGCCGTCTCCTCCCGGCTGGACCCCTGCCTGGCCGACCGGCTGTGCGAGGCCGACTTCCTGTGGCGTACGACGTTCTCGGACGTCTTCGCCCCGTTCGCGGGCCTCCCCGGCGGCCGCGCGCTCCCCGGCGCCACCCTCGCCGAGGAACTGGACCAGCTGGACAAACTGACGGACGACCAGTTCGTCACCGCCGCCCTGGAGTTCACCTGCCAGTTGCGCTACGACGTCCGGGAACCCGGCCCGCTCGGGGACCCGGAGCTGCGCCGCCGCTCCCTGGAACTGGCCGCCGCGCGCGGTGCCGTGCAGGAGCGGTTCACACGTCGGCTGCTGGACGACCCGCCGGCCGTCCGCGCCTGGTTCCGGGAGCTGATGCTCGACTGCGACGAGGCGTTCTTCGCCGACACCTGGGCCCGCCTCCAGCCCCAGCTCGCCGCCGACGCCCGGCACAAGACCGAACTGCTGCGCCGCAAGGGTCTCGGGGAGGCGCTCGCCGCCCTCTCCGGAGCCGTCTCGCTGGACGAGGAGGCCGCGCTCATCACGGTCGACAAGCTCCTGGTGGGCCGCACCGCGACCGGCGACGGCGGCCTGGTCCTCGTCCCGACCAGCCTCGGCCGGCCGCACCTGATGGTCCTGCACCGGTACGGCTGGCAGCCCTCGATCACCTACCCGGCCAGCGGCTCCCGCCCACAGGCCCCGTCCGTCGAGCAGCTGACCCGCCGCATGGAGGCGCTGGCCCACCCGGTGCGGATGCGGCTGTGCCGGCATCTGGCGCGCGCCCCGCACACCACGAGCGAACTGGCCGACGCGCACGGCATGTCGGCGCCCGAGATATCCCGGCACCTGGCGGTGCTGAAGAAGGCGGGCCTGATCACCGGCTGCCGCCGGGGCCGGTACGTCCAGCACCAGCTGGACCTGGCGGCGGTGGCCCGGCTGGGCAGCGACTTCATCGAGGGCGTCCTGCGCTGACCTGCCCCGACACGGCGGCGTCGGCCGTGACCGCGGGGGCGTCCGGGCAGCCCGGCCTCGGCCGCGAGGCAGGAGCAGCGGGCAGGGCCGGCCCCAGGCACACCGCGGGAGCAGCCGACGGGACCAGTCCCCGGCACGGCCCGAAGGAGCGAGCAGCGGACAGGACCCGTCCCAGGCATGACCACAGGAGCAGCCGACAGGGCCGGTCCCGGACCGCCGGGGATGTGTCGGCACCCCCGCCGCCCCGGCCCGTGGCCACGCAGCCGCCGGACAGGGCCGGATCGCCGGCCATCGGGCACGCGTCGGCGCCCGCCGCCAGAGCCGGCCTCAGCCCTGACCGCGCAGGAACCCCGGCAGGGCCGTCTCAGCCGTGGCCGCCCGCCCGTACCAGCCCCGTCTCGTAGGCGAGCACTACGACCTGCACCCGGTCGCGCAGGCCGAGCTTGGTCAGGATGCGGCCCACATGGGTCTTCACCGTCGCCTCGCTCAGCACCAGCCGGGCCGCGATCTCCCCGTTGGACAGGCCCTGGGCGACCAGCACCATCACCTCGCGCTCCCGGTCGGTGAGCCGCTCCAGCTCCTTGTGCTGCGGCTCCTTGCCGGTGGACGGCAGCATCGGCGCGAAACGGTCCAGCAGGCGCCGGGTGGTGGACGGCGCCACGACCGCGTCACCACTGTGCACGGCCCTGATCGCGCCCAGCAGGTCACCGGGCGGCACGTCCTTGAGCATGAAGCCGGAGGCGCCCGCCTTCAGCCCGGAGAAGGCGTACTCGTCCAGGTCGAAGGTGGTCAGGATCAGCACCTTGGGCGGATCGGGCTCCGCGCAGATCCGCCGGGTGGCCTCCACGCCGTCCAGCTTGGGCATGCGGACGTCCATCAGGACGACGTCGACGGGCGTGTCCCGCAGCACCTGCAGGGCCTCGACACCGTCGCCCGCCTCCGCCACGACCTCCATGTCCGGCTGGGCGGCGAGCACCATCCGGAACCCGGTGCGCAGCAGCACCTGGTCGTCGACGAGCATCACGCGGATCGTCATCGGGCCTCTTTCGTCGGGGGGCTGCTTCAGGGCGAGGGTGTTACAGGTGTCAACAGGGGGCGCACGGCTGCGTCAGTGCGCCGGTTTGAGCGGGAGCAGGGCGCTGATGCGGAATCCTCCGCCCGGGCGCGGGCCCGCGTCCAGGGTGCCGCCGACCATGCCGACCCGTTCGCGCATGCCGATCAGACCGTGCCCCTGACCGTCGGCGCCGCCCTCCTCGTACAGCTCGTGCGGCGCGCCCTTGCCGTCGTCCTCGACGAGCAGGCCGAGCCCGTCGTCGAAGTAGACCAGCCGGACGCTCGCGCCCGCGTTGGGCCCGCCGTGCTTGCGGGTGTTGGTGAGCGCCTCCTGCACGATCCGGTACGCGGTCAGCTCCACGCCGCTCGGCAGCGGACGCGGGGTGCCCTCGACCTTGAAGTCGATCGGGAGGCCGGAGCTGCGGCACTGCTCGATCAGCTCGTCGATCTGTTCGACGTCGGGCTGCGGGACGTACTCCCCGCTCTCCCGGTGCTCCCCGGTGCGCAGCACGCCCAGCAGGCGGCGCATCTCGGCGAGCGCCTGCCGGCCGGTGGAGGAGATCGTCTCCAGGGCCTTCTTGGCCTGGTCGGGGGCGGCGTCGAGGACATAGGCGGCGCCGTCGGCCTGCACCACCATCACCGACACGTTGTGCGCCACGACATCGTGCAGCTCGCGCGCGATACGCGCGCGCTCGGCGGCCACCGCGACCTTGGACTGCGCCTCGCGCTCCTTCTCCAGGCGGGCCGCGCGCTCCTCCAGCTGGGCGAAGTAGGCGCGGCGGGTGCGCATGGAGTCACCGAGCACCCAGGCGAGCGCGAAGGGCACCGTCTGGAAGACGACGATGGCGATCTGACCCGGAAAGCCGGTGTGCCCGGCCGGCCAGCGAAGCTGCGCGAGGGTCGCTGCGACGAGGCTGGCGGCGAGCGCGAGTCGGGAGGCCCAGCGCGCGCCGACCGCCGCCACCGTGTACGTGATCACCAGCAGCGCGAAGTCGGCGACGGTCGTCTCGACGTCCAGCACCAGCTGGACCAGCCCCGTCGCGAGGGCGACCAGCACCATCGGCTCCGGGAAGCGGCGACGCAACGCGACGACGACGCACAGGACGGCGGACACGGCCATCCCCGCGGCGAGCGACACGTGGTGGGTCCCGGGCCGCTCGCTCGTGCTCACCACGACCATTCCGGACAGCCCGAACAGGACGACGGCCCAGAAGGCGTCGACCCCGGTCGGGTGGCGGCGGAGGAAGTCGTAGAGGCGCTGCACGTAACCCAGAGTAGGGAAACCGGATGCGTGCGGGGGTCAACCGGAGGGCCGATCCGCGCCCGGGGCGCGTACTCCGCAAGGTGGAGGAAGTGATCATCTGTGTGCCTAGTCTGTTCCGGTGACGGATGAGACGGCACGGGGAGCGGGACGGCGCCCCGGCGAGGGAGGCGCCCGGCGCGGCCGGCGCGGCTGGCGTGCGGCGGCCGAGGCAGCGCTCTACGGGCCCGAGGGCTTCTACCGCCGTCCGGAGGGCCCGGCCGGCCACTTCCGTACGTCCGTACACGCCTCCCCGCTGTTCGCGCAGGCCGTGTCCCGGCTGCTGTGCCGGGTCGACGAGGCGCTGGGACGGCCGCCGGTGCTGGACTTCGTCGACATGGGCGCGGGGCGGGGTGAACTGGTCACCGGGGTGCTGGCCGCGCTGCCGGCCGATGTGGCGGCACGCGTGCGTGGGTACGCCGTCGAGCTCGCCGACCGCCCTGCCGGACTGGACGCACGCATCACCTGGCTGGACACGCCCCCGGCCACCGTCACGGGGCTGCTGTTCGCCAACGAGTGGCTGGACAACGTGCCCGTGGACGTGGCCGAGGTCGACGCCGCGGGCGTGGCCCGGCTGGTGCTCGTCGCCGACGACGGCACCGAGCGGCTGGGGGAAGCGGTGACCGGCGCGGAGGCGGACTGGCTCGCCCGGTGGTGGCCGTTGCCGGCCGAGGAAGGGCTGCGCGCGGAGATCGGGCTCCCCCGGGACCTGGCGTGGGCGTGGGCGGTGGCCCGGGTGGCGCGCGGGCTCGCGGTGGCCGTGGACTACGCGCACACCGTCGACACGCGCCCCCCGTTCGGGACGCTCACCGGCTTCCGGGAGGGGCGCGAGACGGCACCCGTACCGGACGGGTCGTGCGACATCACGGCGCACGTCGCACTGGACGCGTGCGCAGCGGCTGCCACGGCGCACAAGCCCGGGGAGAGCGCGCACAGGCTCGGGGAGAGCGCGCTCACGTTCGGGGAGACGGCGCGCATGCCTCGCGACACGCCGGGTACGGCCTCCGGCGCGCCCCAGAGTCCAGCAGGTACGCCCTCCGGGATGGCGCAGGAGCCTTCCCGCGGAGCGCGCACACTGCCCCCCGCGCGCCTCCTCACGCAGCGCGCCGCTCTGCGCGCCCTGGACCTCACCGGCGCACGCCCTCCGCTCGCGCTGGCCTCCACGGACCCCACGGCCTATGTGCGCGCCCTTTCGAGCGCCGGGGAGGCCGCCGAACTCACCACCCAGGGTGGCCTCGGCGACTTCGGCTGGCTGGTCCAGCCGGTTGGAATTCCGGACCCACTCGCCTGAACCGGTCTCCCGCGCCCCGGACCGCCCTACTTGTCGATGTCGCCGACCACGAAGAACATCGAGCCCAGGATCGCCACCATGTCCGCCACCAGCGTCCCCGGCAGCAGCTCGGTCAGCGCCTGGATGTTGTTGTACGAGGCAGAGCGCAGCTTCAGCCGGTACGGCGTCTTCTCACCCTTGCTGACCAGGTAGTAGCCGTTGATGCCGAGCGGGTTCTCGGTCCACGCGTACGTGTGCCCCTCGGGAGCCTTCAGCACCTTCGGCAGCCGCTGGTTGATCGGCCCGGGCGGCAGCTCGGCGAGCCGGTCCAGGCAGGCGTCGGCGAGGTCGAGCGCGTTGTGGGTCTGCGCCAGCAGAACCTCGAAGCGGGCGAGGCAGTCGCCCTCGGTCCGGGTGACGACCTTCAGGGTGTCCTGGAGGTCGCCGTACGCCAGGTACGGCTCGTCGCGGCGCAGGTCGAAGTCGACGCCCGAGGCGCGCGCGATGGGCCCGCTGACGCCGTAGGCGTGGACGGTCTGCGGGGTCAGCGCGCCCACTGAGCGCGTACGCCCCCGGAAGATCTCGTTGCCGAGCACCAGGTCGTCGAAGACGTCCATGCGCGAGCGCACGTCGGCGACGGCGGCACGCGCGCGTGCGCTCCACCCGGCCGGCAGGTCCTCCTTGAGGCCGCCGACGCGGTTGAACATGTAGTGCATGCGCCCGCCGGAGATCTCCTCCATGACGTTCTGGAGCACCTCGCGCTCCCGGAACGCGTAGAACACGGGGGTGATGCCACCCAGCTCCAGCGGGTAGGAGCCGAGGAACATCAGGTGGTTCAGCACCCTGTTCAGCTCGGCGAGCAGCGTGCGCATCCACACCGCCCGCTCGGGCACCTCCATGCCGAGCATCCGCTCCACGGCGAGGACCACGCCCAGCTCGTTCGAGAACGCCGACAGCCAGTCGTGGCGGTTGGCGAGCACGATGATCTGGCGGTAGTCGCGCGCCTCGAAGAGCTTCTCGGCGCCGCGGTGCATATAGCCGATCACCGGCTCCGCGCGCACGATGCGCTCCCCGTCCAGCACCAGCCTGAGCCGCAGCACGCCGTGCGTGGACGGGTGCTGGGGCCCGATGTTGAGCACCATGTCGGTGCTTTCCGCGGCGCCGCCGATCCCGACCGTGGTCTCCGTCGTAGGAGTCATGGCCCCAGTTTCCCCTACGTACGCTGGCCCCATGGAAACGGGGAGCCCGGAGAAGACCGGGATACCGGGGGCCGAGCTGGTGTGGCGGGGGCTGCAGCCCGCTCTGATGCGGTTGCGCCGGCTGTTCGTGGTGCTGTGGACGGCGGTGCTCGCCATCGCCGTCGGGCTGCTGCTGGGCCTGCTCGTGGGGGCCGCGTGGGCCGCCTTCGCCCTGGTGCCCGCGGCCTGCGCCGCGTGGTGCTGGCGGCTCGTGGGGCGCAACTGGCGCTCGTGGCGGTACGCCGAGCGCGCGGACGACCTGCTGATCAGCCGCGGCGTCCTGTGGCGCGAGGAGACGGTGGTGCCGTACGGGCGGATGCAGCTGGTGGAGGTCACCTCCGGGCCCGTCGAGCGGCGCTTCGGGCTGGCCACCGTGCAGCTGCACACAGCGGCCGCCGCGACCGACGCCACCATCCCCGGCCTGGACCCGGCCGAGGCCGAACGGCTGCGCGACCGGCTCACCGAGCTGGGCGAGGCGCGATCGGCGGGCCTGTGACGCCCCCGGATCTCGACGCGGGCGCATCCGCGCCCCCCACGGTCCCCGAGCGCCGGCTGCACCCCGTCACGCCGTTCCGCCGGGCGTGGGCGCCGATCGCCGTACTCGCCGGATGGGCGGCGCACGACCCGAACAGCGCGCAGGAGCAGCTGGCGCGGCTGACCGGGACCATGCTCCTGCTGGGGCTCGCGGTGCTGGTGCCGGTGGCCGGCCTCTACGGCTTCCTGTCCTGGTGGTTCACGCACTTCGCGGTCACCGACTCCGAACTGCGCATCCGGACCGGCCTGTTGTTCCGGCGCACCGCGCACATCCGGCTGGAGCGCATCCAGGCCGTGGACGTCTCCCGTCCCCTCCTCGCGCGCGTGGCGGGCGTCGCCAAGCTGCGGATCGACGTCGTCGGCGCCGACAAGAAGGACGAGCTGGCCTTCCTCGGCGAGCAGGAGGCTCGCGCCCTGCGCGCGCAGCTGCTGGCGCGCGCGGCGGGTTTCGCGCCCGAGACGGCGCGCGAAGTCGGCGAGGCACCGGCGCGCGAGTTGCTGCGCGTGCCGCCTCGCGCGCTCGCGCTCTCCCTGGCGCTGACGGGCGCCACCTGGGGCTCGCTGTGCGCCGCGCTCGTCGTACCGACCGTGCTGTGGCTCACCACCCACAACCTGTGGACGGTCCTCGCGACCGCCCTGCCGCTGTTCGGCGCGGCCGGCGCGAGGAGCGCGGGACGGTTCGCCGGCGAGTTCGACTGGAGGGTGGGCGAGTCACCGGACGGGCTGCGCATCGATCACGGGCTGCTCGACCGCACGCACGAGACGGTCCCGCCCGGCCGGGTGCAGACCGTACGGATCGTGGAGCCGCTGCTGTGGCGGCGGCTCGGCTGGGTGCGGGTGGAACTGGACGTGGCCGGGTCCGCGAACTCGGTGCTGGTACCGGTCGCCCCGCGCGCGATCGCCGAGTCGGTCGTCGCCCGCGTGCTGCCCGGCGTGACGGTGCCTCAGGAGCTGTCACGGCCGCCGCTGCGGGCCCGCTGGTGCGTGCCGGTGTGGTGGCGCGGCCACGGCCTCGCGGTCACCGGCGCGGTGTTCACCACCCGGCACGGGCTGCTGCGGCGCCGGCTCTCGCTGGTCCCGCACGCCAAGGTGCAGAGCGTGCGGCTGAGCCAGGGGCCCTGGCGGCGCCTCTGGCGGCTCGCCGACATCCATGTGGACACCGGTGCCGACAAGACCGTGACAGCCCGGCTGCGGGACGCCCAGGAGGCCGCGCGGCTCCTGCACGCCCAGGCGGAGCGGTCCCGTACGGGCCGCCGGGACGCCCGCCCCGACCGCTGGATGACCGGATGACAGCGGGCCCGGCTCCCCTCGCGGGAAGCCGGGCCCGGTGCCTGGTGCCTGGTGCGGCCTCAGGAAGCCGCGGTGCGCAGCCCCTGGATGTCGATCTGTTCGGTCTCGTCGTGCGCGGTCAGGTCGATGACCTGGCCGACACCGTCCGAGCGTGCGTCGGCGTCCTTGAACCCGGCCTCGGTCTCCGCCTTGTGCACGGCGAGGGCCTCCTGGCCGACGACGTCGGCGAGATCCTCGTTCTGCACGGAGTCCAGCGCGGTCTCGGGTGCGCCCTTCTGGGTGCCGAAGAAGTCGAAACCGCCCTCGACCACCGGGCGCCGCGCGGGCGCGGCCGGTACGACGGCCACCGCGGTCGGCACCGTGAAGTGCCCGGCGGGCGGCAGGCCCACGGGCTGGGCGGGCTCGGCCGGTGCCATGGGGGTGGCGGCCGCGCGCGTGTGCCCGCCGGCCGCCTCGGGCTGCCCCTGCGCCTCGTCCTCCTGGCCGGCCGGCGCGCCGCTCTCGCTCGCGGCGGCAGCGACGCCGTGCGTCACCCCGTCCGCCGCCTCTTCCCGGGCGCCTTCGATGGCGCGTTCCCCCTGCGCGACGGATTCGGCCCCGGCCGCGTCGGACTCGCGGACATCGGCGCGGACATCGGCCCTGCCCGTCGGCACGGCGCCCGTGTCGGCCCTGGCCTCGTCGGCACCAGGGTCGCCGGCACCGGGGTCGGTCGCCTCGGGAGCCGCCGCCTCCGGGGCCGTGTCCACGGAATCCACTGCCTCGGAAGCAGCGGGCGGGGCCGTCTCCACGGCGTCCGCCCCGGAGTCGTCCGAGGCCTCGGCGCCGAACCGGGCCAGGGCCATCAGGGCCCGCCCGTACAGCCCTGCGCCCTCGGGCGAGAACACCGCGTACGCCGTCGGCGCGTCACCGGAGTCCGCCCCGGCCTCAACGGCCTCGACGGGCTCCTCGGCCGCGGTCACCTCGGCCGGCTCCAGGTCCGGCTCGGCGCGGCGCGCGGGCGGCAGTGCGGGCGAGGGCACGGCCGCCTCGAGCTCCAGCAGCCGGCGCCCCTCCAGGGCGCTCGCGCGCTCGGTCTCCGCCGTGGCGTACCGGCGCAGCAGGGCGGCGTGCTCGTTGCGCAGGCCGGCCAGCTCCGCGCGCTTGGCGCGCAGCCGCTGCTCCAGCTTCGTACGCAGCTCGCGCGACTCCTCCAGGTCGGTCTCCAGTTCGGCGACCCGCTCTTCGTACCGCCACTCGTCGCCGGCACGCGCGCGTGTGAGCTCGGCGACCTGCCTGCCCGCCTGTGTGTCCCAGCGGCGCATCACGACCGCGCCGACGACCGCCGTCGCCGCGGCGGCTGCCGCCAGCGCGCGCAGCACCATGGTCTCGGAGAACACCCAGGGAGCCAGCGCGCAGGCGGCGGAGACACCGGCGATCGCCGACGGAGGCAACAGCCGGTGCAGAGGCGGTGAATGGCGGTGGCGTCCACGTGGCATGGCCAGAAACTTACCGCGCGTAGGCGAATCGTGGACCCCCGCCCCGTAAAAACCCGGCCACATCACCGGCTTCACCCGGGGTCACGCACCGCAGGGGTTTCAGTGGGCGACCAGTCGCGAGCTGAGCCACTGGAGCGTGGGCGGGATCTCCCGTCGCCAGGTGTTGAAGTTGTGCCCGCCGCTCGGGAGGATGATCGACGAGATTCTGGTCACGTTCGTGTCCTGCACGCTCTTGATGAACCTGAGCGT
>NZ_JBIATN010000042.1:0-51145 GCF_042891825.1 Streptomyces sp. NPDC001852
CAAACACCGGGCCAGGCACCACGACGTCGGCAAGACGCTCAAACGCGCCGAGTCAATCAAGGAACACCAAGCCCGCCGAGGATAAACGCCAAGCTAAGAAGCTGTATCTCAACCGAACGTGATCCCTTGATTTCCGCTGTTCAGGCATGGTTTCGCTCAGGGTGAGGGAGGCATCCGGCGTCTTGTGTGCGCTTCATGACGAGGGGTGCACGGTGGTGTCGGTGCTGGGAATGCTGGAGGGGCTGCCCGCGTGCGGGTGGAGGGTCTGCGGGAGGAAGCGGCGCGGTTGGCTGAGGTGTTGGAGGCCGCGGAGATCGAGCTGGACCGGCGAGTGATCGCGCGGGAGGAGTTGGTCCAGGCCCTGGCTGTGTCCGCCACCGGAACGACTGCCGTGACCGAGGCGGAGCTGGAAACGGCCTGCTCACCGGTGCCGGTGCCGGGCTCGACGGTGCCGCCCTGGCGGGACGGGCTGCCGTTGACGGTACTGGCACCGGACTGCTGCAAGGACGTCCAGGTGGACACCGAGCACGATGCCGGGATCCGCCGGGAGTTCGTGGACGGTCGAAGTACGCGTCAACCGGCCCGAAGACCGACCGCCAGCGTCAGTTCAAGGACCCGGTGTGGCGATGCGAGATCCGGAAACAGCTCCCGCAGCTGCGACATCCGGTACCGGACTGTCTGGGGATGGACGAACAGCGCCGCCGCCACCTCGTCCCGCCTGCCCTGGTGCAGCAGCCACGCCCGCAACGTCTCCTCCAGCCGCCGTGCGGTAGCGACAGGCAAGGTGCGCAACGGTGCGAGGGCTCGGACACGCAGGTCTGCGAACGCGTCCACGTCGGCGCTCAGCACCAGCTCGGGCAGGTGGTCCTCGGTGTCGCGGATATCAGAGGAGAGGGAGCGCGCGCGTACGGCTCGTGCGTACGAGGCGGACGCACGAGTCCATGGCCGGGCCGGGCCGACCACGGCGGTGCGGTCGGTCAGCTGCCGCAAGAGATGTGATCGGTCGGAATCGGGGACGAGCAGCACACCGGTGGCGTCCGGCAGATCGTCGAGGACGAGGGTGCTCGGGTCGAGCGCGCGGTAGGCAGGCCGGGCCTGGGCGGCAGGCAGCAGGACCGCCGTCAGCGTAACCGGAGGCTGCCATCCGGCCCGTTGAGCAGAGGCCAGCAGCACGTCCGGGCTCGCGCCGGCGAGGAGGTCGCGGGCCAGGTGTTCCAGGTGGCGCTCGTGGGCCCTGCCCCGGGCGGCCAGTTCGTCGGCGTGGCCCGCGGCGCTCGCGGCGGAGAGCTCGTCGATGTAGGCGAAGGTCAGCTCGGCGAACTTGGCGACCTCGGCGGCGGGCAGACCTGCGGGCACGGCGCCCGCTGCCAGGCATCGCCAGGCCACGCGGGCGCCGACGCGGTAGGCGCTGAGCAGGGCGTCCATCGAACGGCCGTCGCGCACCTCGCCGCGGCCCAGCTCGTAGGCCGCGTCACCGCCGTCGCCGCCCGTGGCGTTCCCGCTCGCGAGGTCCAGGTAATGCCCGAGGGCGGTGCGAACGGCTCGGCGGATGGTGCCGCCCATGCTGCCCGAAAGGGCGTTGGCGTAGGGAGGGACCTCGTCGATGATCGCCTGGACGACCTCGTCGGCGGTGGTCTTCAGTGCGGCCCGAAGTGCGGTGACCGTCGTCTCATCCAGGGCCAGTTCGCTGGCTCTCTGGGTGACACGACTCACGTTTTTATTCCCTGCGAACAATTCCACCTACCAGATTCACGTCCTACGGTCAGGACTTTACGCCCTGAGACGCAGCAAGCTGGAGTCATGACGAGTGCAGCCCTTCGCAGCAGGGCGTGGAAACTGCTGGAGATGGTCACGACGCCGCTGCTGCCGTCGGACTACCTCGACCTGGTCAGCCCACTGCGTGCGGGCGCTGACCTGCGGGGGCGCATCGAGGCCGTGCACCCCGAGACGGATGACGCGGCGACCATCGTGATCAGGCCGGGACGGGGCTGGCGCGGCCACACGGCCGGTCAGTACGTGCGGATCGGGGTCGACGTCGACGGGGTGCGCCTGTGGCGTGCCTACTCCCTCACCTCGCCGACGAACCGTCAGGACGGCCGCGTCACGATCACCGTGAAGGCGATCCCGGACGGCAAGGTCAGCAACCACCTGGTCCGCAGGGCGAAACCGGGCACGCTGATCCAGCTCGACCAGGCGACCGGTGACTTCGTGCTGCCGCAGGCCACGCCCGCCAAGGTGCTCTACCTGACGGCCGGCAGCGGCATCACACCCGTGATGGGCATGCTGCGCGACACCGAGTTCGACGACGTCGTCATGGTCCACTGCGCGCCACGGCCGCAAGACGTGATCTTCCGCAACGAACTGCACGACCTGGTCGCGGACAAGAAGCTGCGGCTCACCGAGGTGCACACCGACACGGACGGCATGCTCGACATCGCCCGTCTCGACGAACTCGTGCCCGACTGGGCCGAGCGCGAGACCTGGGCCTGCGGACCCGCGGGCCTGCTCGACGCCGCCGAAGAGCACTGGAGCGAACACGGCGTCCAAGAGTGCCTGCACACCGAACGCTTCCGCCCCGGCATCGTCGTCGCCGGCGACGGTGGCGAGGTCACGTTCAGCGCCACCGGCAAGACCGTCGACGCGGACGGCGCCACGCCGTTGCTGGACATCGGCGAGGAGGCCGGCGTACTCATGCCGTCCGGGTGCCGCATGGGCATCTGCTTCGGCTGCGTCACGCCGCTCAAGGCGGGCGCCGTCCGCGACCTGCGCACCGGCGAGATCACCGAGGCCGAGCCGGGCGTCCTCATCCAGACCTGTGTGTCCGCCGCGGCGGGCCCCTGTGACATCGAACGGTAGGAGCACCTTGACCGCCATCGACCCCACCGCCCACCTGACGGCGGAGCAGATCGAGGAGCTCGGCCGCGAGCTGGACGCGATCCGTGACGAGGTGATCGCCGGCCGCGGCGAGAAGGACGCCGCCTACATCCGCAAGGTCATCTCGGCGCAGCGCAAACTCGAGCTGGTCAGCAGGGGCGTGCTGCTGTTCTCGATGTTCCCGCCCGCGTGGCTGCTCGGCACCGCCGGGCTGTCCGTGGCGAAGATCATGGACAACATGGAGATCGGCCACAACATCCTGCACGGCCAGTGGGACTGGATGCGAGACCCGAAGATCCACTCCACGACCTGGGAGTGGGATCACGTCTCGCCGGCCGACCAGTGGAAGCACTCCCACAACGAGCTCCACCACACGTACACCAACGTGATCGGCAAGGACAACGACCTCGGCTACGGCATCATGCGCGTCGACGAGGACCAGAAGTGGCACCCGTTCCACCTCGGCCAGCCGCTGTGGAACTTCGTCAACGCCTGCTTCTTCGAGTACGGCATCGCAGCGTACGACCTGGAGCTCGGCAAGAACCTGCACAAGCGCCGCCGCAACAACCCGGAGTTCCGCGCCCGAGCCAAGGCTGTGGGCCGCAAGATCCGCAAGCAGGTGCTCAAGGACTACGTGCTCCACCCGATGCTGTCGGGCCCCTCGTTCCTCACCACGCTCGCCGCAACGTTCACCGCGAACCTGGTCCGCAACATCTGGTCCCACTCGGTGATCATGTGCGGGCACTTCCCCGAGGGCGTACAGGTCTTCGAGCGCCGGTCCATCGACGGCGAGACCCGCGGCCAGTGGTACCTGCGCCAGATGATGGGCTCGGCGAACATCAGCGGCAGCAGGGCCATGCACTTCATGACCGGCAACCTGTCGCACCAGATCGAGCACCACCTGTTCCCGGACCTGCCGAGCAACCGGTACGCCGAGGTCGCGGTGAAGGTGCGCGCGCTGTTCGAGAAGTACGAGCTGGAGTACGTCACCGGACCGCTGCCCAAACAGGTGTTCTCCGCGTGGCGCAAGGTCTTCCGGCTCTCGCTGCCGAACAAGAAGCCCGAGGTCAAAACGCCGGACCGTGAACAGGAGCTCGTCGCCGCCTGATGGTTACAAGCGCCTGGCTCAGGCCTTCCAGGGTTGGATGACCGCACAACGGCATCGCGATGGCAGTCACAGCCGAGATCCCCATGCCGCTGCCATGCCGGGCCGGACGCACCGCGCGAGGCCGCCGCCCGGGTGCAGCTCGCGACGTACCAGGCCGAACATCATCGGGACCTCAGCAGGGCCCGGTCGTGCCTTCCGGTCAGTGTGTGCCGGAAGGCAGGCGTGCGCTTCCCTGCACGGCCCGGGCGGGGCGGTCGGCATGGTGAGGGAAGACCGACCCGCCCGGGAGTCATCTGGGGCTACAGGCCCACGTCACGGCTGCGGATGTCCTCCAGGGATTCGCGGCGTACGAGAAGGCGGGCGGATCCGTCGCGCACGGCGACCACCGGCGGGCGGCCGACCAGGTTGTAGCCGGAAGCCATGGACAGGTGGTAGGCGCCGGCCACGGGGACGGCGAGCAGGTCTCCGGGGCGTACGTCTGCGGGGAGTTCCGCGTCGGCGGCCAGGGTGTCCCCCGCCTCGCAGTGCCGGCCGACCACGGTGACCCGGGCGCGGTCCGCCGTGCTGTGCCGGCCGATCAGGCGGGGTGCGTACCGGACGCCGTACAGGGCCGGGCGCGGGTTGTCGCTCATGCCGCCGTCCACGGCCACGAACACGTACTCACCCGTCCGCTTCACGGACAGGACGCGGTACACGGCGATACCGGCGGGGCCCGCGATGGCCCGGCCCGGCTCGATGATCAGCCGGGGAACGGGCAGCCCGGCCGTCGTGCAGGCGTCGGCGAGTTCCGCGCGGACCTTGCGGGCCAGCGCCGTCAGGTCCAGGGCCGGCTCACCGGGGCGGTAGGCGATGCCGTGGCCGCCGCCGAGGTCGAGTTCGGGCAGGACCAGTCCGTGCTGCTCGTGCAGGCGGGCCATCAGGCCGACCAGGCGGCGCACGGCTCCGAGGTACGGCTTGACACTCGTGATCTGGGAGCCCAGGTGGCAGTGCAGGCCGGTGAGTTCGAGCTGGGGCTGGTCGAGGATGCGGGTGATGGCGTGCTGGGCGTAGCCGTCCGCGATCGACAGGCCGAACTTCTGGTCGTCCGTGCCGGTGCGGATCTTCTCGTGTCCGCCGGCGCTGATCCCGGGCACCACACGCACCATCACCTTCTGGTGCCCGTCCGGCCCGACGGCCGCCGCCAGCCTCGCGATCTCAGAGGGGCTGTCGATGACGACGCGTCCGACGCCCAGGCGCAGCGCGGTGTCCAGGTCGCGCGGCGACTTGGCGTTGCCGTGCAGCACGATCCGCTCGGCCGGGAAGCCGGTGGTGACGGCGAGTTCGAGTTCACCGGCGGAGCAGACGTCGAGGCCGAGTCCCTCCTCGGCCGTCCAGTGGGCCATGGCCCGGCACAGGAACGCCTTGGCCGCGTACACGATGTCAGCGTCGGGGAAGGCGTCCCGGTAGGTGCGGCAGCGGTCGCGGACCTCGGCCTCGTCCAGGAGGTAGACGGGGGTGCCGAAGCGCTCGGCGGCCTCGGCGAGTGGTACGCCGCCCACGGTGAGGTCGCCCGGGCGGGGCTCGGTGGTGGAGGCGGGCCATACCGCCAACTCGGCGGCAGCAGTGATGGGTTCGTGAACCGTGGTCATCGTGGCCTCCCCTTTCAGGCGGCGAACGCGGGTGCCGGCGCGGGCATCGGCCTGGGAGCCGGGGCGGTGAACTGCGGGTCCACCGTGACGGTGGTGACCCCGAGCGGGGCTGCCAGCGCCCGCAGTGCGGGCTCGGCGAGACGGATCCACGCCTGGTCGGGTCCGAGCATGGCGGTCAGCCGGAGTGCGGAGGTGAAGCCGACGGCCGTGCGGTCGCCGAGCGGGGTGCGGAAGAGCCGGGCCGCACAGCCGGAGGGGCCCGGCCGGACCGGGACGTACAGGGGTCCGGCCGGGGACGGATCGGAGGGCTCGGGGTCTTCGCCGTAGCGGAGTTCTGCCATGGGGTGCCTCCCGATAGGCAAGGAGCGTGGGATCTGGGTGCCCCGGACGCGGGGAGGCGGACCGGGGCTCGCCCTCGACGGTATGCCCGGTGTTCCCAGGTTCCGGACCTGCCCTGACGGGATGCTGATGGTGATGGGGACGACCTTGACGGGACGCTGACGCCCTGGCGAGAGGGCGTGGAACGGGACGTCAGAAGGGTGCCAAGAACGGGCGTGCGGACTGTTCGAAAGCCTCGGGCAGAGGTGAGATGGAAGCGGTTCCGAGAAGGATCGCCGGCCCGGAAGCCGCTGCCGGCGCGTGCAGAACGGTGAAAGCGATGTCCGAGTCCCGTCCGTCCTCAGCAACTCGTTTCGTGGTGGGGGTGAGCGGCTCGCCGGGCAGTCTCACCGCCATGAGCCGGGCGGCCGACGAGGCCCGGCGCCGAGGGGCGGAGCTGTGGCCGGTGCTGGCCTGGGAGCCGCCCGGCGGGGATCCTGCCGCCCGCAGGTTCCCGGCCGCGGCCGTCATGGTCGAGGAGTGGGACCGGCTGGCGCGGGAGCGGTTGCTCAAGGCGCTGTGCGACGTGTTCGGCAGCACGGACACCGGGCTGCCCGGACACGCGCTCGTCGTACGAGGCGCCCCCGGGCCGGCTCTGGTGCGGACAGCCGGCCGGGAGGGCGACGTCCTCGTGGTCGGCGCGGGCGGTCGTGGCCGACTGCGCCGTGCGCTGTGGCCTTCGGTCAGCCGCTACTGTCTCGCCCGCGCCGCGTGCCCCGTGCTCGCGGTGCCGCCGTCGCCGCTGCAGACAGCTCTGGCAGCCGTGCGCCGGAGGAATGCCTTGCGGCTGCCGCTGGACATGGAGCGTCTTCAGCGGGAGTTCGAGTCCGTGCCGCCCGGCGCCTGATGTCCTCAGTGGGCAGCGGTGGCCGGCAGGTCCGGCTGCTCCGGACGCCGTGCCGGGGCCGTCGGCACGGCGAGCACCATGGTGAGGCCGCCGCCGGGCGTGTCCTCGGCGTGCAGGGTGCCGCCTATGGCCTCGGCGAAGCCGCGGGCGACCGCGAGTCCGAGGCCGACGCCGACACCGCGCGGCGAGTCGCCGTACCGCTGGAAGGGCTCGAAGATGCGGTTCTTGGCCTCGTCCGGAACACCGGGCCCGCGGTCCACGACCCGCAGTTCGACCCGGTCGGCCAGGGCGCTCGCGGACACCAGCACCCTCTCCCCCGGCGGACTGTATTTGACGGCGTTCTCGACGACGTTGGCGACGGCCCGCTCCAGCAGGCCCCGGTCGACCCACACCATGGGCAGGGTCTCGGGGATGTCCAGGTCCACGCTGTCCTCCGGCACCCCGCCGAGCGCCATGGGCACGACCTCGTCCAGGTCGCTCTCGCGGATGATGGGCGTGACGGTGCCGGTCTGCAGCCGGGACATGTCCAGCAGGTTGCCCACCAGGTGGTCGAGCCGGTCGGCGCCCTCCTCGATGGACTGCAGCAGCTCCGCCCGGTCCTGTTCGGACCACTCGACGTCGTCCGACCTGAGTGAGGTCACCGCGGCCTTGATCCCCGCGAGCGGGGTGCGCAGGTCGTGGCTGACGGCGGCGAGCAGAGCGGTGCGGATGCGGTTGCCCTCGGCCAGTTCCTTGGCGCGATCGGCTTCGCGCTGCAGGCGCTGGCGGTCCAGGACGACGGCGGCCTGCGCGGCGAACGCGGCCAGCACCCGGCGGTCGGCGGCGGGCAGCACCCGGCCGCGTAGGGACAGGGCCATGTGGTCGCCGACGGGGACGTCGACGTCCGCGTCCTCCGGGACCTCGGCCGGCTGGGGCCCCACGCTCCCGGCGCGGGTCCAGGGTCCCGTCTCGCCGGTCCGTTCGAGCAAGGCCACCGACTCCATGCCGAAGGTTTCCCGCACCCGTTCCAGCAGCGCCTCCAGGGTGGTTTCACCGCGCAGGACGTTGCCCGCGAGGAAGGAGAGGATCTCCGACTCGGCGCGCAGCCGGGCGGCTTGATGGGTGCGGCGGGCGGCGAGGTCCACCACCGAGGCCACGGACACGGCGACCCCGACGAAGATCGCGATGGCGACGATGTTCTTCGGGTCGGCGATCGTCAGGGTGTGGACGGGCGGGGTGAAGTACCAGTTGAGCAGCAGGGAGCCGACCACCGCGGAGGCCAACGCGGGGAAGAGGCCGCCCAGCAGGGCCGCTGCCACCGTCAGCGTCAGGAACAGCAGCATGTCGTTGGCGAGGCCGACGTCCGGTAGGGCACTGGTGAGGAGCCAGGTGAGCACGGCGGGGCCGAGCACTCCCACGGCCCAGCCCCAGATGACCCGGGAGCGGCCGAGGCGGGCGCCGCGCGCCACCGGCAGTCCCCGTCCCTTGCCCGCCTCGTCGTGCGTGATGAGGTGCACGTCGAGGTCCGGACCGGACTCCACGGCCACCGTGGCACCGACCCCGGGCCCGAGGACGTACTGCCAACTGCGTCGGCGCGAGACGCCCAGGACGATCTGGGTGGCGTTGACGCCGCGTGCGAAGTCCAGCAGGGCGGCCGGTATGTCGTCGCCGACCACGTGGTGGAAGGTGCCGCCCAGGTCCTCCACGAGGGTGCGCTGTACGGCCAGTTCCTTCGGGGAGGCCGAGGTCAGCCCGTCGCTGCGGGCTATGTACACGGCGAGCACCTCACCGCCGGCACCCTTCTCGGCGAGGCGCGCGGCACGCCGGATCAGGGTGCGCCCCTCGGGACCGCCGGTCAGGCCGACCACGATCCGCTCCCGGGAGCCCCAGATCTTGGAGACCCGGTGCTCGCTGCGGTAGGCGGTCAGGTACTCGTCGACCCGGTCCGCCACCCACAGCAGCGCCAGCTCGCGCAGGGCGGTCAGGTTTCCGGGGCGGAAGTAGTTGGACAGGGCCGCGTCGACCTTGTCCGGCTGGTAGATGTTCCCGTGCGCCATCCGGCGGCGCAGCGCCTCCGGCGACATGTCGACCAGCTCGATCTGGTCGGCCCGCCGTACCACCTCGTCCGGGACCGTCTCGCGCTGCCGCACGCCCGTGATCGACTCGACCACATCGCCGAGTGACTCCAGGTGCTGGATGTTGACGGTCGAGACGACGTCGATGCCCGCGGCGAGCAGTTCCTCCACGTCCTGCCAGCGCTTGGCGTTGCGGGAGCCGGGGACGTTGGTGTGGGCGAGTTCGTCCACCAGGGCGACGGCCGGAGCACGCCGCAGTACGGCGTCGACGTCCATCTCGGCGAACGTGGCGCCCCGGTACTCCAGTTGTCCGCGGGGCACCTGCTCCAGGCCGTGCAGCATCACCTCCGTGCGCGGCCGGTGGTGATGTTCCACGAAGGCGACGACGCAGTCGGTGCCCCGCTCGATACGTCGGTGGGCCTCGGACAGCATCGCGTAGGTCTTGCCGACGCCGGGTGCCGCGCCGAGGTAGATCCGGAGCTTGCCGCGTGCCATGTCATCCTTCGAAGCGATAGCCCATGCCGGGCTCGGTGATCAGATAGCGGGGGTGGGAGGGGTCCGTCTCCAGTTTGCGGCGGAGCTGGGCCATGTAGACGCGCAGGTAGTTGGTCTTGTTGCTCTGCGAGACGCCCCAGACCTCCTGGAGCAGCTGCTTCTGCGTGATCAGGCGGCCGGGGTTGGTCACGAGGATCTCCAGCAGGTGCCATTCGGTCGGGGTCAGCCGGACGTCCTTCCCGTCCCGCAGGACCTTCTTGGCGAACAGGTCGATGCTGAAGTGCTCCGTCTCGACCAGAGTCGTCTCGGGGACGAGCGGGGTGTCCTCGGTGCGGCGCACGGCGGCCCGCAGCCGGGCCAGCAGCTCGTCCATGCTGAACGGCTTGGTGACGTAGTCGTCGGCGCCGGCGTCGAGCGCGGCGACCTTCTCGTCGGACGCCTGGCGGGCGGACAGCACCATGATCGGTACGCGACTCCAGCCGCGCAGCGCCTTGATGATGTCGACGCCGTCCATGTCGGGCAGGCCGAGGTCGAGCAGGACCACGTCGGGCTGGCGCGCGGCGGCGAGCCGCAGGGCCGTGGCGCCGTCGGGGGCGGCGTCCACACCGTAGTGACGTGCCTGCAAGTTGATGACGAGGGCCCGCACGAGCTGCGGGTCGTCCTCCACCACGAGCACCCTGGTCATGGGTGTGTGCCTCTCCTGTCATGCGTCGGGCCGTGGGCACGGGAAGCCGGGCGGCCGACTTCACGGCTGCGGGAGCCGGCGGTCCCGGAATGCCTCCCAGACCGCCGACTCCCGTGTGGATCGCGTAAGGCCGTCACTTCTTCGCCACGAGGTCCTTGAGCGCGATGTTGAGTTCCAGGACGTTCACCTGCGGCTCGCCGATGAAGCCGAGGGTGCGGCCCTGGGTGTGCTCCTTGACCAGCTTCTCTACCTGGGCGACCGCCAGACCGTTCTCCGCGGCGACCCGGTGCACCTGGAGTTCGGCGTACTCCGGGGAGATGGCCGGGTCCAGTCCGGAGCCGGAGGAGGTGACGGCATCGGCGGGGACGTCGGCCGGCTTGACGGTGTAGCCGGGCACGGAGTTGTCCTTGACGACAGCGGCCTTGGCGGCGAGTACCTGGGCGCAGAGCGTCTTGTCGGCGGGCTTGTCCGGGCACTTGCCGTTCACCGCGCCGCTGTCTGCGGACAGGTTGGTGGCGCCGGAAAGGATCAGCTTGTACTGCGTGTTGACGCTGTTGGCGCCGAGGCCGTTGACCGGACGGCCCTGGAACCACTTCAGGTCCGGGTCCGGGGTGTCCTGGCCCTTCTTCAGCGGCAGGTTGTACGACTGGCCGATGAGGGACGAGCCGACGACCTTGCCGTCCGCCTTGATCTCGGAGCCGTTCGCCTTGTCGTGGAACAGCCCCTGGGCGATGCCGGTGACGACCAGCGGGTAGATGACGCCGGTCACCAGGGTCAGCACGAGCAGGGCGCGCAGGCCCGCCCCGAGCAACCGGGCGGTGTTCGTAACGGAGTTGTTCATGGCGATCAGCCGATTCCGGGGATGAGGGAGATGAGCAGGTCGATGATCTTGATGCCGATGAACGGCGCGATCAGGCCGCCGATGCCGTAGATCCCGAGGTTGCGGCGGAGCATCCTGTCGGCGCTCATCGGCCGGTAGCGCACGCCCTTCAGGGACAGCGGCACCAGCGCGACGATGATCAGCGCGTTGAAGATGACGGCCGACAGGATCGCGGAGTTCGGGCTGGACAGGTGCATGATGTTGAGCTTGTCCAGGCCCGGGTAGACCGCCGCGAACAGCGCCGGGATGATCGCGAAGTACTTGGCGACGTCGTTGGCGATGGAGAACGTCGTCAACGCACCGCGCGTGATCAGGAGTTGCTTGCCGATCTCCACGATCTCGATCAGCTTGGTCGGGTTGGAGTCGAGGTCGACCATGTTGCCGGCCTCCTTGGCGGCCGACGTGCCGGTGTTCATCGCCACGCCGACGTCCGCCTGGGCGAGCGCGGGCGCGTCGTTCGTACCGTCACCGGTCATCGCGACGAGCTTGCCGCCAGCCTGCTCCCGCTTGATGAGGGCCATCTTGTCCTCGGGAGTCGCCTCGGCGAGGTAGTCGTCGACGCCCGCCTCCTCGGCGATCGCCTTCGCGGTCAGCGGGTTGTCACCCGTGATCATGACCGTCTTGATGCCCATGCGGCGCAGCTCCTCGAACCGCTCCCGCATGCCCTCCTTGACGACGTCCTTGAGGTGGATGACGCCCAGGACGCGGGCGCCCTGCTCGTCCTCGACCGCGACGAGCAGCGGAGTGCCACCGGCCTCGGAGATCCGGTCGGTCAACTGCTGGGCGTCCGAGGCGACTTCGCCGCCCCGTTCCTTCACCCAGGCGATGACGGAGGCGGTGGCGCCCTTGCGGATCTTCCGTCCGTCGACGTCCACGCCCGACATACGGGTCTGGGCGGTGAACTCGATCCACTCCGCGCCGGCCAGCTCGCCCTGGTGACGCTCCCGCAGCCCGTACTTCTCCTTCGCGAGGACGACGATGGAGCGGCCCTCGGGGGTCTCGTCCGCGAGGGACGACAGTTGGGCCGCGTCGGCGACCTCCGCCTCGGTGGTGCCCTGGACCGGTACGAACTCGACGGCCTGGCGGTTGCCGAGGGTGATGGTGCCGGTCTTGTCCAGCAGCAGTGTGGAGACGTCACCGGCGGCCTCGACCGCGCGCCCGGACATGGCCAGCACATTGCGCTGGACCAGCCGGTCCATGCCGGCGATGCCGATCGCGGAGAGCAGGGCACCGATGGTGGTCGGGATCAGACAGACCAGCAGGGCCACCAGCACGACCATGGTCAGGTGCGTGCCCGCGTAGTCGGCGAGCGGCGGCAGGGTGGCGCAGGCCAGCAGGAAGACGATGGTCAGCGAGGCCAGCAGGATGTTCAGCGCGATCTCGTTGGGCGTCTTCTGCCGGGCCGCGCCCTCGACCAGGTTGATCATCCGGTCGATGAAGGTCTCGCCGGGCTTCGTCGTGATCTTGATGACGATCCGGTCGGACAGCACCTTCGTACCGCCCGTGACCGCGGACCGGTCGCCGCCGGACTCGCGGATGACCGGGGCGGACTCGCCGGTGATCGCCGACTCGTCCACGGAGGCGACGCCCTCTACGACGTCACCGTCACCGGGGATGATGTCGCCGGCCTCGCAGACGACCAGGTCGCCGATGGTCAGCGCGGTGCCGGGGACCTGCTCCTCCGACGTGCCGTCGGTGAGCAGCCGGCGGGCGACGGTGTCGGTCTTGGCCTTGCGCAGGGTGTCGGCCTGCGCTTTGCCGCGGCCCTCGGCGACCGCCTCCGCCAGGTTGGCGAAGATCACCGTCAGCCACAGCCAGACACTGATCGTCCAGCCGAACCAGTCACTCGCGTGCTGGAAGGAGAACACCGTGGTCAGGACGGAGCCGATCCACACCACGAACATCACGGGCGACTTGACCATCACCCGCGGGTCCAGCTTGCGGAACGCGTCCGGCAGCGACTTGAGCAGCGCCTTGGGGTCGAAGAGGCCCGCTCCGACACGGCCCTCGACGGGCTTGTGCCCGGTGGGTGCGTCCTGGTGGGGCGCAAGGGTGGGTGTGGACATCGCGTCCTCGTGGTTTTCCGTTCGGGTGGTCATGACGCCAGCCCCTCGGCGAGCGGGCCCAGCGCGAGGGCCGGGAAGTACGTCAGACCGGTGATGATCAGGATCGCGCCCACCAGCAGCCCGGTGAACAGCGGCTTCTCGGTGCGCAGGGTGCCCGCGGTCACCGGGACCGGCGTCTGCTCGGCGAGCGAGCCGGCCAGCGCCAGGACGAAGATCATGGGCAGGAAGCGGCCGAGCAGCATCGCGAGTCCGGTCATGGTGTTGTACCAGTCGGTGTTCGCGTTCAGACCGGCGAAGGCCGAACCGTTGTTGTTCGCCGCCGACGTGAACGCATACAGCACCTCGGAGAACCCATGCGCGCCGGAGTTGAGCATCGAGTGCGGCGGGGTCGGCAGGGCCATCGAGGCGGCCGTGAACACCAGCACCAGGGCGGGGGTGATGAGGATGTAGCAGGCGGCGAGCTTCATCTCGCGGCCGCCGATCTTCTTGCCCAGGTACTCGGGCGTACGGCCGACCATCAGACCGGCGATGAACACCGCGATCACGGCCATGATCAGGATGCCGTACAGGCCGGAGCCGGTGCCGCCGGGCGCGATCTCGCCCAGCATCATGCTCAGCATCGTGATGCCGCCGCCCAGACCGGTGAAGGAGGAGTGGAAGGAGTCCACCGCACCGGTCGAGGTGAGCGTGGTCGCCACCGCGAAGATCGACGAGCCGCCGACGCCGAAGCGGACCTCCTTGCCCTCCATCGCCCCGCCCGCCGCCTGCAGCGCCGGACCGTGGTGGGCGAACTCGGTCCACATCATCAGCGCGGTGAAGCCGAGCCAGATGGTGAACATCGTGGCGAGGATCGCGTAACCCTGCTTCACGTTGCCGACCATCACGCCGAAGGTGCGGGTCAGGGAGAAGGGGATGACGAGGATCAGGAAGATCTCGAAGAGGTTGGTGAAAGGCGTCGGGTTCTCGAAGGGGTGGGCGGAGTTGGCGTTGAAGTAGCCGCCTCCGTTGGTGCCGATCTCCTTGATGGCCTCCTGCGAGGCGACCGCGCCGCCGTTCCACTGCTGCGAGCCGCCCATGAACTGGCCGACCTCGTGGATGCCGGAGAAGTTCTGGATGGCACCGCACGCGACGAGGATCACCGCGGCGACGACCGACATCGGCACCAGGATGCGCAGCGTGCCGCGCACGAGGTCTGACCAGAAGTTGCCCAGTTCACCGGTGCGCGAGCGGGCGAACCCCCGAACGAGAGCCACCGCCACGGCGATGCCGACGGCCGCCGAGAGGAAGTTCTGCACGGCCAGACCGGCGGTCTGCACGACGTGCCCCATGGTCTGCTCGCCGTAGTACGACTGCCAGTTGGTGTTGGTCACGAAGGACACGGCCGTGTTGAACGACTGCGCCGGGTTGACCGAGGAGAAGTGCAGTGAGCCGGGCAGGACGCCCTGCAGCCGCTGCAGCAGGTACAGGAACAGCACGCTGACGGCCGAGAAGGCCAGCACACCGCGCAGATACGCGGGCCAGGTCATCTCGGTGTCAGGGTTGGCACCGATGGCCTTGTAGATCCACTTCTCCACCCGCAGATGCCTGCTGGAGGAGTAGACCTTGGCCATGTAGTTGCCGACGGGGACATAAACGAGCGCCAACGCGCCTATCAGGGCGAGCAGTTGGAGCACGCCTGCAAGTACGGGTCCCATGTCTTGTCTCAGAACCTCTCCGGGAAGATCAGGGCGAGGACGAGATAGCCCAGCAGGGCGACGGCCACGACGAGGCCGACGATGTTCTCGGCGGTCACAGCTTCGTCACCCCCTTGGCGACGAGGGCCACCAGCGCGAAACCCGCGAGCACGGTGACGACGAAGGCCAGATCGGCCATCGCTAACTCCTGGAGTGAGGTTCGGTTGAAACGGACGTGTAAGAGGAAAGCGCCTCTCTGGCCGGTTCTGGTCGCCCGTTGACGGCCCTCATACGGCGGACCCAGCACCTTTGACGGGACTCTTACGACTCCTGACTCCTACCGGTCAGTGGGCGGCTGTCAGAGTGGGTGACCTGGCTCACAGCCGGAAGCGCAGTCGACAGATCACGGCGTCCGTCTCCCGGCGCACGGCGTGCGCGACGACGGCGCCCCGCTGGTTCTGCAGCAGCCGCTGCCAAAGCCGCTCGGGCTCGGCCTCCGGGATCAGCACGGTGACCCGTGTGGCCGGTTCTGCGGCGGTGACCTCGCGCACGTAGGCGGCGATGGGACGGCCGAGGCTGCGCCGCTCGCACGCCAGCCGTACCAGCTCGACCCCGGGCTCCCACTCCGCCCAGGAACGCTCCAGGACGTGCAGTTGCGACCGGTCTTCGGGGTCCGGATAGCACACGGTCACCGCGCGGACCTCGTCCCCGAGGGAGGCAGCCGCGGTCAGCGCCTCCGAGGTCAGCCGGGACAGCGTGGACACCGGGACGATCACCAGCGACCGCTGGCGGTGCGGGACCTCCGGAACACGGCCGAGGCCGAGCCGCTCGCCGATCCTGCGATAGGCGCGGTGCACGATCTCGAAGGCGGCCACCAGCAGCGGCAGAGCGATGACGATCAGCCAGGCGCCGTCCATGAATTTACTCGCGGTGACGACAACGGTCGCGACACCCGTGAGCACGGCCCCGAAGCCGTTCAGCAGCGCCTTCCCGCGCCAGCCGGGGCCCTTTTCGATCCGCCAGTGCCGGACCATGCCCACCTGGGCGATCGTGAAGCCGACGAAGACCCCGATGGCGAACATCGGCACCAGGGTGTTGGTGTCGCCGCCGGAGAACAACAGCAGCGCGGCGGAGACGACGGCCAGCGCGAGGACACCGTGCCGGTGCACCTGGCGGTCGGCCTTCAACGCGAACACATGCGGTGCGTAGTTGTCACGGGCGAGCAGCTTCAGCAGCACCGGCAGCCCGCCGAACGAGGTGTTCGCGGAGAGCGCCAGCAGCAGCATCGTCGCGAACTGGATGACGTAGAAAGCCCAGTTGTGGCCGAGGGAGGCGTCCGCGAGCTGGGCGAGGACCGTGACACCCTCGACCGGCTGCAGATGGAAGCGGCCGATCAGCACCGACAGGCCGATCAGCATCAGGCCCAGGACGGCGCCCAGGGCGACCTCCGCACGCTGAGCGCGCTTCACGCGAGGGACCCGGAACGAGGGGACGGCGTTGGCGATGGCCTCCACGCCGGTCAGCGCCGCACAACCGGAGGCAAATGCCTTCAGCAGGAGCAGCGCCCCCACCGTGGAGGCGTTGTCCGCGAGGACCGAGGCGTGCCCGGCCGCGGTCACCGTGCTCACGGGGTGGGAGCGGAACAGGCCGACGCCGATCAGCACGAAGATCGAGTCGACGAACACGACCGTCGGCACGATGAACGCCTTCGCCGACTCCACGATCCCGCGCAGATTGACGCCCGTGATCAGCGCGAGCACCGCCAGGCACAGCCACAGCCGGTCGCCGTACAGGGAGGGGAAGGCGGAGGTGAGGGCCGCCACGCCTGCCGTGACGGCGACCGCCACGTTGAGTACGTAGTCCAGCACCAGCGAGGCCGCGGCCACCAGGCTGGTGCGCGCGCCCAGGTGCGTCTTCGCCACGGCGTACGAGCCGCCGCCGTCCGGGAAGGCGGCGATCACCTGCCGGTAGGAGGCCACCAGCACCGCCAGCAGGGTCGCGATGGCCAAGGTCACCGGCATCGTGAAGCCGAGGCCGTGGGCGCCCGCGGCGGCCAGCACGAGGACGATGGCCTCCGGCCCGTACGCCACCGACGCCATCGCGTCCAGCGACAGCGCCGCGAGCCCCGTGACCGCGGTCAGCCGGTGCCGTTCCTCGGTGTCGGGCGGTTCCTCGCCGGCGGGGACGGCATCCGGCTGCTCGGTGGTCACAACGGACATGGGCGCGTGCTCCCTCTTCGTTCGGCCGCGCGCGAAGGTCCGAGCACGCGGGTGCACCCAGGTTCCGGCCGTTTCCCGCCGCGGCCGACCGTTCCTTGCGGCATCTTCGCGCCCAACCGCCCGACCTTGACGCGATCTTGACGGCTGTCCGGCGTCAGAGCCGTGTCAAAGTCCGCGGTTCCGATTCCGCAGGTCGTTACCGTCCGCTCCAGGGGACGCCCCGATGAGTCAGGTGAGGCGGCGACCGACCTGGAATGGACGCGGGAGTTGTGGAGCGCCGTCCGCTGCGCCGGCGCGCTGCTCACCCTGCTGTTCCTGACCGACCGGGGGTCCGGCCGCATCGCCTGTGGCGCGCCGCCCTGTGGGTCGCGCTCGCGGGGCTGCTCTTCGGCGTGCTGTATCCAGCCCGGGTGTCCACCGGCGGGAACTGGCCGGCCTCGCGCCGGCTGGTGTGCGAGCGACGGGTGCGGACGGACTTGCTGGTGACGGTCCGCTGCCTGGACGGCATCTTGCCGCGGCTCCTGCTGCGGGACACCCCGGTCGGCCGTGTCGAGATCGATCCCGAGGCCCTCGTCCGCGACCCGCACCTGTGGTTCCGGCTGAACGAGGGCGCGCGGACGGCGGCGGACGACGTACTGCTGCTGTGCGGCCAGACCGCGCTGCGCCGCCTTTCGATCCGCATGGACCGCGAGACGGCACGGGCCGTGTTCAAGGCGTCCGGCCTGGACCAGGACGACTCAGTCCCTGCGGTTTGCCGTATGCGGTTGTACGCCCGTCATGGGGCAGGGAATCCGGCGCGCCCGGCCTCACCGCCTCCGTACTGTTTCCGCGATGTCCGGCCTCATCCCCCGCGTACCGGTCCCGCCGTGTCCAGTGCGGCACCCGTCTGGTCGGCCAGGGTGACGGCGACCAGCCGGGCCTGGAGCGGGGGCACCGGTCCCGGGCCGGGGGTGAGCATGAAACGGCCGAGGTAGTGGCCGTTGCCGTACGCGCGCAGCTCGATCTCGCCCTCCGGCCATCCGTCGGTGTCCGGGTTCCGGGTGCGGCGGCCCACCGTCACGCCGCCGTCCTTCTCCAGGCGCGGCGGGCGGCCCAGGAGCGCGCCGTACTCGAAGCGGCAGGCGCGCAGTCCGAGCAGGCCGGTCAGCTCGCCTCGGACGTGGTCGACCACGATGTCCGCCGAGTTGGCGGACTGCACGAGGTCGGCCGTCCGACGGATCCGCGCGAGGTGGTCCGCGTCGGTCACCGTCATGACCTCCAGCCGACCGGCCCAGGCCGCGAGTTGGGCGACGATCACGCCGACGACCAGCAACAGCACTGCCGTTTCGATGTCCGCCGAGGCGGTGATGTCGAAGGTCTCGTACGGCCGGGTGAGGAAGAAGTCGAACCAGGCCGCCGCCGACAGTGCCGCGACCACACCCGCCGTACGGCTGCCCAGGGCAGCCACGGCGACGACCACGACGACGAGGGCCAGGGCAGCGTTCGTGTGCGTGAGGCTCGTACGGAACGGGACGAGCGCCAGGGCCACGAGGAACGGGGCGGCCAGGCCGACCGTCAGGGCGAGCCGGTCCCGCAGCGGCAAGTGCCGCGCAGCCCGGCTTCCTCGCGTGCGGTGCAGCTTCCAGGTACCGGGCACAGTGCTCATCACGCACCTCCTACGCTCTGTTCGGCACCCGCCGTGCGTGCCGCGAACGGCAGCGAGACGACCATGGTCAGTCCGCCGCCGGGGGTGTCCTCGGGGTTCAGGGTGCCGTTCATCGCCTCGGTGAGTCCCCGCGCGAGGGCCAGCCCAAGGCCGAGTCCTGCGGTGCTGTCGGTGTCGCCTAGTCGCTGGAAGGGCTCGAAGAGCCGTTCCCGGCCCTCGGGCGGAAGCCCTGGTCCCCGGTCCACCACCCGCAACTCCACCCGGCCCGCCAGGGCACTGGCGGTGACCAGCACCCGCTTCCCGGGCGGGCTGTGGCGGGCGGCGTTGCCGACCAGGTTGGCGATCACCCGCTCCAGCAGCGGCGGGTCGGCCAGCACCGCCGGGATGTACTCCACGTCCGCCACCTCGACCTCCGACACGTCCGCCAGTGCCATCGGCAGCACCTCCTCCAAGGAGGTCTCTCGCAGGTTCAGCGTCAGGGCGCCGGCCTCCAGCCGGCTGAGGTCGAGAAGGTTCTCCACCAGCCGGTTGAGCTTGGCCATGGACTCGTCGGCGGTGGCCAGGAGTTCCTCACGGTCCTCCAGGGAGAACTCGACGTCCCGGCTGCGCAGGGAAGTGACCGCGGCCCAGCCGGCGGCGAGCGGGGTGCGCAGGTCGTGGCCGACGGCCCGCAGCAGGGCCGTACGCAGCCGGTCGGCAGCCTTGACCGGCTCCACCTCAGCCGCCGCCTCAGCGAGCCGTGCCCGCTCCACCGCGGAGCCCACGTGCGCGGCGAACGCGGCCAGCACCCGCCGCTCGGAGGAGGAGAGAGTACGGCCGCGCAGCACGAGATGGGCACCGGGGCCCGCCGCAACGGCCATCACCCCGGGTGTCGCGTCCGGTGGCTCGTCCACCAGGTCCGCCGATTCCATGCCGAAGGTCTCGCGGGTCCGCTCCAGCAGGGCCGGAATGGTCGCTTCCCCGCGCACGATGCTGCCGGCCAGGGACGACATGGTCTCCGCCTCGGCGGTCGCCCGGGCGGAACGGCGGCCCAGGCGCAGGGAACGGTCGACGACCGCGGCGACAGTGGCCGCGACGACCGCGAACACCGCCAGGGCCAGCAGGGCGTTCGGATCGTCCAGCGTGAAGGCGCCGATGGGCGGGATGAACCAGTAGTTGAGCAGCAGGGACGCCGTCACCGACGCGATCACCGCGGAAGCGACACCGCCTATGCAGGCCACGCCCACCACGGCCAGCAGGAACAGCAGGGCCTCACTGGTCAGGTTCAGCGTGCCCCGCAATTGGGCCAGGACCGTGGTGAGGAGGACCGGCAGCACCAGTCCGGCCACCGGGCCCGCGATCAGCCGGGCCGTCGACAGCGTGCGCCGCCGGGACGGCAGCAGGGTGCCGCGCCCGGCCCGCTCGTGGGTGACCCGGTGCACGTCGATGTCCCCGGACAGCTCGGTCACTGTCTCCCCCGTGCCGGGCCCGGTCAGGAACCGCGCCAGGCGTCCCCGTCTGCTGGTGCCGAGCACCAGCTGGGTGGCGTTCTCGGCGCGCGCGAACTCGACCAGGGTGGTGGCCACGTCGTCGCCGACCACGGAGTGGTAGCTGCCGCCCAGGTCCTCCACCAGCCGGCGCTGCCGGGCCAGCGAGGCCGCCGAAACCCCACCGGCCAGGCCGTCGCTGCGGGCCACGTGCACGGCGAGCAGGTCGCCGCCCGCCGACCGGTCCGCGATCCGGGCAGCCCGCCGGACCAGGGTGTCCCCCTCCGGTCCGCCGGTCAGGGCGACGACGACCCGCTCCCGGGTCTCCCACACCCCGCCTATGCCGTGCTGCGAGCGGTACTCCTGCAGGGCCTCGTCCACCCGGTCGGCCACCCACAGCAGCGCGAGCTGGCGCAGGGCCGTGAGGTTGCCGGGCCGGAAGTAGTTGGCGAGCGCGGCGTCGATCTTCTCGGGGGCGTAGATGCTGCCGTGTGCCATACGGCGGCGCAGGCCCTCGGGAGGCATGTCCACCAGCTCGATCTGCCAGGCCCGCCGGACCACCTCGTCGGGCACGGTCTCGTGCTGCGGCACCCCGGTGATCTTCTCGACCACGTCGTTGAGGGACTCCAGGTGCTGGATGTTCACCGCGGTGATCACGTCGACGCCGGCGTCGAGCAGTGCCTCGATGTCCTGCCAGCGCTTGGCGTTGCGGCCGTCGCCGGGGACGTTGCTGTGGGCGAACTCGTCCACGATCGCCACCTGCGGCCGGCGGCCGAGGACCGCGCCCAGGTCCATCTCCTCGAAGTCGCCGCCGCGGTAGGTGCAGGACGTGCGAGGGACGACCTCAAGGCCGTCGATCATGGCCTGCGTGTGCGGGCGCCCGTGGCACTCCACGAAGCCCACCACCACGTCCGCACCGCGGGCGGCGCGGCGCCGCCCCTCGTCGAGCATCCGGTACGTCTTGCCGACGCCTGGGGCCGCCCCGAGATAGACCTTCAGCCGTCCGGACCGTACGTCACTCATCGCCGTCGACGCGCTCCGCTCACTGATCCAACTCCCCTTCTCGGGAAAGTTCCTCCTCCAAGAAAGCCGCTTCACGGAGCGTTCGGCGTGAGTGTTAGCGACTTCTTGGCGGCGGTGCCGGGGACCTTGACACCGCCTTGACGTGCCCTGGCCCGATGGGGTGAGAGCAGCTGCCCGCGCCCGCTCAGCGGAACTCGGCCAGCCGTGGCCGCAGCCCCGGCACGGCCAGGAGCATCGCCGCGCCCAGCAGGCCGCCCACCCAGGGCAGAAGGCCGTTCAGCGCTGAGCGGCCTTCGTCGACGGAGGACGTGAAGTGGGCGCGGTTGATGCCCGCCACCCGGTCCAGGGCGGCCATCCACGCGCCGAAGTGGGCGTTGGACGTGCCCGGCGCCCAGTCCATGCAGAACTCGACCGCCTCGCGCTCCTTGCCGGCCGCGAGCAGCGCGCGGATCTTCCGGTCGTCGCGCTGGTAGACGGCGTAGGTGTCCACCGTCTTCTCAGCGGCGGCCCGCTCGCCGGGGAAGGTGATGTTGTCCAGCTCGCGGCGGAACTCGCCGGTGAAGCGCAGGTCGTGGTGGTCGGCCCGGTACGCCCGCCAGGAAGTGGCCAGTTCGTCGTCGTACGTCGACAGCGTGGCGCCCTTCAGACCGTACAGCGCTTGGGACTTGGCGAGGAACGAGTCCTCGTACTGGATGCGGCGCTGCGGGTCGAGCAGGTAGCGGCTCTCGTCGGCGTTGGCGTCGTAGGCGACGGCGCGGGCGCGGGAGAGTGCGACGACGGAGTCGAAGGCATCGTGCCTGGCCACGCGCAGGTGATCGGCGGAGGCGGACAGCACCTTGGAGGCGAGTGCCACCGCGAGCAGGGTGCAGACGGTGGCGGCCAGCACAGCGGGGTTGAGGATGCGCCGGAAACTGCGCGCGAGGTACCACTGCAGGACGCCGAGCACGGCCAGCAGCAGCACACCCAGGGCGAGCACGGCGGCGAACTGCGCGGAGAGGGTGGAGCGCGCCGAGGAGTACTCGGCTTCGAAGGCCGCATTGTTGGAGGACACCAAATTGCCAGCGGCTGGCAGGAGTTGGGTGCGCAGCAGGTCCGTGGCGCGCCGGTAGTCGGCGAGGGCGGCCGGTTTGCCGCCGTGGTGGCCGTCGTTCTCCAGGGCCCGGCCGATCAGCTCCTGGTATGCGGCGAAGTCGTCGGTCAGCGACTCCACGGTCTTCTCGTCGGCCGGGCTGCCCTGCGCGGCGACGGCGAGGGTGCGCAAATCATGGCCGATCTGGCGCCGGGCGTCGCCGTAGAAGCCGACTGCCCTTGTGTAGGGCGTCTGCAGGCGCCCCTTACCAGCATCGCCGTTCGACAGCAGGATGTTGGCGGCCTGGGCGTCCATGTCGTTCAGGGCCAGGCCGAGGTCGGCGGCGCTGGTGGTGCGGGGCGCGTCGCGATCGGCCACGCTGCTCCAGGTGCCGAGGGTGGCGAGCCCGGCAACCAGCAGGAGTATGACGAGGCCGGCGGCGAGCAGGACCGTGGCCGCGCGCAGAAGGCGCAGCCGTGCGGGCACGGTGGCCCAGTAGCGGCGGCGCAGAGCGGCCCGCGCGGCCCCGGTCCGCCGCCACAGGCGCAGCCCCGGACCCGGTTCTGCCGTCCGCGAGCCCCCTCGCCGGCCCGGTACGGGGCTGCCCCCTGGTTGGGCGACCATCTCTCTCCGTGGCGGTGCTCCTTGCTCGGTCCGAGGACCCTGCGCTGATCCGGCCGTGAGAGTCACGGTCCCTCCAACGTCACTGCCACGGACGGTCGCCCGTCCCCCGTTGGTGATCAGTCTGCGACGGGATTCGGCCACTGGTGGCTGACGTTGATGGGTCCCTGACGGTTTCTCGGCTTTGTTTGACGGCACTTTGACGGCGCCGCCGCACGGGCCGTATGAGTGCCGCCAATTCCCCGCCGAACAGGGCGGTCGTGAAGGGAACGGGGCTAGATTCGCTGTCGGCCGCCGAGGGGGCCGCGGACGTCAGCGGCCCCCACGACTGAAGGAGTCCCCGCTCCGAAGCGGCGCGAAGGCGGTCCGGTGCGTGTCCGAGGGGCAGGCACCCGCGCACGACGTCTTACGTCGTCCCGTGCCGGCGTCCGTGCGCCGACGTGCGGCGCCGGGGCCCCGGCGCCGCACGGTCCCGTGGCCACGTCCCCGTCACGCCTCCGTCCCTGTCATCCGTCGAGACACGAAGGTGTCCATGCTTCCCGCTGCCCCTGAGAAGGCCCCACCGTCACGCCCCGCGCCCGGAGCCCGGACCAGACCGGAGCGAAGGCCGAGGCGGCGCGCCCGGAGCGGGCTGTTCGAGCCCGCCCAGCTCGTCCGTTCCTTCCCCGAGGCGCTGCGCAAACTGCACCCGCGCGTCCTGGTGAAGAACCCGGTGCTGTTCGTCGTGTCCGTGGGCGCGGTCCTGACCACGCTGTCGGCGTTACTGCACCCGGCGGTCTTCACCTGGGTCATCAGTCTCTGGCTCTGGCTGACGGTCGTCTTCGCCAACCTGGCCGAGGCGGTCGCCGAGGGCCGTGGCAAGGCGCAGGCCGACTCGCTGCGCCGGGCCCGTATGGACACGGTCGCGCTGCGGCTGCAGCACTGGAGCTACGGCACGAACCCGGCCACCGCCCGCACCGAGGCCGTCGCCACCACCGATCTGAAACCGCTGGACGTCGTGCTGGTCGAGGCGGGCGAGATGATCCCGGCGGACGGCGATGTCATCGACGGGGTCGCGGCAGTGGACGAATCCGCCGTCACCGGCGAGTCGGCTCCCGTGATCCGGGAGGCCAGCGGAGACCGCAGCGGGGTCACGGGCGGTACGACGGTGCTGTCCGACCGGATCGTCGTACGAGTCAGCGCACGCCCCGGGCACAGCTTCCTTGACCGGATGATCGCGCTCGTGGAAGGCGCCTCCCGGCAAAAGACCCCGAACGAGATAGCTCTGAACATCCTGCTGGCCTCGCTCACGATCATCTTTCTGCTGGTGGTGGTCGCCCTGCAGCCGATGGGCGAGTACGCGGGCGCCGCCCAGTCCACAGCCGTGCTGGTCGCGCTGCTGGTCACGCTCATCCCCACGACGATCGGCGCCCTGCTGTCCGCGATCGGCATCGCCGGCATGGACCGGCTGGTGCAGCGCAACGTGCTGGCCATGTCCGGCCGCGCGGTGGAGGCGGCGGGTGACGTGAACACCCTGCTGCTCGACAAGACCGGCACCATCACCCTCGGCAATCGTGAGGCCACCGCCTTCGTCCCGCTGCCCGGCATCGACGAACGCCAGCTCGCCGACGCCGCCCAGCTGTCCTCGCTGGCCGACGAGACGCCCGAGGGCCGCTCCGTCGTCGTCCTCGCCAAGGACCGGTACGGCCTGCGGGCCCCCGCCCGGGGCGAGCTGGCGAACGCCCGCTGGGTGCCGTTCAGCGCGCAGACCCGCATGAGCGGCGTCGACCTGCGCTGGAACAACGGAGCCGTCTGCGCCATCCGCAAGGGCGCCGCCCAGCAGGTCATCGACTGGGTGCAGATGTACGGCGGCCAGGTCCCGCCCGAGGCACGCAGGTACGCCGACGCCGTGGCCGCCGCCGGAGGGACACCGCTGCTGGTCGCGGTGCACGACTGGGACGGGCCGCGCGCCCTCGGCGTGATCCAGCTGAAGGACGTCGTCAAGGACGGTATCCGCGAACGCTTCGCCGAGCTGCGCCGCATGGGCATCCGCACAGTGATGATCACCGGTGACAACCCGCTCACCGCCCGCGCCATCGCCGAAGAGGCGGGCGTGGACGACTACTTGGCCGAGGCCACCCCCGAGGACAAACTCGCCCTGATCAAGCGGGAACAGGAGGGCGGCAAGCTGGTCGCGATGACCGGCGACGGCACGAACGATGCCCCGGCCCTTGCGCAGGCGGACGTCGGAGTGGCCATGAACACCGGTACATCGGCCGCCAAGGAGGCCGGCAACATGGTCGACCTCGACTCCAACCCGACCAAGCTCATCGACATCGTCGAGATCGGCAAGCAACTCCTCATCACCCGAGGCGCGTTGACCACGTTCTCCATTACCAACGACGTGGCGAAGTACTTCGCCATCATCCCGGCGATGTTCGCGGGCACATACCCGGGACTGGAGTCCCTGAACGTGATGGGCCTGCACAGCCCGACCTCTGCGATCACTTCCGCGATCATCTTCAACGCCCTGATCATCGTGGCGCTGATCCCGCTCGCGCTGCGCGGCGTGCGCTACACCCCCGCCTCCGCGCACGACCTGCTGCGCCGCAACCTCCTCGTCTACGGCCTCGGCGGCCTCGTACTGCCCTTCGTGGGCATCAAGCTGATCGACCTGCTGATCTCGGAGGTGCCCGGCCTTGGCTGAGCCGCGCCCAGTGTCCTGGCTCGCCCGTCAAGGTCCCGTATGCGCACGTCAGAGCCCCGTCAGGGAAGGGGATTTCGGCTTGCCCCGCCCGTGCGGCACGGCTTCCATCGATGACGTGAACAGCGCCTGGCTCCTCCTCGACCGGCCCCCGAGTCCCCAGCCTTCGGCCGGGGGTGCCCCCATCTCGCTTCGCTCGGCCGTCGCGTCGCCAGCCGCGCTGACCGGAAGCGCCCGCGCCACGCCGGCATCGCGTCCCGCCGACGCCATGCCGCACCGGCGCCGCGTCCCGCCGACGCCGCTTTCCGAGACTCGATGGGCGCCGTGATCGGCTCCCGGCGCCCCTCGCCCTCACTACGCCGCCGGCAGCCCGATGGGGAGCCGGCGCAGCCTCAGCGCGTAACGCCCACCCCGGTAGGGCGCAGTCGCTCTCCGGGCAAGGGATAGCCTCAGACCTTGATGTGCGGGCAGCGTTCACCCGACCGGTCTTAACGGAAGATTGACGCCCTCCGGCGAGATGATCCGTGGGCTCAGCTGTCACTCTCCGCTTACGCTGGTGCGGCCGTCCGTGTGATGGCCGAAACCCCACGCTGAGCCCCACATCAGGAGAGCGCGTCGATGGCCACCACCGAACACCCTCCCAGTACCAGCCGCCTGCGGACGTGGATGCTGGAGGGCCTGTCCGACATGGGCAAGGACGGCGGCCACACCGGGCCCCACGCCGAACCCGAACCCCCGCACCAGGGGCAGCGCTGGTGGCGGGTGATGTGCCTGACGGGTGTCGACTACTTCTCCACCCTCGGGTACCAGCCGGGCATCGCGGCGCTCGCGGCCGGCCTGCTGGGGCCGATCGCGACCATCGTCCTCGTCATCGTGACCCTGGCCGGCGCGCTTCCGGTGTACCGCCGGGTCGCCGTGGAGAGTCCGCACGGCGAGGGTTCGATCGCGATGCTGGAGCGGCTGCTGTCCTTCTGGCAGGGCAAGCTGTTCGTGCTCACACTGCTCGGCTTCGCCGCCACCGACTTCCTGATCACCATCACCCTGTCGGCCGCCGACGCCTCCACCCACCTGGTGGAGAACCCACATCTGACGAACGCACTGCACGGCCAGCAGATGCTGATCACCCTGATACTGGTGGCGCTGCTCGGCGCGGTCTTCCTCAAGGGCTTCCTGGAGGCGATCGGCGTCGCGACGGCGCTGGTCGGCGTCTACCTGGCCCTCAACGTCGTCGTGGTGATCGTCGGCCTCTATCACGTGATCACCGCCGGCCATGTGATCACCGACTGGTCCAGCGCGCTGACCGCACAGCACGGCAACATCTTCGTCATGATCGGCCTGGCCCTGCTGGTCTTCCCCAAGCTCGCGCTCGGCCTGTCCGGGTTCGAGACCGGCGTCGCCGTCATGCCGCACGTTCAGGGCGACCCGGACGACACGGAGGAGAAGCCGACCGGCCGCATCCGGGACACCAAGAAGCTGCTCACCACGGCCGCGATCATCATGAGCGCGTTTCTGATCACGTCCAGCTTCATCACCACACTGCTCATCCCGGAGAACGACTTCAAGACCGGCGGCCCGGCCAACGGACGCGCCCTCGCCTACCTCGCGCACCAGTACCTGGGTGGCGCCTTCGGCACGGTCTACGACGTTTCGACCATCGCCATCCTGTGGTTCGCCGGCGCCTCCGCGATGGCCGGCCTGCTGAACCTGATGCCGCGCTACCTTCCCCGCTACGGCATGGCCCCGCACTGGGCCCGCGCCGTGCGCCCGATGGTCATCGTCTTCACCCTGGTCGCCTTCCTGGTCACCTGGATCTTCGACGCCAACGTCGACAAACAGGGCGGCGCCTACGCCACCGGCGTGCTGGTACTGATCAGCTCGGCCGCGATCGCCGTGACCATCGCGGCACGCAAGGCCGGGCAGCGCAAGTGGACCATCGGCTTCGGCGTGATCTCCGCGGTGTTCCTCTACACCACGGTCGTGAACGTCATCGAGCGCCCGGACGGTGTGAAGATCGGCGCCTGCTTCATCGCCGGCATCATCCTCGTCTCGCTGCTGTCCCGCCTCGCCCGCGCCTTCGAACTGCGCGTGACCAGCGTGACGCTCGACCCCTTGGCGGAACGGTTCATCCGCGACATGGCCAGCCGCAAGATGCGGTTCATCGCCAACGAGCCCGGGCACCGCGACAAGGCCCAGTACCGCGACAAGATCGAGCAGATCCGCGCCGACAACGACATGCCAGAACAGGATGACTTCGTCTTCGTCGAGGTCACGGTCACCGACCCCTCCGAGTTCGAGGCGGGCCTGACCGTGCGCGGCGAGGTGCTGCACGGCCGCTACCGGGTGCTGACCCTGGAGTCCGCCTCCATCTCCAACGCCCTGGCGGCCCTCCTCCTGCACGCCCGCGACATGACGGGCTGCACCCCGCACATCTACTTCGAATGGACCGAGGGCGGCCCCTTCGCCAACTTCCTGCGCTTCTTCCTCTTCGGCCAGGGCGAGGTCGCCCCGGTCACCCGAGAGGTCCTGCGCGAGGCGGAACCGAACCGCGCCCGACGCCCCCGCGTACACACCGGCTGAGAACCCGGCCAGTCCGCCGCCCGCGTTAGGAATCCGTCAGGATCCACCCGTTCGGCGCTAGGAGCCCGTAAGCAGCGGTCGTCGCACCCCGCACGGCCGCCTAGCGTCGGCGTCATGCGACGGAGCGGACCGCCAGGCTCGGCCGGCGACCGCCACTGGCGTGGCAGCGCTCGGCTCGCGCTGAGCTGCGCTCTGCTGTTCTGCGTCCTGAGCCTTCTCGTCGACTGGGACGCGGGAAGCCTGACCCCCCTGCGCGCCCTGCTCTGGATCACCCTCTCGTCCGCGGTGGGCACCGTCCTGCTTCCCCACCGGGTGAGCGCGGGTCCCGGCTGGCTCGCGGTCCGCACACCTTGGCGTCGGCACATGGTCCGCACGGACGCATTGACAGTCGTACGTCAGTACGACGGCCCCTCCTCACACCTTGTCCTGCGGGACGTCTACGGCCACCGCCTGGAACTCGACCCACGCATCCTCACCGCCAACCCCCTGCTGTGGCACGAAGTCGACACGGGCGTCCACCACTCGCTGGAGCGTGGCACGCTGCGCCAGGGAGCGGAGGTCCTCGAACGGCTCGGCCACGACATCGACGAGGAGACGGTGCAGGCGGTGCTCCGGGCGTCGGGGCTTACTTGACCTCACGCGAGCCCAAGCCCCGGTCATGCCAGACCGTGCGGGCGTCATACCCGTGGCGACAGGTAGCAAAGCCGTCCCAGTGGAGACTCCCGGTTGTTGCGACGACCACTGGAACGGACGGGCACGGCACCGGTCGGGCCCAGGAGCATCAGGCGGATCGGGACGATGAAGGGTCGTCGGCCGGCCCCAGGACCACGAGCCACCGTGGAAGCCCAGACGCAGACACCCTTGAGTCGAAGCGACCGGCCCCACCTACCGGTATTCGCGCTGATGATCGGTATCGTCCGACGCGCCGGGCCTTCCGCACAGCGGCCCGCGAGGAGGAGGACCAGATGGCCGATTACCGGCAGGGTGTCGCACCGGACGACGGGTTCCCGTCGCGAGCGTTGGAGGCTCGTCACGCGAACGCTCGCGACACGGCACGTCTCGCGCTGGTGATCGGCGCCCTGGGGGTGGTCTTCGGCGATATCGGGACAAGCCCGATCTATACCCTCCAGACCGTGTTCAACCCGAGCGACCCGCACCCCGTCCCGGTCACCCCACAGAACGTGTACGGGGTGGTGTCGCTGGTGTTCTGGTCGGTGGTGATCATCGTCCTGGTCACCTATGTGCTGCTGGCGATGCGCGCCGACAACGACGGCGAGGGCGGCATCATGGCACTGATCACCCTGGTACGGCGATACACCTCGCGGCCGGCCGGACGGACCGCTGCCGTACTGGCCGCGCTGGGCATCTTCGGCGCGTCGCTGTTCTTCGGCGACAGCATGATCACCCCGGCGATCTCGGTGCTGTCCGCGGTCGAGGGACTCAAGGTCGTCCAGCCGTCGCTGGAGAGCGCGGTCGTGCCCATCACCGCGGTCATCATCGTGCTGCTGTTCCTCGTCCAGCGCAGGGGAACCGCGGCGGTGGGCCGGGTGTTCGGCCCCGTCATGATCGCCTGGTTCGTCGCCATCGGCGCCTGCGGCATCGCCGGCATCGCCGACCACCCGGCCATCCTCAGGGCACTGTCACCGACGTACGCCCTCGGCTTTCTCTTCGGCCATTTCGGCACCGCCTTCTTCGCCCTGGCCGCCGTCGTGCTGGCGGTCACCGGCGCCGAGGCGCTGTACGCCGACATGGGGCACTTCGGCCGCCGGGCGATCACCCGCGCCTGGCTGTTCCTCGTCTTCCCCGCCTGCATCCTGAGCTATCTCGGGCAGGGCGCGCTGATCCTCGCCGGTCCGCACAACATCAGCAGTCCGTTCTTCCTTCTCACGCCCGACTGGGGACGCCTGCCGATGGTCGTGCTGGCCACGGCGGCCACGGTGATCGCCTCCCAGGCCGTGATCACCGGCGCGTACTCGGTCACCTCCCAGGCCGCCCAGCTCGGCTACCTGCCGAGGCTGCGGATCGCGCACACCTCCGAATCCACCATCGGCCAGATCTACGTGCCCTGGATCAACTGGCTGCTCATGGTCTCGGTCCTCACCCTGGTCTTCGCCTTCCGCAGCTCCGCGGCCCTGGCCTTCGCGTTCGGCATGGCGGTCACCGGCACCATCACCATCTCCACCCTGCTGTTCTTCTACGTCGCCCGAGCGAAATGGGGCACGCCCAGGTGGCTGGTCGCCACCGGCGCCACCGTGCTCCTCTTCGTGGACCTGCTGTTCGTGGCGGCCAACATGACCAAGCTCGTCCACGGCGCGTGGCTGCCGCTGCTGATCGGCATCACCGCGTTCACCGTCATGACGACCTGGCGACGCGGCCGCGAGATCGTCACCACCGAACGCGCACAACTCGAAGGCCCGCTCCCCGAGTTCATCGAAGACCTCCGCTCAGAGAAGGTGTCGACGCTCCGGATCCCGGGCACGGCCGTCTTCCTCAACCGGGGCAAGCAGACCGCGCCCCTGGCCATGCGGGCCAACGTCGAGCACAACCACGTACGCCACGACCAGGTCGTGATCCTGTCCCTGGAGACAGAGCCCGTGCCCCGCGTCCCGGCCGACCAGCGGATCGTCGTCGACGACCTCGGCTACACCGACGACGGGATCATCCACGTCACCGCCCGGTTCGGCTACATGGAGACACCGGACGTACCCAGCGCCCTGGCCCTGCTCACCCCGGCCCAGACCGAAGGACCGTTGAACCTCGACCAGGCGTCCTACTTCCTGTCGAAGATCGACCTCCGGCGCGGCAAGTCACCGACAATGGCGCCCTGGCGCAAGCGACTGTTCATCGCCACCTCCTACATCACCGCCGACGCCGCCGAGTACTTCGGCCTCCCCCGCGACCGCACCGTCATCATGGGCTCACACATCGAGGTGTAGACGCGCTCCACCCGCTGATCGCCCGGCGGAGCGGGCCTGAGGTGCACTACGCACCAGGTTCTTCGGGTCCGGTTTCGTCGCTTCCCGCTCCTGCCGCGCGGACGACGGCATACCCACCGAGCGACACCACGATCCAGGCTGACGTCGCCACCGCCAGGGCGAGCCATGCCGAGTGGTGGCGCAGGAGGACGGCGGTGGTCAGTGCGAACGCCAGAAGGCCGATGGTTCCCAGGGCGGCGCCGCGGGCGTCGTCGCGGGCGCTGCGCAGACCCTCCTCCTTGGCCACGAGGGTCAGACTGGCCAGCAGGATGGCGGGAAAAGCGAGGAAGACCCCGCCGACGAACGGGCCGACCAGCTTCGACACGACAGCAGCCAGCAAGGACACACCCGCACCGAAGAAGAACCGGATGAGCAGGTCCTTGCGCGGCATCTCCCGGGCCCTGCGCAGTTCCAGGCGTACCCGGTCGGCGTTCTGCGGCTGCCCTCGACCGCCTCCGTGCCCTGCCGAACCGCTCATGACGCCACCGCGAAGGCAACGGCCGCCGCTACCACGCCCCACATGACAAGAGCCACCACTGAGCCGCGCTTGGCTCCGAGTCGTCCCAGAGCCGGCACGTCGACCAGGCAGTAGACGGTGAAGGCGAGCGCTCCGGCAAGCATGCCCCGGGTCGCGTCCAGGGCTTCGTGATCGCCCTTGAACACGACCGTCAGGATCAGACCGGCCAAGGCCACCGAGGGTGCGGCGGCGAAGACGCCGGCCAACCGCTTGGGCTCGACGGTTTCCGCCACCAAGGCGAAAACCACGACGAACAGGCCACCGGCCAAAGCCTTCAGGGAGATCTCCAGCAAGGACTTCATCGGTCCAACGTGAGCCCCGCCAAGCAGCATGGCAATCGCCCACGCCGACAGGCGGTGGCCACTCACTGGCCACCGCTCCACCTTCTTGATGCGAGCGCCCATTGCCGCTCTCCCGCAGGACTCGACGCTCGAACCGCACCCCGTCCTGGTACACAACCTGACACTCGTCAGAGCGAGCGTCACATCAGCGTCAAGACGGCCTCGCGCGGACCCTGCGAAGATCAGCGGCAACGCACGCCCGCCTTCCCGTCACTGATCGTGCTGCGGGATGCCCGGCGCAGCGCTCGCCACCGGGCCGCCGGGCCGACCCGGTGGGCCGGTGATGAGGCTGGACATCAGGACCGACTCGTCGCCGGGTTTCACCTCGTGCACATCGGCGTCCGCCCCCGGGCGCCTGCCCGGGTGTGACTCAGGCGTCGATGATGACGGGGATGATGAGGGGCTTGCGGCGGTGGGTGCGGAACGCCCAGTTCGCCACGGCGCGGGCGAGGAGCTGTTCGAGTTGGCGCGCGTCCCCGACGCCTTCCTCGGCTGCGGTGGCCAGGGTCTTCTCGATGACGGGGATGACCGACTCGAAGGTGGCGTCGTCGTGGACGAAGCCCCGGGCCAGAAAGTCGGGGGCCTCGGCGAGGGCGCCGGTGTCCGCGTCGACGATCGCCACCACCGTCACCACGCCTTCGGCGGCGAGGGTGAGGCGGTCCTTGAGAGACGCCTCGGTTGCGCCACCGACTTCCATGCCGTCCACGTAGACGTTGCCGGCGACGACCTTGCCGGTGATGGACGCGCGTCCGTCGATCAGGTCGACGACGACGCCGTCCTCGGCGATGACGACCCGGTCCGGGTCGACACCGGTACGGATGGCGAGGTCGGCGTTGGCCCGCAGGTGGCGCCATTCGCCGTGCACGGGCATGACGTTGCGGGGTTTGACGATGTTGTAGCAGTAGACGAGTTCGCCGGCGCTGGCGTGCCCGGAGACGTGCACCTTGGCGTTGCCCTTGTGGACCACGTGGGCGCCCCACCGGGTGAGTCCGTTGATCACCCGGTAGATGGCGTTCTCGTTGCCGGGGATGAGGGAGCTGGCGAGCAGGACGGTGTCGTCCTTGCCGATGCGGATCATGTGGTCGCGGTTGGCCATCCGTGACAGCGCGGCCATCGGCTCGCCCTGGGAGCCGGTGCACACCAGAGTGATCTTGTGGTCCGGGAGCTTCTCCAGCTCCTTCGTGCTCACGACCAGACCGGAGGGAACCTTCAGATAGCCCAGGTCACGGGCGATGCCCATGTTGCGGACCATCGACCGGCCGACGAAGGCGACCTTGCGGCCGTGCTGGTGGGCGGCGTCCAGGACCTGCTGGATGCGGTGCACGTGGCTGGCGAAGCTGGAGACGATGACCCGGCGCGGTGCGGTGCGCATCACCTGCTCGATCGCCGGGTTCAGCTCTCGCTCGGAGGTGGTGAAGCCGGGTACTTCGGCGTTGGTGGAGTCGGTGAGGAACAGGTCCACGCCCTCCTCGCCGAGGCGGGCGAAGGCGCGCAGGTCGGTGATGCGGTCGTCGAGAGGGAACTGGTCCATCTTGAAGTCGCCGGTGTGCAGCACCATCCCGGCCCGGGTGCGGATCGCGACCGCGAGGCTGTCGGGGATGGAGTGGTTGACCGCCACGAACTCGCAGTCGAAGGGCCCGAAGCCACGCCGGTCGCCCTCCCGCACCCGCACCGTGCGCGGCCGGATGCCGTGTTCCTTGAGCTTGGCCTCCAGGAACGCCAGCGTCAGCTTGGAGCCGACGACGGGAATGTCGCGCCGTTCGCGCAGGAGGTACGGCACGCCGCCGATGTGGTCCTCGTGGCCGTGGGTGAGGACCACGGCCACGATGTCGTCCAGCCGGTCCCGGATCGAGGTGAAGTCCGGCAGGATCACGTCCACACCGGGCTGGGTCTCCTCGGGGAACAGCACGCCGCAGTCGACGATGAGCAGCTTGCCCGCGTGCTCGAAGACGGTCATGTTGCGGCCGATCTCACCCAGGCCGCCCAGGGCGACGACCCGCAGCCCCCCTTCGGGAAGGGGCGGGGCGGCTTTCAGCTCGGGGTGCGGATGACTCATACCCTGACGGTACCCGGAGAACGGGACAGGTGATCCATTACCTCCTCCCGACAGGGTCGGGGCACCACAACGGGTGTCCGGGGACGATCCGATGACGCCGGCGGCCGGACAGGGAGGGGTCAAGGCGGGGTCCTGCCAAGGTGAGCCCAAAAGCCGCCACGAGATGATCTGCGTGCGCGGGCCGTAGCGCAGGCGGGTGAACACGATGCGGTGCAGTGCGGCGTTGGCTTGGCGGTCGCCGCCATGGTTGAGCCGACGCGAGTTCCGACGGCCCGACGAATACCCGACCGGGCTGACCCCGCACAATGCAGCGAACGACAGAAACTCCAGACCGCGTTCAGGTCGAGGGAGCACCAGGCGAGGGCGATCGCGGCGATGGCCGCGGCGAAGAGCGCGGCCGACACCCAGTAGCCGAGGTCTATCTCCTCGGCGACCAGGTCGTCGGCGGAGGTGCCGAATGCGAAGGTGAACAGGACGGCGAGCCAGTAGAACGCCTCGCGGCGGGTGGTGTCGATGTGGTGGATCGACAGGGTGCGCTCGGCGCGGTGCCAGAGGGCGAAGACAATCACCAGGGCGATCGCAAAGACCGTGGTGGTGGTCCCCAGCGACACGCCCATGTTGTCGGTGAGGCAGTCGCTGACCAGGGTGCCGACGACGCTGATCAGGGCGACGGCGGGCCAGTACACGCCCGGGCGGTAGCCCTTTGTGCGGAACTGCACCGCCAGGACGACGGTGAGCAGCACGCTCATCAGCAGCGAGACTCCGGTCAGCCCGAGGCCGGCCTTCTCGTTCAGAAGGCCGGCGGCGGTCTCGCCGACCGTGGTGCACAGCACCTTGATCACCCAGAAGCAGACGGTGACCTCGGGCACCTTGTTCCAGCGCAGGCGGTGACGGGAGGGGCTGCCCGGCCGACCTCCTCAAGCACCGGATCCTCATGTTGCCCGACCGTGGCACCGGGTGCCTGAACACATCCTGACTGCCGCCGTGGATCACCCGCCCCGCCCGTTCCGGTGCGCGCGCCATGGCTCCCTGCACACGCACGCACATGGTCTCCGCATAACAGTCTTCCGTCCCGCCCCTTCCCCCGCGACGGAAGAAGACCGCCATGCACGCACCAGCTCCCACCGCCACACCGGCGCCCACTGACCGTGCGACCGCCTGGCTGCGGCGCCGTCTGGGCCGGGCCGTCGTCCTGTCGTACGCCGCAGCCCTGCTCGTGCCGGGCCCCGGCCTGTGGCTGCGCCACTCCCCCGCACTGCCGCTGGGACCACTGATCCGACTGCCGGTGTCCACCGCACCATGCCTGCTGTGGCTGATGTTGTTCTCATCCGGACTCCAGGTCCCCGTCCGTGAGCTGGTCCGAGTCCTGCGGCGTCCGAGCATCACTGCTCGCCGGGCTCGCGCTGCACCTGGCGATCCCGTTGCTGGTCATCCCGCTCATCGCGGTCCTGCTGCACGCCTCGCCCGACTCCGACGGCGGCAGCGGCCTGGTCACCGCGATGATCCTGATCACGGCGATGCCCGTCGCGGCCGGCGCCACGGTGTGGACCAGCAAGGGCGACGGCGACCAGGCCGACCATGGTCGGCCTGGTCCTCGCCTCCACCCTCATCAGCCCACTCACCACACCGCTGGTGATCGAGCTGCTGTCTCCGCTGCTCAGTGGCGGCTACGCCGGCTCGCTCGCCGCGAGTGTCCACACTGCGGGCGGTGGCTTCACCTACGTCGGCGTGGTGCTGCCCTGCGCGGCGGGCATCCTGGTCCGGCTCGCCCTGCCCGCGTCGTTGCTCGGCCAGGCGCTGCGCGCAGTCGTGCCTGTGGCCCTGGCCGGCTCGCTGGTCCTGACGTACGTCAACGCCGGCGGCGCCCTCGGCTCCTTCGTCGCTCGGCCGCTGCGCGGCGCGGCTGCTGCTGGACCCGCCCGCCGCCTCCTCGCTCGCCCTCGCCTGTGGCATGAACAACAGCAGCGCCAGCGCCGTACTGATCACCGCCGTGCTCCCGGACAAACCCCACCTACTGCTCCCGGTCCTCGCCTACGGCCTGCTCCAGAAGACAGCCGCCAACCGAGTCGTACGGGTCCGGCCTCGCGCGGTCTTGCGTTCCATCGCCTAGAACATCGCCGTCCCCGGCCTGACGCCGGGAACCGCAGGACCAAGGAACGTCACCGCACATTCAACCGCGAGGCCGGAAGGCGGTCGGGCCATCCAGGGGCCGCCTGGCTGTGCCTGCGTGCAGGGCCGGGTCCCCGGTCAGGGCTTCAGCGCGGCACGGATGAGAGCGCGCAGTTCATCGTCGGTGACGGCCGCCATGTCCGTGGACCGCAGCCGAATGGTGGCCTTTCCGCTGATGAGCTCGGGATGGCGGGAGCTGAAGCCACCATCGCGGTCCGTTCCCCACCCGTAGATCGAGACGCCGTGCTGCCAGACACCGATGTGCAGCCTGCGCCTTTCGACCCAGTAGGTGGGCATTCCGTAGGACAGCGCCACGCTCGCCTGCGGGAATTCCTCAAGGATCAGCCCGCTCACCCGGTCGAAGAGCCAACGGTGACCTGGCGCAATGGCGTCGACGTACTCCTGAACAGAGCCCATGCGACCCATTGTGGTCCTCCCGCGCACACCGCTGCTGCAGGCTCGGCCCCTCGCGCACGACCGTCGCGGCTTCATGGCAGGGCAGGGCCGTGCGGCACCAGTGGACTGTTCCCGACCGTCAGGCGGTTGACCTGGGAAGATGGAGAACTGAGCCGGGAGTATCTAGGGTCAGCCCGTGGCTTTCATCATGGTGTGCGAAGACGACGCGGCGGTCCGCGGCGTCCTCAAGCGCGCCCTGGAGCACGACGGCCACACCGTCTCCGTCGCCGCCACGGCCGACAGTCTGCTGCGGCAGCTCGCACCGGCGCCGCATCTGGTCGTCCTGGATCTCGGGCTCCCGGACGCCGACGGCCGCGACGTCTGCCTGGCCCTGCGGGCTCGCGGCGTCGACGCGCCGGTGTTGATGCTCACCGCCCTGGACGGCCTGCATCACAAGGTGGGCGGCTTCGAGGCCGGCGCCGACGACTACATGACCAAACCCTTCGACATCCCGGAACTGCTGGTCCGCGTACGGGCCCTGCTGCGCCGGGCCACCGTGGCGCCCGCACCCCGCGAGGTCGTCCTCGATCCGGCGAAGCACGTGGTGACCTACGATTCGGTGAGCATGAGCCTGACCCCGACCGAGTTCCGGCTGCTGGGCCGCCTGATCGCCTCGCAGGGCGACGCGGTACGCCGCCACGCCCTCATCGCCGCCGGCTGGCCGCACGGAGCGCGGGTCAGCGACAACACCCTCGACTCCTATGTGCGCCGGCTGCGGGCCAAGCTCGGTCCGCTGGGTGTGGCCGAGCGGCTGGCGACCGTCCGCGGCGTGGGCTACCGATGGCAGTGACGGGATTCCGTAAGCGGGTCGTCGCGCTCACCGTGCTGATCGCCACCGCCGTGGTCGCGGTCCTGGTCGTGGTCTCGCACGTGCTGCTGAGCCGGGTGACGGACGCCGACGCGCACGACCTGGCACGTACTCGCGCCGAGGCGGTCGCGTCGAACGTCACCGCCAAAGGCGGCCGTGTCGTACTCACGGAGAACAGCAGCGAGGCGCTGGACGAGGTCGCCTGGGTGTATGCCGACGGCCGCCTGATCGACGGAAACGTCCCGCCGAGCCTGGTCGATCGCGTCGAGGAGCTCGCGGACTCCGGGCGACCGCAGACCGCGACGGTCGACGATTACCTCCTGTACGCACGGAAGGTCCCGATCCACGGCCACCACGTCATGGTGATCGTCCGGGTGGACCTCACGCCCTACGAGACATCCGAGCAGCGCAGCCTGGCCTTGTCCCTGATACTGGGCGGCCTCACGATCCTCCTCGCCGGCGGTGTCGCACACCTCGTGGTGCGCCGCGCGCTGCGGGTCGTGCACGAGATGGCCGCCCTCGCCGACGACTGGGGCCAGCACGAACCCGGGCGCCGCTTCAACCTCGGAGTCCCCCGCGACGAGTTCGGGGAACTGGGGCGGACCCTGGACCACCTCCTGGAGCGCGTCGACAACGCGCTGGCGGACGAGCGCCGGCTCACCGATGAGATCGCCCACGAGCTGCGGACACCGCTCACGGTCCTGCGGGCCGAGGCGCAGCTGGCGCAGTTGTCCGGCGAGCCGGTGCCGACGGAGGCGGTGCTGAGCGAGGTCGACCGCCTCGATACGGCGATCACGACGCTTCTGAGCGCCGCGCGCGCACGGACGGACAAGGGGACCTGGTGCGATCTGCGCTCCGCCGCACGGCAGGCGATCGCCGGCCGCGCGGTCGAGGTCGCCTTCCCCGCGAAGGTCGAGGTCGCCGTGGCGGCCGACGTCGCGGTGTCGCTGCTGTCCCCCCTGCTGGACAACGGCCTGCGGCATGCGAAGTCCCGGGTGTGGATCACCGCCCGCGACCAGGGCGAGGCCATCGTGGTCGATGTCCTGGACGACGGCCCCGGAATCGATCCCGCGGACGTCGACCGGGTCTTCGAAGCGGGGGTGACCGGCGGCGGCGGGTACGGGCTGGGGCTGCCGGTGGTCCGGCGCATCGCCGCCTCGGCCGGTGTGGAGGTCCGCGCGATCGCGGACGGTCGCGGTCATGTCGAGGTGACGCTCCCGGCGGCGCATGCGGCGGCCACGTAGTCAGGTTATGTGCAGGTTCCTCGCGTAAGCCTCCCTGCATGACAACGACAACGGAAGCACGCACGCGCAGCGGGCGTCTCATGCTCAACAAGGTTCCCGAGGTCACCGTCTGGTTCTGGGTGATCAAGGTCCTGTGCACGACCGTCGGTGAGAGCTTCGCCGACTGGATCAACATGAAGCTGGGCGTCGGCCTGGTGAACACGGCCTGGATCTTCACCGCGGTCTTCGTGGTGGTCCTCGCTGTCCAGCTGCGGCTGAAGCGGTACGTCCCGTTCCCCTACTGGCTGACCGTCGTCGTTGTCAGTGTCACGGGCACCCTGTACACCGACATCCTGACCGACCAGCTGAACGTGCCGCTGTGGATCAGTTCCGCGGTCTTCTCGGTACTGCTCGCGGTGGTCTTCGGCGTGTGGTGGGCGCGTGAGCGCACGCTGTCGATCCACTCGGTCACGACGCTTCCGCGGGAGTCGTTCTACTGGCTCGCCGTTCTCGTCACCTTCGCGCTCGGCACCGCGACAGGCGACTGGACCCTCGAGCTCACCGGCTGGAGCCCGGGCGTCTCGGTCCTGCTGCCGCTCGGCCTCATCGCGGCGATCACGCTGCTGTGGAAGTTCGGCGCCAACCCGGTGCTGTCCTTCTGGCTCGCCTACATCCTGACCCGCCCGCTGGGCGCGAACATCGGCGACTGGCTCGCCTCCCCCAAGGTCGCCCAGAACCCGGGCGACCCGACCGGCCTCGACCTGGGCACGTTCACCACCAGCCTGATCTTCCTCGGCCTGATCCTGGCGACGGTGGTCTACCTGACGGTGACGCGCTCGGACGTGACCGAGACCCACGAGGCGACCCACGCCGCACCGGCCACCAGCGACCCGCGCAAGGAGCGCACCGCGCTCGTCGGCTTCGGACTGCTCGCCGTCGCCACCGCGGGCCTGCTGGTCTGGGCCCACGGCCAGCCGCACGTCGGCCCGGCGCCGGAGACCGACAACACCTCCGCCGTCCAGATGGCGCCCGGCCAGGCGGTGAAGAAGTTCCCGCCCGCCAAGGTCGATGCGCTGAAGAAGCTCGCCTCCACCTCGCTCAAGGACGCACGCTCGGGGAACGCGGCCGGCGCGCACGCGGCCGCCCAGTCGCTGCGTGACCTGTGGGACGCCGACCAGGCTTCGCTGCAGCCGCTGGACCAGACCGGCTGGACCTCCATCGACGCCCAGATGGACAAGGTGCTGGGGACCTTCGGCATCGATCACTCGAACCCGCCGATGTCGCCTGCCCAGCAGGAGAAGGAACTGAACGCCCTCCTGACGGACATGGGCTGACAGACCGCACTGAGCCCGGCCGGCCCACCCGGCCGGGCGGGCTCAGTGTGCCGCAGAATCCCGTGGGACCGGCGCTGACCAGGGCCAGTCAACTCTGCGTCCCGGCCCACCGCCCTAACCGCAGCACTCAAGGCGGTAACCATGTCCCCTGAGCGTGGTGATGTGAGGCAACCGGCAAGGGCGCGCGGACTCCTCGGCGGCCTGAATGAGACGGCGACGCAGGCCGGCCATGGTGACGTCCAAGGTCTTGGTGGGGCCGAACCAGTTCTCGTCCCACACCTGCGCCATCAGCGTCTCGCGCGAGACGGCGGTGCCGGGGTTGTGAGCGAGCAGGGCGAGGAGGTCGAATTCCTTCGGCCGCAAGGAGATCTCCGTGTCGTGGAGGGTGCAGCGGCGTGCGGTGGTGTCGATGACCAGGTCGCCGAGCCGTAGTGGGGGCTGCGGCTGTGACGTGCTGGTCTGTCGGCGCAGGTGGGCGCGGAGGCGGGCCAGCAGGACGGTGAGGCTGAAGGGCTTGACCAGGTAGTCGTCGGCGCCTGCGTCCAGGCCGGCGATGACGTCGATGTCGTCGGTGCGGGCGGTGAGGATCACGATCAGCAGGTCGGGGAAGCGGGCGCGCAGGGTGCGGGCGAGGTCCAGTCCGTCGAGGTCGGGCAGGCCGAGGTCCAGGAGAACGGCGTCGTAGGCGGTGCGGTCCGTCTCCGCCAGGGCCGAGGCGCCGGTGCGGCTCCAGGTGGCGGCGTAGCCGTTGACGAGCAGGCCGGTTTCCAGGTGGCGTCCGATGGTGTCGTCGTCCTCGACGACCAGGATGTGCAGGCGGCTGCGGTCCGGTGCGGCAGGCGTGCCCATGGCAACAGAGTAGACAGGTCGCTCCCCTGCAGGCGGGCTCACAGGTCGCGGAGTTCCTCCACCGCGGGGCGCCGGGCACCGCGGATGCCGTTCAGGGCCGCGGCCAGTACGGCGATCAAGGCGGCCAGTCCGGTCAGGGTCAGGTAGACGCCGGGCACCGCCAGGGCGGCGGGCGGCGGGTCGAACACGCCGGTAAGTACCTTGACCAGCATCTCCGACAGTGCCCATCCGATGACGGCACCCCCGGCCAGGCCACCCGCGGCCAGCAGGAGGGCCTCGGTGAGGACCATGCCGCGCAGCTGGCGTGTGCGTGCGCCGAGGACGGTGGCGATGGCGAAGGTCCGGCGGCGTTCGGCGAGCCCGAGGGCGAGAACCAGTCCTCCGGCTCCGGCAGCCAGCAGGACGGCGAAGGCGAGTTCGATGCGGGTGAGTCCGGCCAGGTCGACGGAGGTCAGGCTGGTGCCGACGGTGCCGCGGGTCTGGGTGAGGTCGCTGACGGTGGCGCTGGTGCCGAGCTGCGAGCGCAGGCGCGTGGCGATCTGCTGCTGGTGGGTGCCGCCGGTGTCGAGGAGGAAGGCGCCGACCGCGTCGCTGCCGGTCGCCTTGGCGATGTAGGCGGCGTTGGCGACGAAGAAGCTGTCCTTCGGTGCCGTGGGGAACTCCTTGGCGATGCCCGCGTAGTGGAAGGGGACGGTGCGCAGGGCTTTGGTGCGGGCGTCCTGGATGCGCAGGTTGACGGTGTCGCCGGGCGCGAGCTGGAAATCGTTGACGGTTTCGACGCTGACCAGCAGGTTGTCCGGGCGCTGGGCCAGCTTGCGCATGAGCTGCCGGGCGGTGCCGCCTGCGAAGTAGGCGTCCTGGAGTGAGGTGGCCCGGGCGATGGTGTCGGGGCGGACGCCGTAGAGGTCCTGCAGGTCGGAGCCGACGTAGGCGAAGCGGTGCTGGAGGGGTTCGACGTGCCGTACGCCGGAGATTTTCAGCGGGCCGGCCGCACTGGGTGAGACTCGGGCGCCGGGTGGTTCGGTGACGGTGACGTCGGCGCCGTTGGTCAGGCGGGCGTCGACCTCGGCCTGCTGGCGGTAGGTGGCGTTGAAGACGGCGGTGGAGAGCGCGAAGGACACGGCGAGGGCGAGCAGCACCACCGAGCGGGCCAGGGGGCGGCGGCGGCGGGAGAGGGTGGCGGCGGTGGTGCCGGCGAGGGTCGCGGTCAGCGGGCGGGCCAGCCGGGCCAGGCCGGGGCGGCCGTGAGTGAGGGCGAGGAGGGTGAGCCGCCACAGCAGCAGGGCGGCGCCGATCCACAGTAGGGCGGGGCCCAGGAAGGCCCAGTACGACACGGAGATGCTGGGCACGCCTTCCGGGGCGAGGACGAGGGCGTACTGGTTGCCGGAGGAGGCGCGGAATACCAGCCAGGAGCCGACCAGGAGGGCGAAGTCCAGGCCGTACCGCATCCACCAGGGGTTTCGTGTGCTGCGGGCGCCGGACTCCTTCCGGCTTTCCGCGACGGTCACCATGCGCAGGTCACGCAGGGCCGGGACGAGGACGGCTCCCGCGGCGACGGCGGCGCCGAGGACGAATGCGATGCCGTACCAGGCGGCCCAGGTACCCGCGCCCGCTCCGAAGGAAGCGGCACCGAAGGCGAGGCGGCCGGTCAGCGCGGCGACGCCCAGTCCGGCCAGGCCGCCGAGGACACCGATCAGCGCCGCTTCCAGCCCGGCGAGGGCGGTGATCTGGCGGGGGCGCAGGCCGCGCAGCCGCAGCAGGCCCTGCTCCTGCCGGCGCCGTTCACCGCCGGCGGAGGCGACGGCGGCGGTCAGGGCGGCGGCCAGGACCGCGCCGGGGACGCCGAGGAAGAGAAAGAGGATCTGGGCATACAGGGCGTCCTGGCGGGCGGAGTCGAGGGCGGCGCCGATGTTGTTGCCGACGAGTGCGGCGCCTGCGGCGCGGGCCTCCAGGTTGTGGGCCGCGCCGGTGACGGCGGTGAAGGCGGCAGCCGGGTCGGAGGGCAGGCGGGCGTCGTCGCGCGCCACGTGGATCTGGGTGGTGACCGCAGAGGCACCCCGGGTCAGCGCGGCGAACCTGGCGGCGGGCAGCAGGACGACGTTGTCCGGGGGTGCGGTCGGCTGGGACTGGCTGGGTGCGCCGACGGTCTGGAAGAGGGAGTCGGCCTGGGGCAGGTCGATCACGCCGTCCACCTTCACCTGTCGCACTCCGATGCCGGGAAACTGGACGCCGATGGTGTCGCCGGGAGCGGCGTGCAGGTTCGAGGCGGTCTGCTGGGCCAGCAGGACGCCGGTCGGGGAGCCGGAGAGGGTGCGGATGGCGTCGGGGAAGAGGGCGCGGTAGCCGTCGGGCAGGCCGAGGGCCATGCCGGGGCCCGTGGTCTGGGTGCTGCCCTGGACGCGCGCGGTGAAGCCGGTGGTGTGGGCGAAACCGACGGGCAGGGCGGCGCGGGTGCCCGGCGCCTTGCGGACCAGGGACATCACCGCGCCGGAATCGGCGCCGGGCTGTACCTGGACCTGCCAGTCGACGGCGACCGAGCGCACGGCGCGCTGGGTCATGGTCGCCTTGGACGCGGTGAGGAAAGAGCCCAGCGCGGCGACCAGGGCGACGGCGAGGGCGATCCCAGTCAGCGCGGCCAGCAGGCGTCCGGTGCGGTGGCGGGCCAGGCCGGCCGTCCACGAGCCGATCATGGCACCTCCTCGGGTGCGAGCAGCCAGCCGTCGCGCATGGCGCGCCGGGTGGTGAGGCGGGCGGCCACGGCGGGATCGTGGGTGGTGACGACGAGGGCCGCGCCCGCTTGATCGGCGGCGGTGAGGAGGGCGTCGAGGACACGGCCGCCGGTGGCGTGGTCGAGGCGGCCGGTGGGCTCGTCGGCGAGGATCAGGCGCGGGGACTGGGCCAGCACCCGGGCGACGGCCACCCGCTGGGCCTGACCACCGGAGATCTCCTCGGGCAGCCGGTCCGCCACATCGGCCGCGTCCACCAGCGCGAGCGCCGCTAGGGCGGCCTGCCGGGCTTCTTGCTCCGTCCGGTCGGCGAGGACCAGGGGCAGGGCGGCGTTCTCGACCACGTTGAGCGCGGGGATCAGGCTGTCACCCTGGAAGACCAGACCGATGTCGTACGGCCCAAGGGAGGCGGCCCGCCTCACCGTGCCGCTGGTGGGGTGCTCGAGCCCGGCCAGCAGATGCAGCAGCGAGCTCTTGCCCGACCCGGAGGGGCCGACGACGGCGAGCCGATCGCCGGACCCGATCTCCAGGTCGGAGCCGTGCACGGCCACGACCGCCTGCGCACCCCTGCCGAAGGTGAGAGCCGCGTCGGTGCAGGTCACGAGCACTTCATCCCGTGGCATCGGGCACCCCCTGCGCCGCGGGACAGGCGGCGTCGGTTGCCCTGCCGTCCTCGAGCGTGATCACCCGATCCGCGCTCCGGACGACTTCCGCACTGTGCGTCACGATCAGCACCGCACACCCCTGTGCGGCCCGCTCCCGCAGCATGGCGAGGACCACCCGCTCGGTCTCTCCGTCGAGTTCGCCGGTCGGCTCGTCGGCCAGCAGGACAGCGGGCGCGTTGGCCAGCGCCACGGCGAGCCCGGCCCGGGCCAGCTCGCCACCGGACAGCTGCCGGGGCAGCGCATGCATCCGTTCGCCGAGGCCCACCTGGGTCAGCAGTTCCCTGGCCGAGGTGACGGGTTTGCGGGCCGCGGCGCGCTGCGGCAGGCGGACGTTGTCCCGCACGCTCAAATGCGGCAGGAGATTGCGGGTCTGCAGCAGCACGCCGATGTGCCGGGCGCGCAGCCGTGCCCGCTCGGTCTCGGGCCGGTGGCTGATGCGTACGCCGTCCACACGGACCTCGCCGCCCGAGGGCTCGTCGAGCCCGGCCAGACAGGCCAGCAGGGTGGACTTGCCGGATCCCGAGGGACCCACGACCGCCACCGTCTCGCCCCGCCCGACCCGCAGCGACACCCCGCGCAGCGCGAGCGTCTCCTCCTCGCCGGCCCGGTAGAAGCGGTACAGCTCACGGGCGGCCAGCACCGGCTCGGACGCCATGGTGCTCACCGCCAGGCAAAGAAGTCACTGATGATCCGCCACGGGTCGACGTTGTCGGCGTTGACCGGGCCGGACAAGGTCAGATCCACCTCGTGGCCCGACTTGTAGAAGGCGTACCGCTCGAACCCGTCGCGCACCACCTTGCCCGTGACCGGGTCCTTCGCCGAGTCACCCTGATAGGTCAGCCGGACGACACGGCCCGCGTGCCGGGACACCTCCGACACCTTCGGCGCGGCGAACTTCGGCACCTGGGAGCGCAGCTTGGGGACTACCGACTTGGTGACCGAGTCGACCGTGGGCGCGGTAGAGGCCGAGACCGCCGTGATCCTCACGGTGTTCAACTTGTCAGTGAACACCGTGCTGCCGCCCTGCTCCGTACGGGCCCAGCCCTCAGGCACCTTCACCGTGAAAGCGGAGAAGGACCCACCTGTCGGCCGGTAGACGACGTACACCTGGTTGTCGGGGATGTCGCCAGGTGGATTGGACTCGGTGGGAGCGGGTGTCGGTTTGTTCTGCCCGTTTCCGACGCGCTCCGAGGAGGCCGGCGGTGTTGATGTCGTCGAACCGGAAGCGGAGTGCGAGCCGGAGCCGGAACAGCCCGCGGTCACCGCTGCGACGAGCACCAGCCCGACTGTCGCGGACGTCCGTGCGTGTGCTGCCATCACCACTGCCCTCCAAGGAATCCCCCGGACCGGACGGTCATGGCACCCACGCTAGGAAGCGGCCGGTTAACGCCCTGCTCGCCGAGGGTTAGACGACGGCAAAAGCGTGAGCCCAGCCCCGCGCGCCCCGCCGAACCGCCGCATGATGAGGGCATGAGACAGCGCGTGGCGCGAGTCGCCCTCACCGCCGCGTTGGTCGCCGTGGTCCTGCTCGCCGTCCCCCTGGCCCTGGCCATCAGGTCCTCCCTGTACGCCGGGCAGCGGGACACCCTGGAGCGCGCGGCCCTCGCCGCGGCCGTACGGGTGAGCCCGGACTATGCGACCGGTGACCCGGTGGAACTGCCCAGGGCGCCGGCAGGGGGGCATCTGGGCCTGTACGACCCGCAGCAGGACAAGCGGGCGGGCACCGGCCCTGGGACGGCGGACGCGCCGGTCCACCGCGCCTTTGGCGGAGAGGTGGTCCGGGGGCAGTCGGGCGGCGATCTGGTCGCCGCCGTACCGGTCTCCCACGCCGAGCGGGTGATCGGCGTGGTCCGCGCGTCCTCCCCCGCCGGCGCCGTACGCGACCGGGTCCTGGCCGCGTGGGGCGTACTACTCGGCGTGACCGTAGTCGCGCTGACCATCGCGGTACTGGTCGCCCGCCGGCAGGCTCGGGCGCTGGCCGCCCCACTGGAGGACCTCTCCCGCCACTGCCGGGCCGTCGCCGAAGGGGACCTTAACGCGCGGGCGGCCCCCAGCAGCATCGCCGAGATCGATCAGGTGGCCCGCACCCACAACGCGATGCTTCGCAGCCTGTCCGAACTCCTACGACGCGAACGCGACTTCGCCACCAACGCCTCCCACCAGCTGCGCACCCCGCTCACCGGCCTGCAACTCACTCTGGAGGCGGGGCTCGCCCAGGACGACGACACCCGACTACGCCCCGTGCTGACCGAGGCACTGGACACCACCCATCGCCTCCACCACACCGTGGAGGAAGTGCTACGCCTGTCCCGCTCCCCGGACCGGCCCCGCCCCGCCGCCGGGGACATTGCGGTGGCACACCTCCTTCTGGAGACGCAGGAGCACTGGCATGGCCTGTTCGCCGCCGACGGCAGACGCCTGGAGTGCGGCACACATGACGCACCCGCGGATGTCCTGGTCCCCAGCGGCCCCGTTTCGGAGGTGCTCGGCGTCCTGCTGGACAATGCACGGGTGCACGGACGCGGAACCGCGCGACTGGTGGTGCGGGACCTGGACGACGCCCTCGCCTTCGACGTGAGCGACGAGGGAGCCGTGGAGGGCGAGCCGGCGCAGCTGTTCGACCGGGGACACACCGGCGGCGGCCACGGGACGGGCATCGGCCTCGCACTCGCTTCCGAACTGGCCCGATCCATCGGCGGCCGTCTCAGCCTCACCAGAAGGGCTCCGGCCACGTTCACCCTCCTCGTCCCGGTCCGCGGGGCCGGCTCCGAAGGCAACGCACCGGCCTGCAGATGAATGCCTCTCTCCGACGTGCTCGGCTCCGGGTGCGGCCTGTTCGCCTGCCCTGGTGTCGAGCCGGTCCGATGGGCCCGGATCCACGACGGCCACCCGCACGGACGGTGGACATGGTCGGATCGGCTCCGGAGGCGGAGAGTTGGGGACGGGTCGGGCACGCGCGACGACACCGATGGTCGTCAGCTGCGGGGTGGCCCCGGATGCCAGGACTGGTACGGCGCGATACCTGGCGCGGATTGCTGGTGCGGCATCACCGTAGGGATCGGGTGGTGGGTGCGTAGCAGTGCCTCGAACCCGGAGTGCAACTCGCGGGCCGTGTCGGGCCGGGCGGCGTAGGCGACGACCGATCCTTCGACGCGCTGGAGCGTCACCACGGCGTCGGTGCTCGGATCCTCCTGGCCCAGCCACACTCCGCCGAGGGCAGTGGCAGGCACCCACCCCGGCTCGGACTCCGGTCCGCCACCGCTCCATCGGCGCAACACCTTCCGCCGATAAGCCGGGATCAGCAGACCCGGGAGCGTCACCACGACGATGAAGAAGACCACGATGTTCCCCACCGCCTCGGCCGCCCACCGCAGTAGCGCGAGGAGCGCCGCGTAGCAGACCGAGACGATGAACACCCAGAGGCAACCCACGGCGACGACGTGCGGCGCACCAACCTTGGTCAGCAGGCTGTGGAGGCCCACTGAAGCGAGCACCACCAAGAGGGTGACACACCCGGCCGTGTCGCCGAGGAACGCTTCAGCGATACGGCCGGCGAGCCGGTCGCGTCTGACGACGAACCCGTGGTCATGGAATTGGACACGTACACGTCCCCCGGGCATGGCTCTGACGCCAGCGATCTCACGCACGCCGCTCACCCTAGACGAACATTCGTCGCTCACATGTCCCGCACGAACGCCACCACTGCCGTCCTGCACGGGAGTGGCTCGGCGCTTGGGAATCGGCACCATGTCCGGCGATCGTCTTCGGAAGGGTGAAGCGTCGGCTTGGCATCTCAGCGGGCGAAGCCCGCGGCAGCGTACGGCGTCCCCTTCCCACCGTAGCCTGACGAGGACGCCGTGCCCTCTCGGCTTCACAGGTGGATGGGCAGGTGGCGGGGGCCGCGGAGCATCGCGTTCTGCCGGTAAGGGGGCGGGTCTTCGACCAGGCGGGCGCTGCCGAGATGGGGAAGCAGGGCGCCGAGCGCGGCGTACGCCTCGATGCGGGCCAGGGGTCCGCCGTAGCAGGCGTGGATGCCGCTGCCGAAGCCGAGGTGCTGGTTGTCCGGGCGGGCGGGGTCGAACCGGTCGGGATCGCGGAACCGCATCGGGTCGCGGTTGCCGGAGGCCAGCACCAGAACGACGGACGCGCCTGCGGGGACGAGGGTGCCGGCGACGTCGATGTCGGCGTGCGGGATGCGCTCGCGCATGTGGACCGGGGGCTCGTAGCGCAGCAGTTCCTCCACCGCTCGCGGGAGCAACTCCGGTTCCCGGCGCAGCCGGTCCAGCTGCTCGGGCTGGCGCAGGAGGGTGAGGGCGCCGTTGGTGATGAGGTTGACCGTGGTCTCATGTCCGGCGATGAGGAGCAGTACGGCGGTTTCCGCGAGTTCCTCGTCGGTGAGGCGCAGGGCCGGGTCCGGCTCGTTGGCGAAGGCGGAGAGCATGTCCTCGCCCGGCTTGCCGCGGCGCTGTTCCGCCAGGTTCAACAGGTATCCGCCCATCTCCATCCGCGCCTGGTCGCCGGCCTTGTCCGGCTCGGCGGTGTCCTCGCCGGGCCTGACGTCGGCGGCTGCGACGATCGCGTCGGACCAGGCCCGGAAGAGCGGCTCGTCCTCGTGCGGCACGCCGAGCAGGCGGCAGATCACGGTGACGGGCAGCGGATAGGCGAAGTCGTCGACGATGTCGATCTGCCGACCCGCCTCGAACGGCTCCAGCAGTTCCCTGGCGATCCGGTCGATCTCGCCGCGCATGCCGTCGACCCGGCCCGGGCTGTGCGGGGGGCCGAAGGGCCGCATGGCGAGGGTGCGCAGCCTGTGGTGCTCGGGGTCGTCGAGCCGCAGGAAAGGCGGCTTGTGGGTCGCCTCGCCGCGGGTGCGGGGGTCGGCACTCATCCGTGGGTCGTGGAGCAGAGCGGCGATGTGGTGGTAGGTGCCGATCAGGTAGCTGCCATCGGCCTGCGGCACCACGGGACCGGCCTCGCGGAGTTCCGCGTACAACGGGTAGGGGTTGGGACGGCTGGCGTAGTCGGTGATCCGTGCCAGCAGGGTCGCGGAGTCCATGACGGCTCCTCGTAGGGGGCGGGACGGGGGCTACACCACCGTCAGCCGACGGTCGGGAAGGTGACCGGTGAGTGCGACGGTCGGGCCGTGGGACAGCACGGAGGGGTCCGGTACGGCGGAGGGGATCGTGATGTCGGCGGCGATCGCACGGTCCTGCGCGCCGGGCGGCGGCGGGAAGGGAGCGGCGGTCTCGATCAGGTGCCGGTAGTAGTCGAGCGCCTTGGCCATGTCGACGGTGACGGCGGCGGTGACCCGGCCCTGATAGCCGTAGACCATCGCCAGACGGCGGGCCTCCAGGGAGCCCTGGGCGATGACCACGTGGTCGGAATAGGTGGGCACGCCCACCGACTTGATGTTGAGCCCGAACTGGGTCGACCAGAAGACCGGGATGGCCAGGTGGGGGCGCTGCAGCGGTCCGGGGTTGACCATGTTGTGGGCCGCGACCTCGGCCTGCTCGACGGCGTTGCCCCAGTGTTCCAGGGACAGCATCTGGTAGCCGAACAGCGGGTGGGGGAAGCGGGAGACGTCGCCGGCCACGAAGACGTCGTCGGTGACGATCCCGTACATGTTGAAGGCCCGGCAGCCTGCGTCGCAGGCGATGCCGCGCGGTCCCGCCGCCAGCCCGGACTCCGCCAGCCACTCCACATTGCGGATCGCCCCCAGCGCCACGACGCACACGTCCGCCTCGACGCGGCTGCCGTCGGACAGCTGCGCGCCGGTGAAGCTGCCGTTGCCGTTCAGGGCGGTGACCGTCACCCCGGTGCGCAGGTCCACGCCGTGGTTGCGCTGCATGACGGCCGCGAGCTTGGACAGGGTGCCGCCGAGCGCACCCACCAGGGGTGCGGGACCGCGTTCGGCGACGGTCACCTCAAGGCCCAGTTCCCGGCAGGCCGAGGCGATCTCCGAGCCGGTGAAGCCTCCGCCGATCACCAGCACCCGCTCCGGCCTCGCGACCAGCCGCTCGGCCAGTCCCGCGCCGTCCTCGCGCGTGCGCAGGGTGAACACGCCGTCCAGGGCGCCTTCCTGCGGGTTGGGCCAGGGCCGCGCGCGGGTCCCGGTGGCGATCAGCAGCCGGTCGTAGGGCAGGGACTCACCGTCTTCGAGCGACACCCGTTTCGCCAGCAGGTCCACACCGGTGGCGCGCACGCCGAGGCGCCACTCGGCGTCCGGGTCCCGCCGCGTCGGCAGCTCGAGGGTGTCCGCCGTCGCCTGGCCCAGCAGCACCTGCTTGGACAGCGGCGGCCGGTCGTAGGGCGCATGGGGCTCGTCCCCCACCACCGTCAGTGAACCCCTGAACCCTTCCTCGCGCAGCGCCTCGGCTGCTCTCAGCCCGGCCAGCGACGCCCCGACGATGACGATGCGGCCGTCTTTCAGGTCACCGGGCACCGGTGCTCACCTCTTCCCCCAGGAGGATCGCCTGCACCGGACACGCGGCCGCGGCCTGGCGCACGCGCTCCACCTGGTCTTCGGGCACGGCCGTGGCGTACAGCAGCCCCTCCTCGCCGTGCAGCTCGAACACCTCCGGCGCGAGGAACACGCACTGCGCATAGCCCTGGCAGCGTGTGAGGTCGACAACGGTCCGCATCTCCATCACTTCTTCCTCCGTTGTCACACCCCCCTCCTCTCCAGCATGGGGCCAGATCTGAGTGCCTGCATGCCTTGCGATCGAGAGCTGGTATTCGGGCCGGCAGGGCGAGGGGGGAAGGAGACGAACTCCCGGGAGCAGCCTTCCAGTTGCCGAGAAGTGTTCAGGTACGTCTCCTTCGACCAGGTGTCCGGGTGACCCGAGTCACTGTCACCGCCTTCCCATTTCCATACGTCGTATGGTTATCCTGGCAGGGCGATTCCATACAGCGTATGGAACTGCTGGCGGACAACGCCACACAACGCCAGGCGCCTCACATCGCCTGCAAAAGCAGCCGTTGGTGCAGATCGCACCAACCGGAAGGAAAGATCATGAAGAAGCTCACGAAGCGGAT
>NZ_JBIATN010000043.1:0-49074 GCF_042891825.1 Streptomyces sp. NPDC001852
ATGCTCCGCGACGGCACCTTCTACGAACCACGCACCCCCGAAGCAGCCACCGCATGACCACTCAGCCTTGACGAAGGACATAGAGGCACCCCCCCGGTCTCCACATGAGCGGAAACCCCCCGCCCGCGTCTCTTCGTCAGCGCAGAACCGCTCCGCGCGGGCCCGTTGCCGCCCGCCACTTCAGGTCGGCACCGCGTGTCGCGCGGGGGACGAACCGCGAGCGACTCAGCGCGCCGCGAGTTCGCGGCGGCCGGCCACCGCCAGGAGCACGGTGAGCAGGGCGAGCGCGGCGGTCTGGGCGAGGCCGCCGCCGGTGTACGGACCGGCTCCGGGCACCCGGAGCCACGGGTAGACGGCGGCGACACGCGCGGCCAGCAAGAGCAGGCCGAGCGCGGCGAGGGCGAGGGCGCCGCCGGGCGCGTCGCTCGCCGCGCGGCGGGCGTTCCACAGCAGCCATCCGAGGGCGCCGACGACGAAGCAGTTGGCGGGCCCCCACACCAGGTCGTCGGCGGTGGGCACGAACACAAGGGACGCGCCCGTCACCACGCACGTCGCCATGAGGACCAGACCGGGGGTGCCGACGGGCAGCCGGGCGGGGGGTGCGTCGCGGTGGTGGGCGGCGCACAGCGCGAGCGCGGGCAGCCAGGCGAGAAGCGCCAGCGCCGCGACGAACGCCGGCTCCGTGATGACCGTCGCCCCCGCCAGCGAGCGGACCAGCGGCCACAGGGTGGGCACCGCGGCCACCAGGGCGCCGGTACGGGCGAGGCGACGGCGGTCGTGCAGGAGGGCGAAGAAGGCGACGGTCCAGCCGAGCGGCAGGACCCACTGGGCCACGGTCAGGGTCGCGGCGGGGAGCCCGTGGCCGGTGAAGTCCGCCAGGAACAGCCGCCGTTCCGCGTCGCCCCGGGTCAACCGCCAGGTCAGTTGCAGCACCGGTTCGACGACCGCGGAGGCGGCCAGGAGCAGGACGGCGGCCAGCGCGAAGAGCCGTGCACCCGATCCGAGCAGGACGTAGCGCCGGGGCGCCCCGGCGGCGCCGAGCCGGCTGCGGACCGCCAGGGCGGCGATGCTCGCCACCTCGCCGAGCGTGGGCCGGCTCTGGTCCTGGGTGTCGCGGTCGAGGTCCTCCAGGTACGTCTCGACCATCTCCTCCTCCCTCTCCCGCCGGTAGTAGGCGGGGAGCAGGCGCAGGACGGTGCGGTAGCGGGCCTCCAGCAGCGTGGTCATGCGTAGCCTCCCGCGAGTCCGGGTGCGGTGGGGGGTTCGAGCCCGGCAGGGGCCGCGGGGCGGGCGCCGGCGCGGCGGCCCTCGGCGATGCGCCGCTTGGCCGCCCCGGCACCGGCGGCCATCCGCTCGGCCTCCGCGTCCAGGGCGGCCACGCCGTCGTCGGTGAGCCGGTAGTAGCGCCGCAGCCGGCCCTGCTGGACCTCTTCCCGGTCCAGCACGATCAGCCCGTCCGCGGTGAGCCGGTCCAGCACCCCGTACAGCGTGCCGACCCGCAACTGCACCTCGCCGTCGGACAGTTCCGCCACCTCCTGAAGGATGCCGTAGCCGTGCCGAGGCCGGTCGGCGAGCGCCGTGAGGACGAAGAACGCCGCCCGGGTCATGCTCTTCGCTGTCATGCGGCCATGATATATCGGCTGCCGATATATATCGAGCACTGTCGCCGAGCTCCCCCAGCAGCGAGAACGGGGCCCGCCCCTAAGCGGATGGATGGGCGGGCCCCGTTCGCCGGACCATTGTGGTGGCCGTACGAGGACGCGAACACGTGTGAAGGACGGCCGCCCGACGCGTGCCCCGCGCGCCCCGGGTGTACGCCGCGCGTCCCGTGCGCGGGGGCGTGCGGCCGCCGCCACGCGCCGCCTGACGGCCCCGAAGGACGTGCTGCCCCGCCGAGCGGTGATACTGGGAGCCACACCCGCCCCCATCAGCAGATTGGCTCATGTCGAACTCCACCACCGACCGCGCCACCATCCCGCAGACCCTGTGGGCGGCCCGTGGCCGTCACACCGGTCCCGCCCCCGAGGAGGTCGTCCGTCGCACTCTGCGCCGGCACAAGGAGAGCGGTGACATCGACGACTTCGCGGAACCCCCCGTGCCCGAGGATGCGGCCCGGCGCGTGTTCGAGGCGCGCTGGCGGGTCGCCGGCACGGTGACCGTGCGGGCCAGGCTCGCCCTCGTGGCGCAGGAGGGACGGCGCCAGGGGCACGAGTGGCGGCTCGTCGCGGAGGCGGAGCGCCCGTGGGACGAGACATGGCCCTCGCCGGCGACGCTGTTCTGGCCCGAGGGCGCGGTGGGCGAGGACGGCTCCTGGGACCACCACGCCACGGTGCCCGGGCTGCGCCTGCGGCAGGTCAACGCGCTGCCCGCGGACGACAAGGAGATGCGGCGCAGGCTGCGGGACGCGGCGGGCGAGGCGTGGTGCCTCAATGTCGTCGTGCACGAGGCGATGACCCCGGACGAGCAGGGCAAACTGCCGCTGACCCGGCTGCTGCCGCCGGGCCTCAGGCACCGGGTGGTGGAGCACCGGGCGGCGCCGCACCAGTTCCGTGCCGTCAACTGGGCGCTGAAGGACCTCGGCGTCGAGGTGCCGCGCGGCGGCGCGGTGCTGCTGCCCCCGGACCCGGCTCCGAAGGATTTCGACAGCCGCGAGCACACCGTCCGCAGCGTCTTCCTGGACGGTTCCGAGCCCGCCGAACTCTTCGCGGCCCTGCGTCACTTCGCCGCGCTGCCCCGGCCGCTGCCGCGGGAGGCCGAGGAGGCGCTGACCGACCTGAGGGACCACTGGACCCTGCTGACCCTGCGGGAGGAGCTGGAGCGGGAACGGCGGCTGGCCGCCCGGTACGCCGAGGCGCTGGAGGCGATGACCAAGTCCCGTGACCTGTACAAGGAGGCCGCCGAGCAGGCCTTGGAGGCGCTGGCGGCCTACCGTGACGTCCCCGCGCCCGCCCTTCCGCCGCAGCGGCCCGCGTCCCGGACACCGGGTGCGCTGCACCAGCTGACCCGGACGTTCGAGCGGCTGAGGCTCACGGCCAAGGGCCGGGGGCAGTCGACGCCCGCCCCGCAGGACCCGCTGGCGGGCCCGGCGAACGGCAGCGCGGAGGCCGTCGAGGGCACGGACCGGTCGTCGTAGGGATGGATTCCACCACTGCCCTGCTGGTAATCGGCGCCGTCGTCGCGGCGGTGCTGCTCGCCGTCGCCCTCGGTCTGCTGGTACGGCTGGTACGTGTCCGGCGCGCGCTGCGGCGGGCCGGGCTGCCGACGGGCCCGCCCTGGGTGTTCTGGGGCGCGATCGCCTATCTGCTGCTCCCCACCGACCTGCTGCCCGATCCCGTCTACCTGGACGACATCGCCGTCCTGCTGTTCGCGCTGCGCAGCCTGCGCGCCGCCCGGCCGCTGCCGCCCGGTCCGGCCGATCCCTGACCGGCGGCAGCAGGCCTCATCATTGAGCGATGCAGACCGAGTTCACCGGTATACCCGGTACGCCGAAGGCCCCGGACGTGGCCGTGGTCGTCGATGTCATGCGGGCGTTCACCGTGGCTGCCTGGGCGTTCCGGCGTGGTGCCGAACGGATCGTCTTCGCCGGTACGCAGCAGGAGGCCCTGGAGCTGAAGGCCCGTCACCCGGGCTGGCTCGCGTTCCAGGACGGCGAGCCGGTGGCTGGGTTCGACCTGGCCAACTCACCCGCGATGCTGCGTTCGCTGGACGTGCGGGGCCGTACGGTCGTGCAGAAGACCACCGCCGGGACGGCCGGGGCGCTCGCCGTGGCGGACGCCGGGCTGCTGCTGTGCGCGAGTTTCGTGGTGGCCGGCGCGACCGCCGAGGTGCTGCGCCGGGCCCGGCCGGAGACCGTGACCTTCGTCGTCACCGGGGACGGCGGGCGGGCCGAGGAGGATCTCGCCTGCGCCGAGTACATCGCGGACCGCGTCCGGGCGGCCGACGCGGACCCCGCCCCCTACCTCGAACGGGCCCGGCGCTCCGACGGCGCCGCCCGGCTCGCCGACGGCGTGCGGCGGGGCTGGGCCGGTGTCCATCCCGAGGACGCGGCGATGTGCCTGGAGGCGGACACCTTCCCCTTCGCGATGGCGGCGGCCCGCGTGGACAATCATCTGGTGCTGCGTCCGGTGGACACCGGGAACCCTGAGCCGGACCGTGCGGCACCGGCACGCCCGGCCCCCTGAGCCGGCCCGCGCCCACGCGGCGGGCGTCGCCCGCGCCCCGGCACCACCGGCCCTGCAAGCGCCGCCGGCCGAGGAAGCCCATGTCCTCACGGCGGGCGTCGCCCGCAGCCCGGCCCCGCTGAGGCCCGAGCGCTCGGCCGCCGAGCAGCCGCCCGGCGGCCGAGCGCAACGGCGACGCCGAGTACGCCGGCGCCGTGACGAGCCGAACCTGCCGGGCCGAACCGGCTCGGACGGCCACCACGAGGTCCGGCAGGACGCACGGGCCCACGGCGAGGGGCCCTGGGACGGTCCGGCCCCCTGCCGGTGGCCGCCGCGGCCGGGGCATCGGGGCCGGGCGGGGAGCGATCGCCGCGCCGACCGACGTGAAGGCAGCGGCAGACGATCCCCCGGACGGAAGGCCGCCCTCCGCGCCCGGCGCCCGGACCTCTCCCCGATTTCCCGCTCCTCCCAGGTGCATCGCACGGTCCTCCTGGCGCATTCTTGCTGTGTCATCCACCCGAGGCGCACGGGACGAGGTAGGGGCGATGACTGGGAGCGGTGGCGAGCAGGCGGTCCGTACGCGGGCCCGGCTGGCCGCGCTGCTGGCCGACACCTCGACCGGCGCACTCGGGGCGGCCGGCGGCCGGGTGGCGGCCGTGTATCTGCGCTCCGGCACCCCGGGCCTGCTGCGTCTCGCGGCCCTCGCGGGGCTGCCCGGCCCGCTGTTCCGGCCCTGGTGGCGCCTGCATGTCCACCGCCCCTTCCCCGTCGCCGACGCCTACCGTCTCGGCGTACCCGTGGTGCTGGCGAACGCCGCCGAGACGGTGCGCCGGTATCCGCAGTTCGCGGCCGGCCTGCCGTTCCCGTTCGGGTCGGTGCACGTGCCGGTGCCGGGCGGGAGCGAGCCACTGGGGGTGCTCATGGTGCTGCGCCCGGCGGTGACGGACACCGCGGACGAACTGCTGGACCGCGAGCTGCTCGACCGGCTCGCCGAAGGCCTGGGCGCCGAGTTGCTGGGGCTCGCCGACGGCGATCCGGGAAGGGTGGTCTGGGACGGTGAGCCGCTGTGCGTGCGGCCGCCCGCGATCCGGCCCGCGCAGGCCGCCGTGGCCCGGTTCGGCTGGGATCCCGTGACCCGCGCCGTCCGCGCCGACGACCGGCTGCACGCCCTTCTCGGGCTGTCCCCCGGCGACTTCGAAGGCACCGACAGGGCGCTCGCGGACGCGCTGGCCCCGCACGACGCGCACCTGGTCCTGGCCGCGCTGCGCGACGCCGCGGCCGGGAAACCGCCCGCCGCGCCGCTGAGCCTGCGGGCGCGGGACGGCACGCCGCGGCTGCTGGACGTCTGGCCGGCCGCCGAGGTCGGGGCCATGGCGCAGGTCGGCGGCGTGGTGATCGCCCCCGGGCCCGCCACCTGCGCTGACGGCGCGGCCGACCTGCTGCCGCAGGGCGTGTTCTGCCTGGACCGGCTGGGGCTCATCGTGTACGCCAACGGGGCCGCGGCCCGGCTCGCCGGCCGGGACCGGGAGTGGCTGATCGGCCGTCCCCTGTGGGAGGCGATGCCGTGGCTCGCCGGTGCGCCGTACGACGACCATCTGCGCGGTGCGCTGCTGTCCCCGGATCCGGTGCACTTCCATGTGCGCCGCCGGGCCGGGGGAGACGGCGAACCCGGTGCGGACGACTGGCTCGCCGTCTCGGTGCATTCCGGCGAGGACCTGCTGACCTGCACGCTCGTACCGGCCAGCCGCATGGACGCACCGGTCGGGCCGGCCGTCGAGGAGCACGTCCTGGAGGACACGGTGGCGGCGGGCGGCTCGATGGCGCCGCTGTACCGGCCGATCGCCCTGGCCATCGCGCTGACGGACGCGGTGACCGCCCGGCAGGTGTCGGCGGTGGTGGTGCGCGAACTGCTGCCCGCGTTCGGCGGCGGGTGCCTCGCCATCTATCTGCTCCAGGAACGGCACTTCCATCTCGCCTGGGAGAGCGGCTTCCCGCAGGGGTTCCTCGATCCGTTCGAGGGCGTCGGCCTCGACGCCCGGCTGCCGGGCGTGGAGTGCCTGACCACGGGCCGGCCGCTGTTCTTCGAGTCCATGCAGCAGATGGCGGCCGCATATCCGGGCATGCCGCTGGACGCCGACGAGGGCGCCCGGGCCTTCCTGCCGCTGATCGCCTCCGGCCGGCCGGTCGGCTCGTGCATCCTCGGCTTCGACCGCTCGCGCGGCTTCAGCACCGAGGAGCGCACGGTGCTCACCGCGCTCGCCGGGCTGATCGCGCACGCCATGGAGCGGGCGCAGCGCTACGACAGCGAGGCGGCCCTGGCCCGCGGCCTGCAGCAGGCGCTGCTGCCCCGCCGGCTGTCGGTGCATCCCCAGGTGGAGACGGCGGGCAGGTATCTGCCGGGGACGCAGGGCATGGACGTGGGCGGCGACTGGTACGACGTGGTCGAGGCGGGCGACGGGCTGGCCCTGGTGATCGGCGATGTGCAGGGGCACGGGGTGCAGGCCGCGGCCACCATGGGGCAGCTGCGCAGTGCCGTGCGCGCGTTCGCGCTGGGCGACCGGCCGCCCGACGAGGTACTGAGCGGCACCAACCACCTGCTGATCGACCTCGACCCCGGTCAGTTCGCCAGCTGCTGCTATCTGCGGCTGGACCCCGCCACCGGCCGCGCCCGGATCGCCCGGGCGGGACATCCGCCGCCGCTGCTGCGCTCCCCCGACGGACGGACCCGGCTGCTGGACATCCCGGGCGATGTCGTCCTGGGGGTGGATCCGCAGGCCCGCTATCCGGTGGCCGAACTGCTGCTGGAGCCGGACGCCATCCTGGCCCTGTACACGGACGGGCTGGTGGAGCGGCCGGGCGCGGACATCGACGACGGCATCGAGGCGCTGCGGCTGGCGCTCGCCAGGGCGGGGGCCGCCGCCGGGCGCCGGGTCGGGCGGTCGCTGACCGGGGTCGCCGACCGGCTCACGGCCGACGCCCGGCACGCCACCAACCGCCCCGACGACGTCGCGCTGCTGCTCGCCGTCCGCCGTTCGGCCCCCGTACGCCACCAGTGAGAGCACGGCCGTGTACCGATCGGCTGCAGTCACCCGGGTGACGGTCTCGCCGGAGCGGGCCCGGCAGTGTAGACATGGGCACATGGTGCGACTGTCCGGCCGGAGCGCGACTCGGCGGCCCCGTCCTTCCGAGTCCCCGCACGCATCGGCGGGCCCCCGGCCGCAGGGCCCGGGCGGGAACGGCGCCAGGCCCGGGGCCCTGTGGTCGGTGGTGACCGGGCGCAGCGTCGCCGGACAGGTGTTCGTCCTCCAAGTGGTGATCGTGCTGCTGCTGGTCGTCTCGGCGGTGGTGGCGCAGGTGCTCCAGGTGCGGCACGACACGGATCTGGAGGCCCAGAACCGTTCCATCGCCGTCGCCCAGTCGTTCGCGCACGCGCCGGGCACCGCGGCCGCGCTGCGTTCTCCGGACCCGACGGCGATCCTCCAGCCGAAGGCGGAGGCCACGCGCAAGGCGACCGGTGTGGACTTCGTCGTCGTGATGAACACCAACGGCATCCGCTACACGCACCCCAAACCCGACCGCATCGGCAAGAAGTTCGTCGGCACCATCGGCCCGGCGGTGGCCGGGGGCACGGTGGTGGAGCACGTCAACGGCACGATAGGTCCGCTGGTCCAGGTCGTGGTGCCGGTGAAGGACCGGTCCGGCAAGGTGGTGGGCCTGGTGTCCTCGGGCATCACCACCGCGCACGTGGGCGGGGCCGCCAACCAGCAGCTGCCCCTGCTGCTCGCGGCGGCAGCGGCGGCGCTCGCGCTGGCCACCGCGGGCACGGCCCTGGTCAGCAGACGGCTGCTGCGCCAGACCCACGGCCTCGGGCCGCACGAGATGACCCGGATGTACGAGCACCACGACGCGGTGCTGCACGCGGTCCGGGAGGGTGTGCTGATCGTCGGCGACGGTGGCCGGCTGCTGCTCGCCAACGACGAGGCGCAACGGCTGCTGGACCTGCCGCAGGACGCCGAGCGGCGCAGCGTGCTGGAGCTGGGCCTGGACGACGAGACGGCGGCGCTGCTGGCCTCGGGCCGGGTGGCCACGGACGAGGTGCACCTGGTCAAGGACCGGCTGCTGGCGATCAACCAGCGGCCCACCGCTGTGCGCGGCGGCCCGGCCGGCAGCGTCGCCACGCTGCGCGACTCCACCGAGCTGCGCGCCCTGTCGGGCCGGGCGGAGGTGGCGCGCGAGCGGCTGAACATGCTGTACGACGCCGGGGTGGGCATCGGCACCAGCCTGGACGTGGGCCGTACCGCCGAGGAACTGGCCGGGCTGGCGGTGCCCCGGTTCGCGGACTTCGCGACCGTGGACCTGTTCGACGCCGTCCTGCACGGCGAGGAGCCCAAGCCGGGCACCGCGCTGCGCCGCGCCGCCTGCGCCGGCGTCCGCAAGGACTGCCCGCTGTACCCGGTGGGCGAGCGGATCCGGTTCGTGGCCACCTCGCCGCAGGCGCGCAGCCTGACAACCGGGCAGTCGGTCCTCGTGCCCGTCCTGCGCGAGGCGTCGGGCTGGCGCGCGCAGCACCCGGAACGCACCGGCCAGGTACTGGAATACGGCATCCACTCGCTGATCACCGTGCCGCTCAGGGCCGGCAACCTGGTGCTGGGCGTGGTGAACTTCTGGCGTTCGGAGAAGCCGCAGCCGTTCGACTCCGAGGAGCTGGCGCTCGCCGAGGAGCTGGTCACGCGGGCGGCGGTGTCCATCGACAACGCCCGCCGGTACACCCGTGAACACAGCATGGCGGTCACGCTCCAGCGCAGTCTGCTGCCGCGCTCGCTGCCGGAGCAGGGGGCTTTGGAGATCGCCTACCGCTATCTGCCGGCGCAGGCCGGGGTGGGAGGCGACTGGTTCGACGTGCTGCCGCTGTCCGGTGGCCGGGTGGCGCTGGTGGTGGGTGACGTGGTGGGGCACGGGCTGCACGCGGCGGCCACCATGGGCCGGCTGCGCACCGCGGTGCACAACTTCTCCGCGCTGGACCTGCCGCCCGACGAACTCCTCGGTCTGCTGGACGAGCTGGTGGGGCGGATCGACCAGGACGAGACCGCCGCGGACGGCTCCGCGGCGATCGCCGGCGCGACCTGTCTGTACGCGGTGTACGACCCCGTGTCGCGGCGGTGCAGCATCGCCCGGGCCGGCCATCCGCCGCCCGCGCTGGTGCCGCCGGAGGGCGGCGTGGAGTTCCCGGAGGTGCCGGCCGGACCGCCGCTGGGTCTCGGCGGGCTGCCGTTCGAGGCGGCCGAGCTGGAGCTGGCGGAGGGCAGCCGGCTGGTGCTGTACACCGACGGGCTGGTGGAGGACCGGGAACGGGACATCGACGTCGGTCTCGAGCTGCTGAGCGACGCCCTGCGGGGCACGCCGGACGGCTCGCCGGAGGAGACCTGCCGCGCCGTGCTGGACCGGCTGCCGGCCCGGCCCAGCGACGACGTCGCGCTGATCGTCGCCCGCACCCGGGTGCTGGGCGGCGACCGGGTCGCCGAGTGGCAGGTGCCGTCCGACCCGGCGGCGGTGTCCGAGGTGCGGTCCGCGGTGACCCGGCGGCTCGCCGACTGGGACCTGGAGGAGCTGGGCTTCACCACGGAGCTGATCCTGAGCGAGCTGGTCACCAACGCCATCCGCTACGGGCGCAGTCCGATCGGGGTACGGCTGCTGCGCGACCGCACGCTGATCTGCGAGGTGTCCGACAGCAGCACGACCTCGCCGCATCTGCGGTACGCGGCCACCACCGACGAGGGCGGCCGGGGCCTGTTCCTGGTCGCGCAGCTCGCCGAGCGCTGGGGCACCCGCTACACCCCCCACGGCAAGATCATCTGGGCGGAGCAGCCACTGCCCTGACCTGGGTCCTGCCGCTTGGCGGCGGGTCCGGGGACGGCGAGGGCCCGGCGGGTGACGACGCTCGGTCAGCCGCGTTCGCAGGGGCCGTGCAGGGCACCTGGCTGCGCGGCGACCGGGCGTGCGTGCGCTCCGCCGGGCCCGTCCCGCGTTCCCGGTTCGCCTGAGCGGGGAGGCGGCCTCAGGCGCTCAGCCGCTCAGCCGCTCGCGCAGGAGCTGCTTGCCCATCTCGGCGCCCTTGCGGCTGTCCGCCTGGGCCTTGTGGAACAGGTCGATCAGCTCGCGGTCGTTGTCGCGTTCGGCGTCGTGGATGTACGTCTCCAGGCGGAGGGCGTTGTCCAGGCACGCCTCGACGTACCAGATGAGGTCGTAGTTCTTGTCGCGCGTGCCGGTGACGCCGCCGGTCTCGCTGGTGCTGGTCATACGGGGTCTCCTCCTTCTTTCGACCCTGCGTCGTTCTCCTTCCGGAGACCTCCGGGTACCCGCACGACCTGCGGACACACCGCCCCGACGGTCAGCCGAGGGCACGGTCCAGATTGAATGCGGCGCTGATCAGGGACAGGTGCGTGAACGCCTGCGGGAAGTTCCCCTGTTGCTCGCCGGTGCGGCCGATCTCCTCGGCGTACAGGCCGAGGTGGTTGGCGTAGGTGAGCATCTTCTCGAAGGCCAGCCGGGCCTCGTCGAGCCGTCCGGCCCGCACCAGCGCCTCGACGTACCAGAAGGAGCAGATCGAGAAGGTGCCCTCGTCGCCGCGCAGTCCGTCGGGGCTGGCCTGCGGGTCGTAGCGGTACACCAGGGAGTCGGAGACCAGGTCCTCGGTGAGGGCGTCCAGGGTGGACAGCCACTTGGGGTCCGTGGGGGCGACGAACTTGGCGAGCGGCATCATCAGCAGCGAGGCGTCCAGCACGTCGCCGCCCTCGTACTGGACGAAGGCGGCGCGCCGCTCGGACCAGCCGCGGTCCATGATCCGCCGGTAGATGTCGTCGCGGGCCTGCCGCCAGCGCCGGTGATCGGCGGGCAGTCCGCGCCGGTTGGCGAGGCGGATGGCCCGCTCGATCGCGACCCAGCACATCAGCCGCGAGTACAGGAAGTTCTTGCGGCCGCCCCGGGTCTCCCACACGCCCTCGTCGGGCTGGTCCCAGTGGGCGCAGACCCATTCGACCAGATGGCACACGTCGTCCCACTGCTGGCTGGAGATCGGCTGGGCCCATTTGTCGTACAGGTAGATCGAGTCGATCAGGGCACCGTAGATGTCCAGCTGGAGCTGGCCGGCAGCGGCGTTGCCGACCCGGACGGGGGCGGAGCCCAGATGGCCCTCCAGGTGCGGCAGCGTGCGCTCGGGCAGCTCGCTGCGGCCGTCGATGCCGTACATGATCTGCAGGGGCGCGGACTCGTCGATGTCGCAGGGGCGAACGTGCGTGGTCAGGAAGCGCATGAACGCCTCCGCCTCACCGGCGAAGCCGAGCCGCAGCAGTGCGTAGACGGCGAAGGCGGCGTCCCGCACCCACACGTACCGGTAGTCCCAGTTGCGCTCGCCGCCGACCTGCTCGGGCAGGCTGGTGGTGGGGGCGGCGACGATGGCTCCGGTGGGCGCGTAGGTCAGCAGCTTCAGGGTCAGGGCGGAGCGGTGCACCATCTCGCGCCAGCGGCCCCGGTAGCGGGACTGGCGCAGCCAGCGCCGCCAGTACGCGACCGTGGCGTTGAACTCGTGCTCGGCCTCGGCGTGGGCGCAGCCGCGGGGGGCCACCGCGTCGCCCACCTGGTCGAGGGCGAACACCGCCGACTCCCCCTCGCCGAGCTTGAAGTCGGCGCGCGCATCCCGGTCGTCGCACTCCAGCTCGACCGTGGAGATCAGCGCCAGGGACCGCTCGGCGGACTCGAAGACGACGGTGCCGCCGGTGGTGCGCAGGGTGTGCGGGGCCGCGCCGTAGTCGAACCGGGGGGCGACCAGCACCCGGAACGGGACGGTGCCGCGAACGCAGACCACGCGCCGGATCAGCCGGTGCCGGCCCGCCTCGCCCTCGCCTGCCACGCTGTCGGAGGTGACCGGCATGAAGTCCTGGACCTCACCGACGCCGTCCTCGGTGAAGAACCGGGTGATCAGTACGTTGGTGTCGGGGAAGTAGAACTGCTTGGTGCGCGCGGGTACGGCGGCGGCCAGCTCGAAGCGGCCGCCGCGCTCGGCGTCGAGGACGGCCGCGAACACGCTGGGGGAATCGAAGGACGGACAGCAGTACCAGTCGATGGTGCCGTTCGTGCCGACCAGGGCCACGCTGCGCAGGTCGCCGATGAGTCCGTGCTCGGCGATGGGCAGATAGCGGGGACGGGTCCGGCCGTCCTCGGGAAACGGGGTGTCGGCCATCTGCGGCCTCCCGGTGAGCGGTGCGAGATGTTTTCCAGCTTAGGAGCGAGTGCTCTCGGGTGGCGTGGGAAGGCGCTGCGGGGAATGGTGAGAGTGTGCCCCGTTCGGCGGCACCGGCACGGATGCGGTCATCCGGACCGAGGAGGAGGCATCATGTCGACGATCACACCCGACGAATCCCGGTCGTCCGACGACCACTGCACCCCGGACGCCCTGCTCCACTCCGCTCCCTCCAGGGATGTCACTCCGGAGGACCTGGTGATGGCGGCGGGCAAGGACGTCACACCGAAGAACCTCGACTGGGCACGGCGCAAGATGGAGAAGGAGGGCCCGACAGCCATCGAGAGGCTGCTGCCGTAGGGCGGTCCGGGGAAGCAAGGGACTACGTTCCAACGGGGGCAGGGCAGCCGTCCGCAAGGGGCGCGGGGCGCGCGGTCACGGACGATCCGCGCCCGCCGGACGGCGCTGACGCCTACGGCGAAGACGTGTCGACGACACACACCACCCGTTGCCAGCGCACCGCGTTGTTGGCCAAGCCGCCACGGTTCCAGCGCTGGTCAAGCGGCTGAGCATGACCGTCGGCGTCGGTCGCACGCGCGCCCACGGCATGCTCACCGGGCGACGCGACCCACGTGTGCTGCCAGGCCTGCCAGGCCCACCGGTGCCCGTGCGTGACCGGGTCGAGGCGGGCCGGCGCCCAGGAGGCGCCGCCATCCGTGCTGACCTCCACCGAGGAAACGGGCGCCCAACCGGACCAGGCACGGCCGAAGAGCCCCACCGGCCCCGGCCGCACCACCCGTGTCCGGGACATGAAGTCGGGAAACCCCGGAGGGACGCACAGCGCGCGCGGCGCGATCCGTGTCACCGGTTCTCCCTCGTCGTCGGCGGCGCGCCGGACCCGGTAGGCGACCGAGTGCTGGAAGCCCGTGAACGGTACGTCGCTGACGGTGACCGAGCGCAGCCATTTCACGTGCGCCATGCCGTACCAGCCGGGCACGATCAGCCGGAGCGGACGGCCGTGCTGCGGGGGCAGCGGCGCACCGTTCATCCCGGTGGCGACCAGCACCCGCGGATCGTCGCAGGCGGCGACGGCCAGGGGCAGGGCGCGCTGGTAGTCCTGCTCGACCCCCCGTTCGACTCCGTGGTCGGCGCCGGTGAAGACGACGTCCACGGCCGCCGGGTCCGCGCCGGCCTCGGCGAGCAGCAGCCCGAGCGGCACTCCGGTCCAGTCGGCGGTGCCGACCGCCTCCACCAGCCACGGCTGGCTGACCGGCCGGGGTGTGAGCAGGGCCCGGCCGTTGCCCGCGCACTCCAGCGTGACCCGGGTGGTGACCTGCGGGAAGGACAGCAGGTCGGTGAGGGACAGGTCGAGCGGGGTGCGCACCCGGCCGTCGACGGTCAGCCGCCAGGCACCGGTGTCCGGCACGTACGGGATGTCGTAGTGCGTGAGGACGTAGTGCAGCCCGGGCGGGGTGACGTCGTGCCGGAGCGCTTCGAGGGGCAGACCGTGGTTGCGGGTGGCCAGCGCGAGTTCGTCGGCACCGATCCCCTCGTCGGCACCGGCCAGCCGGGCGGGGGCGCTCACGTCGCCGGGTCGCTGCCCCATGCCGTCATTGTCCTCCCGGCACACCGGCCCGGCGACAAGTGCGCACGCGAACGGCAACTCCCGCTCCGGGGCACGGTATCGGGGTGTCCCGTACGGCGGTCACGCGCCGCGCGCCGCTTCGAACGGCCTTCCTCTCCTGGTTCACCGGCAGGCCGGCCCGCCGCGGCGAAGTGTCCCGCACCGCGGCTCCCACGGACGCTCCGGATCAATAGGCGATGCGGTCGGCCTTGGCCAGCCACGTGTCGAACGGCTGGGTGCGGTTGGGCAGGTCGAGGTGCTCGACCGCCATGGGCCACATCGAGTGGGGCCTCTTCTCGAACAGCTCGTAGAACTTGCGGTCGTCGAAGCCGGCCACCGCGGCGTCGTGCCGGTCGGCGGAGTAGACGAGCCGGTCGACCCGCGCCCACAGAGCGGCGGACAGACACATCGGGCACGGCTCACACGAGGTGATCAGGACGCAGCCTTCGAGCGAGAAGGTGTTCAGCCGCTTGCAGGCGGCACGCATCGCGCTGACCTCGGCGTGCGCGACGGGGTCCAGGGTGGAGGTGACCTGGTTGTTGCCGGTGGCGACGACCTCACCGTCCTTGGCGACCAGGGCGCCGAACGGGCCGCCGCCGTTGGTGACACTGGTGGTGGCCAGGATGATCGCCTTTTCCATCCAGGCGCGCTCGGAGTCCTGGATGCTCGCTTCCTGGGTGTGCGTGGTCATGATCGCTCCTTCGGGGAGATGAGTGGGGTGGTGCGGGGGGGGGTCGCCGCGTGTGGGTGAAGTTCAGGCCGGGTGGCGTCGCGGACGGCGTTCACCTGGGCCGGGGTGGCGGCGACGGTGAGCGGTGCGCCGACCGGACGGCGTCTCAGCCAAGATTTCCCCCCATGTCTGACCGGATGTCAGGAAGACCGAGCGGAGCGGTGGCCCGGCTGCGGCCGGTGTCGATCTCGGCCAACAGGCCCGTACCGCCCGCGATCGGTGTCCCGTCAGCTGCAACCCGCTGTGCGTCGTCGCAGCTCGTACGAGGAGTACACAGTCAACGGAGTAGAGTCAGCCAGGCGTGGAAGGCATGAAAGCAGCCACCGGACGAAACGCGATCTTTGGAGAGTCCTACAAGAACCAGCCACGTTCGCGGCGTGCGGAAACTCCTACGGCGTGCCCGACGGACCGCGCGACCGAGCCGCCCCCGATGCGCTGCGTACGCTCCGGCGGCCCCGCGCAAGGTTCCCCAGAGCCGCGGACGACCCCGTGGCCAGGTTCAGGTCTCTTCCTCCACCACGTGCACCGCCGCCTCTTCGGCTCCCGCCGCGCCCCCGTCTATGCCCACGTCCCGCGCGACCTCCTCCTTCGTGGTGGCGGGGTGCGCGCCCTCGTCCGGGGCGACCAGGCGGCCGGCGCGGGAGGCGCCCGCCTCGGGGCCGAGGGGCTCGCCTTCGCCGCCGGGGCGGTCGCCGATCCCGTCACCGGCCGGCGCCTCAGTGTCCGGGACCTCCTGGGCGAGCCGTTCGTCCAGGGTCTCCCCGGCGTGCTGCTCGGCGGCGGTGGTGCCCCGCTTGGTGACGGCGAGGGGGCGCTCGGGCGGGGAGTAGCCCTCGTCGAGGACGTCGTCGTAGGTGCGCTCGTCGACCGCGTCCTGGAGGTCCAGGGGAGCGGCGTCCGCCTGTTCCTCGTTGGTTCCGGTGGGCTGGTAGGCGTCGTCCGCCATCGGGGTCTGCTCGGACTGCTGGTCGCTCATCGTCGCCTCCCTCGGGACTCGCGGGCGGTCCCGGTCCGCGTTTCCCGGTGGCGCGGCGCCAACCCCCTCCCGCGTGCGGACGGGGTCAGCGGTGCGATCATGCGCGTCTCGACTGGGCGGCCGTCTTGTTCACCGACCGGTACCGGACGAGGTGGGGGACGCCGTGCAGTGGCTTCGGGGCGATGCGGCTCCGGCTGGGCTGCGTCAGAGCCGTGCTGCTGGGGGGCTGGAGCTGGGGTCACTGCTGGGCTGCCGGCCCGGGACGAGGGTCAGGAGCCGGACTGCTCGGCCGTGGCCAGGCCTTCTGTCCACTTCTCCTCGATGCGGCCCGCCTTCCACACGAGCAAGGCGATCGCCCAGGTGGCGAAGAACAGGCCGACGATGACGAAGCCGACGGTGTTGAGGTCGAGGCCGGAGACCCAGTCCCAGAAGGCGCCGTGCAGGTCGAACTTGTCGGCAATGAGGCCGAGGAGCTCGACGGTGCCGATGATGAGGGCGACGGCGACGGACAGCCCGGTGATGGTGAGGTTGTAGTAGACCTTGCGGACCGGCTTGGAGAACGCCCACTCGTAGGCGAAGTTCATGAACGAGCCGTCGATGGTGTCCAGCAGGGACATGCCGGCCGCGAAGAGGACGGGCAGGCAGAGGATCGCGTACCAGGGCAGGCCCGAGGCGGCGCCGGAGCCGGCGAGGACCAACAGGGCGATCTCCGTCGCGGTGTCGAAGCCGAGGCCGAACAGCAGGCCCAGCGGGTACATCTGCCACGGCTTGCTGATCGAGCCGGTGACCCGGCCCAGCAGGCGGTTCATGAAGCCGCGGTTGTTCAGCTGCGTCTCCAGCGCGGCCTCGTCGTAGGCGCCGGAACGCATCTGCCGGAAGACCTTCCAGATGCCGGCCAGGATGACGAGGTTGATGCCGGCGATGAGGTAGAGGAAGGTGCCGGAGACCGTCGTACCGATCAGGCCGGTCACCTGGTGCAGGTGTGAGTTGTCGTCGCGGACCGGTCCGGCCAGGGTCTTCATGCCGAGCGAGAGCAGCAGGGAGAGGCCGAAGACGATGCTGGAGTGACCGAGGGAGAACCAGAAGCCGACCGAGAGCGGACGCTGTCCCTCGCCCATCAGCTTGCGGGTGGTGTTGTCGATCGCCGCGATGTGGTCGGCGTCGAAGGCGTGCCGCATGCCGAGGGTGTAGGCGGTGACGCCGATGCCGATGCCGAAGGACTCCTTGCCGACGCTGAAGTGCTGTGGCGCGATGATGCCGACCAGGGTGCCCCAGCCGATGATGTGGAGCGCTAGCACGAACGCGGCCATCCCGCCGACCCTGATCCACTCCTGCCGCGTCATGGAGCCGCGGACACGCTGCCAGGCCGAGCGCTTGGCGTCGGCCTGGGCGGGGAGGGACGGAGCGGAACCAGGGGCGGCCGTCATCGGGAGGGTCATCCTTCGGTGGTGCGGGTACGGCTGCACAGCGCAGCCTTGTGCCATCCTCCCGTACTTGCAAGTGATGTGCAGTAACTGATCGGTAAAGGCAGCGACAGGCCTTTCCCATGAGGAGGGAAAGGCCTGCCGTCGTGGCGGGGTTCGCCGGGTGCCGTCAGGCGGAGAGCATGCCCCGGCCGAGCCAGTCCCCGGTGTCCCGGACGCCGGGCAGGGCGAAGAAGTAGCCGCCGCCCGTCGGGGAGATGTAGTCCACCAGGGGCTCGTCGATCAGCCGGGTCTGCACGGCCTCGAACTGGCGCTTGACGTCCTGGTTGTAGCAGCAGAAGACCAGGCCCATGTCGAGGTTGCCGACGCTGTCCACGCCACGGTCGTAGTTGTAGCCGCGACGCAGGATGCGGGAGCCGTCGGTCTCGGCCCTGCGCGGGTTGGCGAGCCGGATGTGGGCGTCCAGCGGGATCGCGGTGCCGTGCGGGTCCTTGGCGTACTGGGGGATGTCGGTCTCCTTGGCGCCGTCGAGCGGGGCGCCGGTGTCCTTGCGGCGGCCGAACATCTTCTCCTGCTCGGTGAGCGAGACACGGTCCCAGAACTCGACCAGCATCCGGATGATCCGGATGACCTGGTAGCTGCCGCCCTTGGTCCAGGCCGGCTCGCCCTGGCCGTCGCCGACCCAGATCAGCTTGTCCGTCTCGCGTGCGGAGGTGACGTCCGGATTGGCGATGCCGTCCTTGAAGCCGAGCAGGTTGCGCTGGGCGCCGGTGGGGCGGGGGGCGTTCTGGAAGCCGTCGATGCGCCACTTGATCTGCATGGCGCCGCGGGTGTGCCGGGCTATGTCGCGCAGGGCGTGCAGCACGGTGTCCGTGCTCTGGGCGCAGATCTGCAGGGACAGGTCGCCATGGCACTCGGCGGCGTTCAGGTTGTCGTTGGGGAAGGTCCGCATCGGGGTGAGCCGGGCGGGCCGGGCCTTGGCGAGGCCGAAGCGGTCGTCGAAGAGGGAGGCGCCGACGCCGACGGTGACGGTGAGGGCGTCGGAGGGGACCTCGGGGCCGAGGATGCCGTTGTCGGACGGCGGCGCACCGACGCCCAGGTCGGCGGGGGTGCCTCCGGAGGTGAGGAAGCGGGCGCGCTCGGTGATGGTCCGCAGCAGGTCGGTCAGGCCCTTGCGGTCGTCGGCGATGACGTTCAATGAGACGAAGGTGGCGGCGGCCGGTGCCGGGGTGACGATGCCGGCCTGGTGGGCGCCGTGGAAGGGGACCTTCGCCTTGCCGTCCGGGCCGGCGGTCTGCGCCTGGGCCGTGCCGCCGCTCTCACCGAGGGCGAATCCGCCGCCGGCCAGGACCGCTCCGGCGGCACCGGCGCCGAGCGCGGTCCGCACGAAGGAGCGGCGGGCGGGACCGACCGGGCAGGCCGGCGGTTCGGCAGTGGACATCGCAGGGTTCCCTTCGGGGTGCGGGTGCGCGGACGTCATGGGGCAGGCGTCGGTCATCAGGCGGACTTCCGGATCTCGAGCAGGTCCGGGACGGGGGCGAGGTCTTCCAGCAGCTGGCCGGTGGCGCCGTTCAGCCGCTGCCGGTCGGCCTGGGCGAGCTGGTCGACGGGGGTCCAGTGGGTGCCGTCGTGGGCGGCGTCCAGGAGTTTCTGCACGCGGGCGATGTCCGTGTCGACCGTCGGGAGCAGCTTCGGGGCGCGGCTGGTCAGCAGCGGCTCGAGGACGGTGAGCAGCTCGCGGGTGCCGGCCAGGTTGGCGTCGGCGGTGGCGAGGTTCGTGCCGCTGCCCTCGTCGGTGTCGCCGGTCAGCTCGAACTGGAGGGTGTTCTCCAGGATCTCGTGCGCGCGCAGCGGCAGGTCGCCGGGGTCGAAGTCCTGGGACGGGAAGGCCTTCCGCAGACCCGCGGCGTCCGTGGCGAGCTGCCGGGCGGGGGAGGTCAGGTCCTTGGCGGACTCGCCGTGCCACAGGCCGTACTCGAGGCGCAGGAAGCCGGTGAAGTCCTTGTCCTTCTCGCCGTCGGGCAGTCCGTCGGCGCGGCCGTCGATCTTCTTGTCGAAGTCCTCGAAGGTGCCGTAGGCGGCGCCGAGGGAGGCGTAGGTGCGGTGGGCGGTGAGCCAGTCGGTGCGGGCCTTGTCCAGGTGGCCGTGCTCGATGTCGTCGTCGAGGGTGCGGGTCTGGGTGACGAGGGTGTCCAGACCCTGTTCGACGTACGTCCTGTACGCCTTCAGGGGTGCGGCGAGGTCCTGTTCGGAGACGGGGACGACCGGCTTGGCCGCGCCGCCGCCGCTCACGGTGACCGCCTGGGAGGTGACGGCCTTGCCGCCGGTGGGTACGCAGCGCCAGGCGTAGGCGCCGCCGGCGACGGTGGCGACGAGGTCGCGGGTGGTACCGGGGGCGAGGCCCTCGATCTCGCCGTAGACCGCGCTGGTCGACGGGTCGATGAGGTACACCTCGGAGGTCTTGCCGCCGGTGTTGTGCATCTGGAAGGTCTGCCGGCCGGGCTTGGGCGCGGTGAAGCCCTTGCCGCACTCGGTCTCGGAGACGGCGACGGTCTGGTCACCGGCGGGCTTGGGCCGGGAGACGGCTACGACGAGTCCGGCGATCACGGCGGGTACGGCGACCACGGCGGCGGGCACCACCCAGACCGGGCGGCGCCGCTCGGGCCGGCCGGCCTTCGGCTCCGCCGCGGGGCGTTCCTTCGCCGGCTTCGGGGCGGTGGTCCGCACTCCGCGGACGAACAGCGTCATCACGACGACCAGGTAGGCGACGTAGGCCGCCACCTGGAGCCAGGTCATGGTCGGGGTGAGGTTGAGGACGCCCTGGATGAGGGTGCTGTACCAGGAGCCGGCGTCGACGCTGCTCGCGAGGTCGACCGCGTAGGCGGTCCTGCCGGGCAGCACGCCGCCCTCCTGCAGGTCACGCAGGCCGTAGCCGAGGACGCCGGCCGCGATGACGATCAGTACGGCGCCGGTGGCGGTGAAGAACTTCGTCAGGTTGATCTTCAGCACGCGCCGGTACAGGCCCCAGCACAGGCCCGCCGCGAGGACCAGGCCGATGGCGGCGCCGGTCAGCGGTCCGGCCGACTCGCCGGCCGCCTGCGCGGTGGTCCACAGGAAGAGGGCCGTCTCCAGGCCCTCACGGCCGACCGCGAGGAAGGAGGTGAGGATCAGCACACCGGAGCCCATGGCGAGGGCGCCGGTCACCTTCTCCTTCAGCTCGCCGGAGAGGCTGCGGGCCGAGCGGCGCATCCAGAAGACCATGGCGGTGACGAACGCGACGGCGATCACGCTGAGGATGCCGCCGAACGCCTCCTGCGCGGTCTGCGGCATGGACGCGGCGGTGAACGTGAGCACCGCGCCGAAGCTCATGGCCACGGCGACGGCGGCCAGGACGCCGGTCCACACCTGGGGAAGCCGCGACCGTGCTTCGGCCCTGACCAGGGTGGCGACGAGGATGGAGACGATCAGTCCGGCTTCGAGTCCCTCCCTGAGTCCGATCAGGAAACTCGGAAACGCGTCGTCCCACATGCCCTGCTGCCCTCCCTGTTAGTTAGTGAAGGCATACCTTACCTTCGCGGACCATCATGACCACGACCATGTAGTCGGCCGGTCACGAACCGGCAATGGAAATGTAAAGTCCGGGAACGTTCGCCACTCTCCATTCGTCTACAGTCCGTTGGAACGTCTACAAATGTGTAGTCAAACCTTGTCGAGGCAAGTCGAAGGAAAGGGCGTACGGCGATGGCCACTCCCCCACACCTGGCGTCGCAGCTCGCGGTCAACGTGCTCGACGCCCACTCGCTGCTCGCCGCCTTCGGCGTGCTCGGCGTCGGCGTCGTGCTCTTCGCGGAGACGGGCCTGCTGATCGGGTTCTTCCTGCCCGGAGACTCCCTGCTGTTCACCGCCGGGCTGCTGTGCACGGGCAGGTCCGACAGCGGGGTGCACCTCTCGCTCGGCCCGCTGCTCGTCGCGGCGGCCGTCGGCGCGCTGGCCGGCGCGCAGTGCGGGTTCCTGATCGGGCGGAAGGCGGGCGGCGCGCTGCTGGCCCGCAGCCGGTCGGCGAAGCTGCGCGAGGGCGCGCAGCGCGCCGAGGAGATGCTGGAGCGGTACGGACACGCCAAGGCGATCGTGCTGGCACGCTTCATCCCCGTGGTGCGCACGGTGCTGAACCCGCTGGCGGGCGCGCTCGAGGTCCCGGCCCGGACGTTCACCCTCTGGCAGGTGGCGGGCGGGCTCGTGTGGAGCCTCGGTGTCACGCTCGCCGGATACGCGCTGGGCTCCTCGATCCCGAACATCGACAAGTACCTGCTGCCGGTGATCGCGCTGATCGTCGTCGTGTCCCTTCTCCCGCTCGCGGCCGAGGTGCTGCGCTCCCGCAGGGCGGCCAAGGAGGAGGCGCGCTGATGCTGTCCGCCCTGTCGGGTTCGTCGGTCGACGGGCCGCTGTACACCGACGTGGTGGACCTGGCGCACCGCTCCCCCGGCTGGCTGGACGGCGCCATCACCGTGTGGTCGGCGTACGGACTGGCGGCGTTCGCGCTGCTCATGGTGGTGGGCTGGTGGCGGGCCCGCCGGGACGGGGCGACCGCGGCCATGATCGCGCTGACCGTGCCGGTGGCGGTGCTGGTGGCGTTCGCCGTGAACAGCGCCGTGAAGCCGCTGGTCGCCGAGGACCGGCCGTGCCGCCACCTGGCGTTCCGGACGCTGGAGGCGTGTCCGGCGCGGGGCGACTGGGCGTTCCCGAGCAATCACACCGCAATCGCCTGGGCCGCGGCGGTCGCCCTGTTCTTCGTCTCCCGGCGGCTGGGCGTGGTCGCCTCGGTGTGCGCCCTCGCCATGGCGGCCTCCCGGGTGTGGGTCGGGGTGCACTATCCGCACGACGTCGTCGCGGGGGCGGCGCTCGGCGGGCTGGTCGGCTTCCTTTCCATGATCGTCCTGCGCCGCTGGCCGGCGTGCCTCGCGGGGCGGCTCTCGGCCACCTGGCTGCGCCCGCTGCTGGTGGCGGGCACCGCATGAAGCCCGGGAAGGTCGCGGAGCCGGCGGGCACGGTGGCCCTCGGCGCCTGGATGGCGTTCGCCGCGCTGGCCGCTGTGGTGGTGAGCGACCAGGGCGACCCCCTCGGCCTGGACCGGGGCCTGCTGTCGTGGTCCGTCGGGCACCGCTCGCCGGTCGCGCTGGCGCTGGCCCGGGGCCTGACCGCCACGGGCACGGGCGTCGTGCCGTACGTCCTGGTGATCCTGGCCGGGCTGATCGCGGGCCGCACCTGGCGGCAGCGGCTGGTGACCGTGCCGCTCGGCGTGGTCTGCCTGGGCGCGGGCCAGGCGGTGCGGTACGGCGTGATGGAGCTGGTCGCCAGGGCCCGGCCGCCGCACCACGACTGGCAGACGCAGGCCTCCGGCTGGTCCTTCCCCTCCGGTCACACCACCACGTCCGCGCTGGCGGCGGGCCTGCTGATCGTGGCCCTGTGCCTGCGCGCCCCGCGCGGCAGGACCGTGTTGTGTCTGCTGGTCGCGTGCTGGGGGGCCGGGGTCGGGCTGACCCGTGTCTTCCTGGGCGTGCACTGGTTCACCGACGTGGTCGGCGGCTGGCTGTTCGCCATCGGCTGGCTCGGCGTGTTCGTCTGCGCGGTGGCCCGGTGGCTGCCCGGTCGATACGTCCCCCGTGCCCCTGAGCCCGGCACACCCCACCCGAACGACGCGGCCGACGGGCCGGTGGAGAGACATGCGCCCCAGGATCCTCATCGTCGAGGACGATCACGCCCTGCGTGACGTGCTGCGCCGTGGTCTGCAGGACGAGGAGTTCGACACGGTCTGCGCCGGCGACGGCGCCACCGCCCTGCGGCTGGCGACACCGGACGTGTCCGCCGTCGTGCTGGACGTCGGCCTGCCCGACGCCGACGGCCGCGACGTCTGCCAGGCGATGCGGGCCAACGGCTTCCTCGCCCCGGTCGTCTTCCTCACCGCGCGCCACGGGCTGACGGACCGCCTGTCCGGGTTCTCGGCCGGCGGGGACGACTACCTGCCCAAGCCGTTCCACCTCGCCGAGCTGGCCGCCCGGCTGCGCGCCGCCCTGCGCCGGGCCGCACCCCCGGCGGCCTCGGCCACTGCGGAGGAAGAGGAACTGGTGCTGGACGCCGTACGGCACAGCGCCACCGTGTCGGGCAGGCGCGTCGACCTCACGCCGACGGAGTTCCGGCTGCTGGCGGCGCTCAGCGCGGCCGGCGGGGAGCTGGTGCGCCGCCGCGAACTGCTGCGTGCGGGCTGGCCGGAGGGGGCGCAGGTCAGCGACAACACGCTGGACCAGTATCTGACCCGGCTGCGCCGCAAGCTGCGCGCGGCGGGCAGTGAGCGGACGATCGCCACCGCACGCGGGATCGGCCACCGCCTGACATGAGGCCACCGCACCGCACGGACTGCCGGCCGGCTCCGGGGCCGGAGCCGGCCCGCGTCACCCTGCCCGCCGGCTGACCACCTCGCACTGTCCGCGTCACCCGGACCGCCGGGCGACCGCCTCAGTCGGTCCGCCTCGCCCGATCGGTCACAGCACCGAGGCCAGACGGTCCGCGTGGCCGCGCCCGCCCGCCGGACGATCGCCGGCAGATGGTCCGCGGGTCCCTGCCCGCGCCGGCGCGGCGCCGGGTCAGGGCGCGGCCTGCGGGCCGTCCGGGCGGGCAGTGCGCTGCCGGACCGTCTCGTGGCTGAGTTCGCCGGTCTCCGACTCCGGCAGCCGCTCGAAGCCGTCCGCCGTGATCACGCAGACGACGGGGAAGATGCGGCGGTTCACATCGGGGCCGCCGGTGGCCGAGTCGTCGTCCGCCGCGTCGTAGAGCGCCTGGAGTGCGGCGAGGACGGCCTCGCGCCGGGAAAGGCCCGGCCGGTACAGCTTCTTCAGGGCGCCGCGGGCGTACGGGGAGCCGGAGCCCTCGGCGTAGAAGTCGTCCTTCTCGTAGAGGCCGCCGGCCGCGTCGAAGCCGAAGACACGGCCGCGGCCGCCGTCGGGCGCGGTCAGGTCGTACCCGGCGAGCAGCGGGACGACGGCGAGGCCCTGCATGGCCTGGGCGAGGTTCTCCCGGATCATGGCCGCGAGCCGGGTCGCCTTGCCGGCCAGAGTCATGGGGGTGCCCTCGATCTTCTCGAAGTGCGTGAGTTCGACCTGGTAGAGCCGCACCATGTCGACGGCGAGGCCGACGGTGCCGGCGAAGGCGACGGCCGTGTGGTCGTCGGCGGGGTGCACCTTCTCCAGGTCGCGCTGGGCGATCAGGTTGCCCATGGTGGCGCGGCGGTCGCCGGCGATCAGCACGCCGTCGCGGTAGGTGAGGGCGAGCACGGTGGTGCCGTGCGGGAACCGGTCGGGAGCCATCCGCGTCCCGGCGGGCAGCACGGGCGCGGTGGGCAGCAACCCGGGGCGGTGCGCGGCCAGGAACTCGGTGAAGGACGACGTCCCCGGCGTGAAGAACGCCTCGCCGGCAAGCCCGCTGTGTCGTTCCCCGACATGGCTCTCCCCCTCCTGTGCGGCATGCGACACCCGACTCCTACCTGTGGCGGGCGGGTGGGAAACTCCGCGGCCTCACAGCGCCTTGCGCCGCACCAGCACCCCGAGCACCAGCAGCCCCGGAAGCAGGGGCAGCCACACGGTCAGCAGCCGGTACCCGAGCACGGCGGAGGCGGCGGCCGCGCCGGGGGCCCCGGAGACGGTGAGGGCGAGCGCGAGCGCCGCGTCCAGGGAGCCGAGACCGCCCGGGGTGGGCAGCAGGGCGGCGGCGCTGCTGGCGGCGAGGTACAGCAGGGCCACCTGCAGCGGGGGCAGCGGCAGTTCGACCGCCCGGGTGACGGCGATGAGGACGAGTGAGTGCAGCGCGGCGAAGGCGAGGGAACCGCCCCACAGGGCGGCCGCCCGCGCGGGGCAGGTGTGCAGGGCGCGGATGTCGGCCAGGACCGCCGTGAGGGCCCTGCGGCAGCGCGCCCACCAGGGGGTGACCGGCAGGGCCGCGAGCAGCACGAGTCCGCCCAGGGCCACGGCGAGGGTCGTCGGGGTGGGGTGCGGCGCACGCAGCAGTCCCGGGCAGGCCGGGACGAGCAGCGCGATCAGTGCCAGGCGGACCGTGGCTCCGGCGGTGGCCTTGACGGCGAGGGCACTGGCCGAGCGGCCGGCGGGCAGTCCGCAGCGCATCAGGAACCTGAGGTTCACCGCACCCGCGCCGAGCCCGGCGGGCAGCAGATGGTTGGCGGCGGAGGCGGCGAACTGGGCGGCGACCAGCCGGGATCCGGGCAGCCGCCGGAGCACCGCGCCCTGCTGGGCGAGCGCCGAGGCGGCCCAGGTGCCGAGGGCCGCCGTCGCCCCGACCAGCAGCCAGCCCTGGTCGGCCCCGGCCAGCCGCCCGGCTCCGCTCTCCAGCACGGGCCAGTGCCGGCGGGCCAGGTACAGCCCGCCGAGCAGGACGGCGAGCAGGACGCCGGCGTGCCAATAGGCGTGCCGGCGCCCCGGGGACAGGGCGAGTTGCGGCGGGGACTCCAGCGGCCGTCCCTCGGTGCGGGGCGGGGAGGTCATCGGCCGCCCCCGGGTACGGAGTAGTACAGCCGCTGTCCGTCGAGCGGTTCGGACGGCCAGCCACGGGCGTATCCGGGCGGCCGGGTGCCGTCGGGCACCAGCGCGGCGACCGGGATCCGCCGGGCGCTCCCGCCGATGGTCTCCGCGGTGCTGTTGGCATCGTGCCCGGCCGTCTCGGCCGAGGAGCAGCCGGTGTAGAACGCGACGGGGATGGCCCCGTCCCCGGTGAGCAGGCAGGGCGGGCGGACGCCGAGCCGGTGGAGGGCTGCGGCGGTGCGGGACCAGCCCTGGTGGTCTTCGGTGGTGTTGTCGACCGTGTTCTCCAGGACGGCCAGCTGCACCGCGAGGTGGGCGGCGAGTCCGAGGCAGAGCAGAGAGGCGACGACCGGCCGCCAGGGCCGGCGCGGCGCCGCGACCAGGTACGCCAGCGCGCCGGCGACCGGGAGTGCGAGCAGCGCGTAGGCCGGCAGCAGGAAGCGCGGGGCGGCGTAGCCGATCATGAACAGGTACGGGAAGGCGGCGGTGGCCGCGCAGGCGAGCGGCAGCAGCGTGGCCGTCGTACGCCGGGCGCGGACGGCGACGACGAGACCGAGCACGGCGAGCAGCGGCAGGACGAACCACCAGACGGTGACCACGGGGTGGGGGACGGCACCGGTGCAGGGCCGGCACAGCGCCCGGCCACCGAGGCTGCGCAGCTGGTCGACGACGGCGAGATGCCAGCCGAGGCCGCCCTGGATCGCGGAACCCTCGGACAGCCGGCGCAGGAGGCCGCCGTAGTCGGCGTAGGCCTCGACCACCCACTCGGCGGTGCCGGCCGCGAGCCCGGCGAGCAGCACCGCGAGGGGGCGCCAGTGGCGGCGTGCCAGGCCGAGGGCGAGGAGCGGCAGCACCGCCCAGACGGCGTCCATGGGCCGCATCAGGGCCATGAGCACGGCACCCGCCGCCAGGCCCCACAGGGCGCCGCGGTCGGCCCGGTCGGCGCGGGCGCGCAGGAAGCAGGCGACCGCGGCCAGGGCGCCGACGGCGACCCAGTAGTTGGGCATGGCCTGCGGGCCGTAGAACAGGGTGACCCACAGGGAGGCGAAGAGGGCGCCGGCCAGGGCGAGGACGCGCACCGGGAACAGGCCGCGCCAGGCGCGCAGGGCCAGGTACAGGGCGAGGCCGGACAGGAGGGCGAGGTAGGTCCGCAACAGTGCCGTGGAGGTGGACCAGGAGGCGACGGGCGCGACGAGCAGGGGGACGCCCCGGGCCCGGGGTGCGCTGAAGAAGGCGGCGGGGGCCTGGGGGCTGACCTGGCTGACGTACACCGTCTCGTCCCAGCCGAGGCCCATACCGGGCCGGACCAGGAGCAGTTGGGCCAGGGTGAAGGCAGCGGCGACGGCCGCGAGCGGGGCGGACGTGGGGAGCGGCCGGGTGCCGCCGGACGTGCGCGACGAGCGGGAGCGCCGGAGCCCGGCGAGTGTGGCGTGCGCGCTGCCGGCCATCATCACCCCTCTGCCCCCGCTGCGTGTGGGGACCCAGGTCACCCTACAACCTGTAGGGTCGCGAACGGGAGTCGGGGAAAACACCGCCAAACTACCCCGAATACCTGCCGCATGCCGGGCGGACGGGGCCATCCGACCGACGGCACTACGCGCTGTAAGGTTGGGCCATGGCTGGCACAGGGTCCCGCGGCAGGGCGGAGCGGCGCAGCGCCGGTGCGCTGGAGAGCGAGGTACTGGCCGCGCTCTGGGCCACCGAGCGGCCCCTGACGCCGGCCGAGATCCAGGCCGAGATCGACGGGGCGCTCGCCTACAACACGGTGCACACCATCCTCAAACGCCTGTACGACAAAGGGCTGGTGCTGCGGGACGCCGACGGGCGGCGCGGCGCGTACCGGCCGGCGAAGAACGCGGCCGAGCTGACCGCCGAGGCGATGCACGAGGCCCTGGACCGGGGCCCGGATCCGATCGCCGCACTCCAGCAGTTCGTGACCGGGCTGAGCCCCGAGGAGGAGCGGGCGCTGCGCGAACTGCTCGCCGGAGGCGCCGCATGAGGTTCGACGTGTACACCCCGCTGGTGCTGTCCCTGCTGCTGTCGGTGGTCGGCCCGCTGATCGCCCGCCGGGTCGCTCCGGCGCTCGCCGCGCGCGTGCTCACCTCGGCGGCCGTGCTGACGGCCGCGGCCACCACCTGGTCACTGGTCCTGCTGGCCGCAGCGCTCCTCGGCGACGCGCCACCGGTGATCCGCGAGGCCCGGGAGGACGGGCATCCGGTGGCGGATCCGGTGCCCGGGGCGATCGGCCTCGCCGCCTGCCTGGCGCTGGCGTTGATCGCCGTACGGGTGTACCGGGCCGTACGCGCCGAGCGCCGCACCCGGCGGGCCCTGCGCCGGCTGTGCGCGGGGCACCCGGCGGACACCGAACTGATCGTCGCCGCCTGCGAGGTGCCGCAGGCGTTCGCGATCCCCGGCCGGCCGGGCCGGATCCTGGTGACCTCGGCGATGCTGCGCGCGCTCGAGCCCGCCGAGCGCCGGGTGCTCCTCGCACACGAGCGCGCCCACCTCGCCCACCGGCACGGGCCGTTGGTCACGGCGGCGGCGCTCGCTGCCGCGGCCGACCCGCTGCTCGCTCCGGTGCGCAGGGCCGTGGGTTTCCTCGTGGAGCGGTGGGCCGACGAGCAGGCGGCGGCCACGGTCGGCGACCGGCGGACCACCGCGCGGGCGCTGGCCCGGGCGGCCCTCACCGCCGGCCCTGCCCGCACCGCCTGCGCCCTGCACTTCACCGACCGCGCCGTCACCCGGCGGATCGCGGCGCTGCAGACGAGCCCGCTCCCCCGGCTCTGGCCCGCCGCGGCCGCCGTCCTCCTCCTGGGCACCCTCTCCACCCTGCTCGCCGCGGACGCGACGGGCGACCTGCTGCGACAGCTGTCCGGCGCGCTGAACTGAGCGAGCGTCACAGCGCCGCGCCCCTTTGGGGCGCCTGACTCAGCCCCCGTTCGGAGCCCGATGCACCGGCTGCTCCGGCGTCGGGCGGCGCACCACCGGCGGCACCGCCCGCACCGCCGGCTCGTCCGTGCTCACGGTGAGCGGCTCACCATGGTGTCGCAGGCCCAGCGGCGGCCCGTCCAGCAGCGCGTACGTCACCTTGTCCGCGCCGATGTCCACGCGCAGCCGCCGGCCGCGGAACTCCACGTGGAAGGCGAGCCGGCTCAGCCGCTCGGGCAGCCGTGGCGCGAACCGCAGGCGCTCGCCGTCGCGGCGCATCCCGCCGAAGCCCGCCACCAGCGCCATCCAGGTTCCGGCCAGGGAGGCGATGTGCAGCCCGTCGCGGGTGTTGTGCTCCAGGTCCTGCAGATCCATCAGGGCCGCCTCGGTGGTGTAGGCCCAGGCGAGGTCCGGATGACCGGTCTGGGCGGCGATCACGGCCTGGCAGCACGCGGACAGGGAGGAGTCCCGGACGGTCAGCGGCTCGTAGTAGGCGAAGTTCCGGGCGACCTGCTCCGCGCCGTCCTCGCCCCCGGCTCCGTCCGCGCCCTCCGCGCCCTTCTCGTCGTGCCCCTTCTCGAAGTAGTCCCCGCAGGTGTACATGGCCAGCACCAGGTCGGCCTGCTTGACGACCTGCTTGCGGTAGAGGTCGAAGTAGGGGAAGTGCAGCAGCAGCGGATACTGGTCGGGGCGGGTGCCGGCGAAGTCCCAGCGCTGGTAGCGGGTGAACCCGGCGTGCTGCTCGTGGACGCGGAGTTCGTCGTTGTAGGGGATGTGCATGGCCTCGGCGGCGTCCCGCCAGGCCGCGCTCTCCTCCTCGTCCACGCCGAGGCGTGCCGCCTCGCGCGGATGGCGTTCGGCGGCGTCGGCCGCGGAGTGCAGGTTCCGCCGGGCCATGAGGTTGGTGTAGGTGTTGTCGTCGGCGATCGCGCTGTATTCGTCGGGCCCGGTGACGCCGTCGATGTGGAAGACCCCGTGCGCGTCGTGGTGGCCCAGCGAGCGCCACAACCGGGCCGTCTCCACCAGCAGTTCCACGCCGACCTCGCGCTCGAAGCGGGTGTCGTCGGTGGCCTCGACGTACCGGACCACCGCGTCGGCTATGCCGGCGTTCACATGGAAGGCGGCGGTGCCGGCCGGCCAGTACGCCGAGCCCTCCGGGCCCGCGATGGTCCGCCAGGGGAACGCGGCTCCGCCGAGCCCGAGTTGGGCCGCGCGTTCGCGGGCCTCGTCCAGGGTGTTGTACCGCCAGCGCAGCGCCTCGGCGACCGCCGCGGGCGCGGTGTGGGTGAGCACGGGCAGCACGAACATCTCGGTGTCCCAGAAGGCGTGCCCGTCGTAGCCGGAGCCGGTCAGGCCCTTCGCCGGGATGGCGCGCTGCTCGGCGCGGGCCCCGGCCTGCAGGACGTGGAACAGGGCGAAGCGGACGGCTTGCTGGACCTGCTCGTCGCCCTCCGCCTCGACGTCGGCGCGGGACCAGAAGTCGTCCAGGCAGGCCCTCTGGTCCGCCAGCAGGCCCTGCCAGCCGTCGTGCGCGGCGGCGGCGAGCGCGGCATCGACCTGGTCGGCCATCGCGGGCAGCGAACGGGCACCGGACCAGCCGTGGGCGACCAGCTTCTCCACTCGCAGGCGCTGCCCGGGCTCCAGCACTGAGGTGACCGTCAGCCGGGCCACGTCGGTGCCGCTCTCGCTGCGGGTGGTGGTGCGCTCGGGGCCGCTGACGACGTGGTCGGCGGCCACGGCCACCCTGAGGCCGCTGCGCCGGGTGCGGTGCACCAGCCGCAGCCGGCTGCCGGAGGCGAAGTGGTCCTCCTGCTCCAGTGGCGACTGCAGCGCCATGGCCGCGCGCGGGTCGCCGTTCGACTGGGGCAGGGTCTCGTTGGCGACGAGCTCGGACTGGATCACCACCCTGCTGCGGCACCCGACGGCCTGAACCTCGTACGCGACCGCGGCCACCGCGCGCTGGGTCAGGGACACCAGCCGGGTCGAGCGCACCCGGACCGTGGAGCCCGCCGGCGAGGTCCACTCGCAGGTCCGCTCCAGCACCCCGCGGCGCAGGTCGAGGACCCGCTCGTGGGCGACGAGCCGGCCGTAGCGCAGGTCGAACGGCTCGTCGTCCACCAGCAGCCTGAGGATCTTGCCGTTGGTGACGTTGATGACCGTCTGACCCGACTCCGGGTAGCCGTAGCCGGCCTCCGCGTACGGCAGCGGGTGCACCTCGTGCACGCCGTTCAGGTAGCTGCCGGGCAGGCCGTGCGGTTCGCCCTCGTCGAGGTTGCCGCGCCAGCCGACGTGCCCGTTGGACAGCGCGAACACCGACTCGCTCTGGGCGAGCACGTCGAGATCGAGGGCCGTCTCCCGTACGGCCCACGGCTCCACGCCGTACGACCGGTCGGTGATCACTGCTTGCCTCCCAGCTCGGCGAGATCCTTCACCACGATGGTCGCGCCGTGCGCGTACAGGGCGTCGGCCTGGCCCACGCGGTCCAGGCCGACGACGTATCCGAAGCCGCCCGCGCGGCCCGCTTCCATGCCGGCCAGCGCATCCTCGAAGACGGCGGCCCGCCGCGGCTCGACGCCCAGGTCGTGGGCGGCGGCGAGGAAGGTGTCGGGGTGCGGCTTGCCCGGCAGGTGCCGTTCGGCGGCCACGACACCGTCGATGCGTACGTCGAAGAAGTGCTCGGCGCCGACGGAGCGCAGCACGTCCCTGCAGTTGGCGCTGGAGGAGACGATCGCCGTGCGCAGCCCTTCGGCGCGCACGGCCTCCAGATAGCGCAGGGTGCCCTCGTAGGCCTCCACGCCGCCGGTGCGGATCTTCTCCAGCAGCAGGACGTTCTTGCGGTTGCCGAGGCCGTGCACGGTGCGGGCGTCCGGTGGGTCCTCGGGGGTGCCCTCGGGCAGGTGGATGCCGCGCGAGTCGAGGAAGGCGCGGACGCCGTCGGCGCGGGGGCGGCCGTCGACGTACTCGTCGTAGTCGGCGACCGCGTCGAAGGGCCGCCCCTGCTCCCCCGCGTAGTCCCGCAGGAACGCGTCGAAGGTCTCCTTCCAGGCCGCCGCGTGCACGACGGCCGTCTTGGTGACGACCCCGTCGAGGTCGAAGAGACAGGCCTGGATTCCGTCGGGCAGACCGAGCTGAGTCATACCCAGCACTGTTCCCCATGGGGCGCCGTCCAGTGAGTGGCACACGCCACATACCGTGCGAACTCCTGGTGACACACTCTGCTGTGTGCCGCTGACCTTCGACGACCTCCTCGACCGCGCCCGTGGCCTCGTCCGGGACGGCCGGCGTGCCCTGCTGGGCATCGCGGGCAGCCCCGGGGCGGGCAAGACGACGCTCGCCGAGCACCTGGTGCGCGCCCTGAACGCCGATGGCCCGCCCCGGGCCGCGCATGTGCCCATGGACGGTTTCCACCTCGCCGACGCCGAACTGGACCGGCTCGGCCGCCGGGACCGCAAGGGCGCGCCGGACACCTTCGACGCGGCCGGGTACGCGGCGCTGCTGCGGCGGCTGCGTGACGACACCGACGACGTGGTGTACGCGCCGGGGTTCGAGCGGGTGCTGGAGCAGCCGATCGCGGGCGCGATCCCGGTGCCGCCGGCCGCGCGGCTGGTGGTGACCGAGGGCAACTACCTTCTGCTGACGGAGGGTACGTGGGCACGGGTGCGGCCGTGCCTGGACGAGGTGTGGTTCTGCGAGACGGCCGAGGACGAGCGGATCAGCCGGCTGGTCGCCCGGCACGAGGAGTTCGGCAAGGACCACGAGACGGCCGTGGCCTGGGTACGGGGCACGGACCAGCGCAACGCCGACCTGGTGGCCATGACGCGGGGGCGGGCGGACCTGGTGGTACCGGCCGGCGCGCTGCCGGCACCGGTGCACCCCGAGCGCTGACGACGCTCAGCTCCGGAGGGTGAGGGACGGCTCCCCACGGCCGTCGCCCGCCACCGCGCCGACCACCGCCGTGAACGCCTCCGTGCGTACGGTGAACCCGTCCGCGCCGCCCTCGAACACCGGCTCGAACGCTCCTCCCGGCCCGTACCGCACGGCGAACACGTGCAGGCCCTCCGGCGCACCCGGTGCCGGTTCGGCCTCCAGGGCGCTGGAGGAGACCAGGTGGCGCCAGCCCTCGTCGGGGTTGCCGTAGCCGCGCGGGTCGGCGGCGAGCGCGAACGCGGCCTGCTCCTGGGTGAGTTCGCCACGGGCGTCGAAGTGACCGGGTCCGGAGGCCGTGGGGTGGGTGAGGCGCAGGCCACCCGCCGAGGTGACCTCGCCCTCGGCGGTACGGCGCACCCGGTCGCCGTCGTCGGCGGCGTACGGCATCCCGGACAGCAGGTAGGGCGCCCCGTCGAGCCGCTCCACGGCGACCGTCACCCACAGGCGCGTGCCGTCGGTGACGTACAGCGAGCGCACATGACGCAGGACGTGGTCGCGGCCGACGACCGGCTTGGTCACCAGCTTCGCCGCGAGCCCGCCTGAGCGGACGTCCCGGACCCGGACCTCTCCCATCGGGCGGCACAGCAGGAAGCCGTCGGTGACCGGCCCGAACCCGTGCTGTCGGTCCACGGCCGCGGGCAGGTGGTAGGTGCCGCCCGCCTCGATGAGCGAGGGGGTCATCCGGCTGTCGAAGGCGACCGAGACCGTGCCGAGGCGCAGTTGGTGCCGGGCGGGAGCCGGCGACGGCGTGCGGTGCCAGCGGGTGGGGTCCTGGATCTGCCAGACCAGCATGAAGGCGAAGTGCCCGTCGATTCCGCCGTCGGCCCCGACCGCGTGCCGGCCCCTGGGGGCACCTCCCACGCCTTTCGGGCAGTGGGGGAGGGTGTCGCCCCGGTAGCGGCCGAGGTCGGCGCCGATGCGCGCCCCGAAGTACCGCAGTCCCAGGACGGATTCAAAGCCGGAGTGCTGTTCGCTGTAGCGGGGCCCGCCGTTGTCGTAGCCGCCGGACGTCAGCCGGGCGTCGATGTAACGGGCGAGGGTGTCGCCGTCCTCGGCGAAGATCTCCTCTCCGTCGACCCGGTGGGCCTGGGCCAGGAACGACAGGGAGATCGGACCGTAGTTGTTGTCGTAGGCGCCGCCGTGCTCGGGGGGCAGGAGCGCGCCCCGGTCGCGGACGCGGTGGGCGCGGATCTCGTCGGCGTACAGGGCCAGGGCGCGCGCCCGGACCGACTCGCCCTGTGCCGCCGGGAGATGGCGGGCGAGCATCAGGCCGCCGACCACGCAGCCGATGGCCTGGTTGCCGGCCTCCTGCGGGTTGAAGAAGGTGGCCTCGGTGAGCCACCGCCAGTAGCCGTGCGCCAGCTCCTCCAGCTCCACGCGCTGTCCGTCGTCCAGGAGGCCGTCGGCGGCGTCGAGGACGTTCACCGCCTGGAGCAGCGCCCAGACCGTGCTGGGCCAGTCGCCGATCGGGTGGGCACCGGATTCGAGTACGTAACGGGCATACGGGAGACCGGAGTTGGTGACCCGGAGGTTCGGGTAGCCCGGGTTGTCGTCGGTGTACACGCGCTCGCGCAGATGGAAGGCGAGGGAGCGGCGGACCGCCTCCGCCGACCGGGGGTCCTTGCCGCGCTGCCAGGCGAGGGCGAGCAGGGAGGTGATGCCGAGGGAGGTGTCGCCGATGTCGTCGTGGGCGTCGGGGTGTTCCAGACTGCCCTCGCGGGTCATCCGGGCGAGAGCCTGCTCGGTGACGTCGGCGAGGACGGCGTCGTACGCCTGCGGGGTGTCCGGCAGGTCGTGCAGCGGGCCGCGCTGGTGGGGCAGGTGCACGCTGTTCAGCCCTTCATTCCGGTGGTCGCCAGGCCTTCCACCAGTCTCCTCTGGAAGACGAGGAAGCAGATGAGCGTCGGGACGAGCGCGAGTGTCGACATGGCGAACATCGCGCCGTAGGAGGAGCCGCTGGTCTGGTCCAGGAAGAGGGTGAGGCCGAGGGGGACGGTGAAGCGGGCGTTCTGCTGGAGGTAGACGAGCTGGCTGAGGAAGTCGTCGTAGGTCCAGATGAAGGTGAAGATCGTGGTGGTGACCAGGGCGGGCCGCATCAGCGGCAGGATGATCTTCCAGTAGATCTGCAGCGGGTTGGCGCCGTCCATCATCGCGGCCTGGTCCAGCTCGCGCGGGATGGAGCGGATGAACTGCACCATCAGGAAGATGAAGAAGGCGTCCGTGGCGAGGAACTTCGGCACGATCAGCGGCAGGAAGGTGTTGATCCAGGTCAGGTTGTAGAAGATCGTGTACTGCGGGATCAGCGTGGCCTGCATGGGCAGCATGAGCGTGCCGAGCATCAGGCCGAACCAGATCTTCTTGCCGCGGAACTCGAAGCGTGCGAAGGCGTAGGCGGCCAGCGAGCAGGAGACGACGTTTCCGACCACCGCGCCGATCGTGACGATCAGCGAGTTGGTGATGTAGAGCGAGAAGGAGTTTCCCGAGCCGCTCCAGCCCTCGGCGTAGTTCTCCGGACGCAGCGCGCCGGGGATCGGTCCGGGGTGGGTGAAGATCTGTGTGTCGGGCTTGAGGGAGCTGCTGAGCATCCACAGCAGCGGGTAGAGCATGACGATCGCGACACCGATGAGCAGGGTGTGCAGGAGGATGCGGCGGGGGCCGGTGAGCGAGCGGAGCTTCTGGAGCGGCGAAACGCTCGGCGTGATGGCGGACATGATCGGAATCGGCTCCTCGCTCAGTCGTCGTAGTGGACCCAGTACCGGCCGGCGACGAAGTTGACCGCCGTGAAGCCCGCGATGACCAGGAAGAGCACCCAGGCCAGCGCCGAGGCGTAGCCCATCTGGAGGTCCGCGAAACCCTTCTTGTACAGGTAGAGGGAGTACAGCATGGTCGAGTTGAGCGGTCCGCCGGTGCCGTTGCTGATGACGAAGGCGGGCGTGAACGTCTTGAACGCGTCGATGATCTGCAGGACGACGTTGAAGAAGACGATCGGGGTGAGCAGCGGCAGGGTGATCCTGAAGAACCGCGTGACGGGCCCGGCGCCGTCGATGGCGGCCGCCTCGTAGACGTCCTTGGGCAACTGCTTCAGGCCTGCCAGGAAGATGACCATCGGGGTGCCGAACTGCCAGACGGCCAGCAGCACGATGGTGTACAGCGCGCTGTCGGGGCTGGAGACCCAGTCCTGGCCCTTGATGCCGAACCAGCCCAGGAAGTCGTTGAACAGGCCGTCGCCGCCGAAGACCTGCCGCCACACGATGGCCACGGCGACCGCGCCGCCGAGCAGGGAGGGCAGGTAGAAGGCGGCCCGGTACAGACCGATGCCCTTCAGCGGGCGGTTGAGCAGCATCGCCACGCCGAGCGCGAACGCCAGCTTCAGCGGGACGGAGACGACGACGTACAGGAGCGTGGCGTGCACCGAATCCCAGAAGACCGGGTCGTCGGTGAACATCTTCCGGTAGTTGTCGACGCCGATCCACTCGGGGGCCGTCAGCAGGTCGAACTTGGTGAAGGACAGGTACAGCGAGTCCAGCATCGGGTAGACCGTGAGGCCGAACAGGCCCACGAACCAGGGGGCCAGAAAGAGGTACGGCCACCATCCCGCCCGCCGCCCGCCACCGCCCTTCGGAACAAGCGCCGCGCGCTGCCCCTCCTGATTCCGCCCTCTGGCCAGGCGGCGCCGCATGCGGTCGCGTTCCCGCTGGTCGGACGGGGTCGCCGGAGCCGACGGCTCCTTGGCGACCGCGTCGGTCTGCGCGGTGGTCATCCTCATCTCCCTGGCCCTCTCCCGGTGTTCGTCGGTGCGGTGCCGGCTAGGCGCTCAGAATCCCTGCCGCCTGGTCGAAGAACCTGCCTAGCTGCGCCTTGAGCGTCGTCTTGCCGAAGGCGATGGCGAGATTCGACTGGAACAGCAGGTCCCAGATCTGGGTGGCGGCCGCCGGCGGGGGCGGCGGGGCGGCCAGTGCGTCGGTGGCCTTGGAGACCCGCTTGGAGATGTAGTCGGCGTTCGCCATGTCCCGCTTGTCCGTGTCGTCCAGACCCGCGGAGATGAGGTTGCGCGCCTTCTCCGTCGGTGGGATGCCGCGGTACAGCTGCATGTCCTTGACGGCCGTCGCGTCCTGGGCGAAGAAGGACATGATCTGCACGGAGTCGGCCACCCGCTTGCTGGACCTGGTGGCGCTGAGCAGCACGCCGCCGTTGAGGTAGTTGCCCTCGCGGGCGCCGGACCAGTCGCCCTGCGGGGTGGGCAGGAAGTCCAGGGTGGCGTCGGTGATCGAACCGCCCGCGCCGTAGACGCCGATGTCGAAGGTGATCAGCGCCTTGCCGATGACCACGGCGTTCTTGGTGAGGTCGTTGTGCGCCGCGGAGGTGACGGCGGCCGCCGGGCAGGCGTTGATCCTGCGCATCTCGGCCCAGTACTCCCACCACGCCTGGAGGGTGTCCGAGGTGAAGCCGAGCTTCTTGCCGTCGTCCGAGAACAGGTTCTGGCCGTGCTCACGGGCGAAGATCTCGAAGGCGTTGAGGGTGCCGCCGCCACCGTCGTCGACGCCGAAGAGCTTGCCGCCGCTCTTCTTGTTGACGTCGGCGGAGATCTTCTTCAGGTCGGCCCAGGTCCACTCGGCGTCCGGGAACCTCAGGCCCAGCCGCTCCAGCCCGCTGCGGTTCACGGTGAGCTGACTGACGCCGATGCCGGACGGGACGCCGTAGAGCTTGCCGTCGACGGTGCCGGCGGCGAGCAGCGTCCTGGAGAAGCCGGTGAGGTCCAGGGACTTGCCGACATAGTCGTCGAGCGGGGCGAGGACTCCCTTGCGGGCGTACTGGGCGACCAGTGCGGTGTCCATCTGCAGCAGGTCGGGGGTGCTGCCGCCGGCGATCTGGGTGTTGAACTTGTTGAAGTAGCCGTCGTATCCGGAGTAGGTCTCCTGGATCTTGATCTTCGGGTTCTTCTGCTGGAAGTAGGCCAGCGCCTTCTTGTAGGCCGCGTGCCGCTCGTCGCTGCCCCACCAGGTCATGGTCAGCCTGCTGCTGGTGGTGCCCGCTCCGGTGCCGCCGGCGCAGGCGGTGAGGGCGGGGCCGAGGGCGCCTGCGACGGCGAGCCCGCCCGCGGTGCGGAAGAGGGTTCTGCGCGAGATCTGGTGACCCACCGGGTCCTCCCTGGAGGTGCGTGACGGATTCCCCGGCCGGAGGCCGTGGCACGGGTGCGCGGCGGCTGCGGCACGGGGCATTGCTCGGGAACGTGCGCCTCCCGGGGGGCGGCCTCGCCCGGCCGCGCCGCCTGCTGCGGGTGGGGTCCCGGCCGCCGCTGAGGGCCGGTGTCGCACGAGCACGCCCTCGTGCGCCGGGCCGTACGTCGCGTCCTGCCCGGATGCCACCCCAAGCCGGTGTCCCGACCGGCTTAGAAAGCGCTTGTCCGGACATTGGCAGAACGAGCCGGAGGCCGTCAATCCTTCCTTCGCACGGCCTCGGTCACGGTTCGGACACCGCGGGCGACCGCGAGCCGGGCCGCACCCACGACGGTGCCCAGCTCGCCGACCGTGCTGCTGACCACCTCCGTGGGCCAGCTCAGCCGCGCCAGTTCGGCCCGTACCCCGGGCAGCAGCTGCGGGTCCGCACCGGTGCTGCCGCCGAGCACGATCAGCCCCGGGTCGAGCACGGCGGCCACGGCGGCGGCGAGCCGGCCCACGTCGGCGGCGTGGCGGGCGACGACGGCACGGGCCGGGGCGCATCCCTGGCCGGCCAGGGCGAACAGCCGCTCGGTGCCGGCCGGGCACGGGCCGTCGGTCTCCCGCCAGGCCTCGGCGGCGCGCCGCAGCAGCGACGCGGCGCCCATGTACTCCTCCAGCGCCTCCCGGCGCGGCTCGCGGCCGTCGTCCCAGGGGTAGGGCAGCCGGGCCAGTTCACCGGCGGCGCCGTTCGCCCCGCGCAGCACCCGGCCGTCGACGACGATGCCGAGGCCGACGCCCACGCCGACGCGGAGGTAGCCGAAGGTGCCGCGGCCCCGGGCTGCGCCCTCGTGAAGTTCGGCGAGAGCGGCGCAGTTGACGTTGTTCTCCAGGTGGACGGGGACGGCCGGTGGCAGGGCGACGGCCATGGCGTCGAAGACCGGCCCCGCCTTGTCGGTCGCCGGACGCATCCCGCCGCCGTCCGCCGCCCGTGCGGTGACGTCGCCGACGGCGACGACGATCGTGCGCAGCGGGGTGCCGGCGGGCAGCGCGCCGAGGGCCTCGCGTACGGCGTCGGCGGCGTCGGCCCGGGAGCCGGCGGTCTCGGCCAGCAGGGTCCCGTCCAGGGCACAGCCCCGTACCCGGGTGCGGTCGGGGCCCAGGTCGACGGCGAGCACGGCACCGGCGTCCGGTCCGAGCCGGTAGACGGCGGCGGTGCGGCCGGTGCCGCTGGAGGCGGTGCCGGAGAGGGCGGCGAGCCGGGCGCTCTCCAGTTCGGCGACGGCGGAGGACACCGTCGGCTTGGACAGGCCGGCGAGGACCGCGAGTTGCGGCCGGGTCGCGCTGCCCGCCCGGGCGAGCACGGCGAAGACCGCGCTCGCGCTCTCGGACAGCCGGGGCGCCGTCACCACGTCGTGTTCCACGGTTCTCCCACAGGTCATGGACCGCTCTCGGCAGGGCTCACCCACCCGGATACGGCGATGGGCGACCCGGCGTCACAGCGAAAGGCCCGGTCGTCTCGACGGTCCGGAGCGCGACGCCTCTTGACGCACTGTACTTGGTTAGTTAACTTCCTAACGAACTCCACGGTACTCGCCTGCCGTACTCCGCCCGAGGCCCGTCCCGGGGCTTCCCGACCGCTCTCAACCACCCCTTCCCCAGGCACGGTTCGCCCACCGTCGTAAGCCGGAGCACCGACTAAAAGAGGCGTGCAGGATTCCACGAACGTCCTGGTCGGCGTCGACGTGGGCGGCACCAGGACGCAGCTGCGCGCCGTGGCCGAGGACGCCCCCGTCGCCGACCACGTCCACGAGAGCAGCGGCCGGCGGCCGCACGCCCCGGTGGCCGCCGCGTCCTGGCCGGCCGGGCTGGTCGCCGACGCGCTGCCGTCCGGCACCCGCCCGTCGGCGCTGGCCATGGGCGACGCCGAACTCCTTGTGCCCGCTGCCGGGAAGGTGACCCTGCGGGCCGGCCGCAAGGCACCGCTGACGGTGCAGCACCTCGCCCTGATCGGCGACTCCGCGGTGCCGGCGCTGCACCTCGACCCCGAGCGGCCGCCGGCCGAGGGCAGCACCCTGCCGGTCCTCGACGCGCCCAGGCTGCGCGGCCGGTTCACCAGGATCGAGGTGAACTCCGAGCGGCTGCGGGCCGTACCCGTGTACACGGCAGAAGGTCTGTCGGTACGACTCGTGAAGCGGTGACGCCTGCGGCGGCGGGAGCGGTGCGACAGTAGGGCCATGATCCGGCCCACGACCGTTCCCGCCGCGCCCCGGCCGGTGCCACCGCGGGGCGGATGATGGCGCGCGAACAGCACCTGCTCCTCACCCGTGCGGCTGCCGCCGAGGGGCCGCCACGGCCGGCCCCCGGCCGCCCGTACGCCTGGCTGCGCCGCCACCGGCGGTGGCTGGTTCCCCTGCTGGCCGGGGTGTTGCTCGCCCAGATGGCCGCGGCGGTGGTCACCGCGGCCGTCCAGCAGACGCCGACCATCGACGAGCCGGTGTACGTCGCGACGGCGACCGACTATCTGCACGAGCACCGGATCCGTTACAACCCCGAACACCCGCCGCTCGGCAAGCTGCTGATCGCGGCCGGTGTCGCGGTGGCCGACCCGCACTACGACCCCTCGTACACCGGCACCCAGGGGGATGTGGGCCGGCATCTGCTCTACGAGTCGGGCAACGACCCCTGGCGGGTGATGCTGTGGGCACGGCTTCCGGTGATCGTGCTGACCCTGCTGTTCGGGCTGGTCGCCTTCGCGTTCGCGCGGGAACTGACGGGTCGGGCGGGCGGTCTGGTGGCGCTCGCGCTGTACGCCTTCTCGCCCGATCTGATCGCCCACGGCTCGCTGGCCACACTGGACGTGCCGATGGCCGGATTCGTCCTGACCTCGGCCTGGCTGGTGTGGCGGGCCCGGCGCCGGCCCGGGCTGTACCTGCCGCTCGCCGGGGCGGCTCTCGGCGCGGCCGTGGCGACGAAGATGAGCGCGCTGTCGGCGGTCCCGGTGCTGCTGGGCCTGGCCGCGCTGTCCGTCCTGGCTGCACGCCGGGCCCCTGCGCCGCCACCGGGGGACCGGCCGGGCCCGGGCACGGACAGCGGACGCGAGGCGCCGAGGACGGGCGGACCGGACACCGGCGCCGCCCGGGATCAGGAGGCACCGCACACAAGCGGCCGTCGGGAGCAGGGGACAGCGCCCACCAACAGGCCGTACACGGGCGACGGCCGAGAAGGGCGGGCACCGCAGACCGACGGCCCGGACCAAGGACACGGCCGGGAACACGACGCCCGACCGACCGGCCGGCCCCCTGCCGGCCCGGGCCGGGCCCGACGGTCGCTGTCCGCCCTCATGGCCCAGGCCGCCCCTCGCCGGGGCAAGGCCCTGTCCCCGCAGCCCGGCACGGCCGAAACGCGCCTGCACACAGCTCCGTCCGTCCTCGCGGGTGCCCCCGGCGGACGGCGGCGGACGGTGGCGGCGGCGCTCGCCGGGGCGGTCGTGGTGGCGGTGGTGGCGGTCGCCGTCGTCTGGGCCGCGTATCTCGCCGTGGACCCCGGCCTGCGGTTCACTCCCGCCGAACCCGTACCGGCCCTGCACGGGCTGCGCGGCCGGCTGGTGGATCTGCTTCCCGTCCCCGGTGCCTACCGGGCGGGCATGCGGGTGCAGTTCGGTCTGGAGGACCAGCCGTGGCAGGGGTATCTGTTCGGGCACCTGTACACCGGCTCGCTCTGGTACTACCTGCCGGCCGCCCTGCTGGTGAAGACGCCGCTCGGGCTGCTGGCGCTGGGCGCGGCGGGTGCGGTGGCGGTCGTGGCGGTACGGCGGCTGCGGCGGGCGGCGCCGTATGTGCTGCTGCCGCCCGGGGTGCTGCTCGCGGCGGCCATGACGGGGTCACGGGACTTCGGGACGCGGTACGCGCTGTTCGTGCCGATGTTCCTCGCGGTGGCGGCGGCCTGTGTGCCCCGGCCCGGCCGGCGGTGGACGGCCGCCGTGGCGGCCGCGCTGGTGCTGTTCACGGGCGTGAGTTCGCTGCGGACCTTCCCGTACTACCTGCCGTACGCCAACGAGGCCTTCGGCGGCCCCGCCCGCACCCACCGGCTGCTGCACGACTCCAACGTGGACTGGGGACAGGACTTGGGCCGGCTCGCCGACCGGCTCCGGCAGCGGCACGGGGGCGAGCGGGTGTGGCTGGTGTACAAGGGCAGTGGTGTGCCGTCGTACTACGGCATCCACGCCGCCGATCCGCGCACGGTGCCGCCGGAGCGGGTGCACGGGCTGCTGGTGGTCTCCGACTCCGCCCTCGCCAAGGCGCGCGGACGGCTCGCCGAGCTGGTCGGCAGCAGTCGGCCGGCCGGTGACGTGGGGCATTCCATCAGCCTCTTCCGGCGCTGAAACCTCCTGCTCAACCCGCTGTTCCTGACGGTGGGTGAGCTATGTTGAGTGCTTGTGGCAGAAAAAGGAGGCGGACCGGTGCCCTCGCCGCAGCAGGCACGCGCACAGGCATCAGCGATCACGTCCGGCAAGACCGTGCCCGCGGCCGAGGCCGCCCCGACCTCCCGGCTCAGGGAACTCTTCGACGGCCCCCGTCTGTCGCCGGGGCAGCGGCGCATCGCCCAGTACCTGATCGAGCACATCACCGAGGCCGCGTTCCTGTCCATCACCGAGCTGGCCGACCGGGTCGGGGTCAGCCAGCCCTCGGTCACCCGCTTCGCCGGCGCCGTCGGCTTCAGCGGCTACCCCGCCCTGCGCGAGAGGCTGCAGTCGATCGCGCTGAGCACCCTGGCCGGCGGGCCTGCCGAGGAGAACCGGGCCAACGAACTCCAGGCGGCCGTCGACGCCGAGATCGAGAACCTGGAGAACCTGCGGCGGGACTTCGCCAACCCCGACGAGATCATCCGCGTCGGCCGCGAGCTGTCCCGCTCCACCCCGCTGACGGTGCTGGGCCTGCGCATCTCGGAGTCCCTCGCCGAGTACTTCGGCTACGCCGCCCGCCGCATCCACCCCGACGTGCGGCTGGTCACCCGGGGCGGCAGCGTGGCCTACGACGCGCTGCTGCAGTGCCGTGAGGCCGGCGGCACCTGGGTACTGGCCTTCGCCATGCCCAGGCACTCCCAGGAGACGCTCCAGGCCGTCCGGGTGGCCCGCGGCGCCGGTCTGAAGGTCGCCCTGGTGACCGACCTCGCCCTCGGGCCGGTGGCCGACGAGGCCGACGTCACCTTCGCCACCGGTACCGGCTCACGGCTGGTGTTCGACTCCTACGCCGCGCCGGGCGTGATGGCCGCCGCGCTGCTGCAGGCCATGACCGACGCCGATCCGGAGCGCACCCAGGCCCGCCTGGAGAAGTACGAGCACCTCTCCGACCAGCACCAGTTCTTCCTGAAGGACTGAATCGGGCACGTTTCTGCGCCCCTGCACCGGGTGCGGTGAAGATCCTGCGGTCTCCCCTGCCACGGACGGGGATCATCCACGACAAATCACGCATGAATGTTTTCATACGTCTTGCAAAGCGGACGGCATATATAAATACTGCTCACGGATCGCGCCCGGCCCACTCCTGGCGCGTTCCGCACCCGCGGACCCACCGCTCGCACACCGCCCCGAGAAAGCCGACGGACCGCCCATGCGTACGCAAGTCACCGCGCAGCGCCGGTCGCCGACGCCCGGGGCCCCTGCACGGACACCCCCCGCCGCCGTCCCCTACCCACGTCGGCGCGCGGGGTGTACCGGGGCGCATCGTCTGCGCGACGCGCCCGTGGCGGCCCCGGCCATCCCCTAGGCCGGGGCCGCCCCGCACCCCGTCGACCACCCACACGACGCCGCACACCGGAAGCGATGATCATGCCTCTGACCAGCACGCGTATCAGCCCTGACTGGCCCTGCCAGGTCAAGGAGCCGGGCTCGTACGACTGGGAGCGCTCGGCGGCCAAGTGGCTGCGCGACCTCATCCCCGCGCGCTACGCCAGCTATCCGGCCCTCATCCGCCACCCCGTCCTGCTCGCCCGGCACGCCCAGCTGCAGGTCCAGCAGGAGATACGGGTCGCCCGGACGGCCCTGCAGACCGCACGGGCCGAGCTGCCGATGCTGGGCCTCCCCGAGTCGGTCATCGAGCACACGATCAAGCTGTACGCCGCCGAGGTGATGCAGCTGCAGCACATCGCCCGAAGCGTCCGCGCGGTCAGCGAGGCCCTGGCCGCACGTGGCACGGGCCGCTGATCCACCGGGCCCGCACCGGGCTGACGACCTCGCAGGCCCTGTGGCTGCGGTCCGTGCAGACGACTCGCTCCACCGCCGGACGGTCGTACGGAGCCGGTGTGGAAGGTGGCGCGAAGCCGGTGTGAAGGTCGTATGAAAACCGGATCCCGCGGACGAGTGATCGAACGGCCCCCGGTGTGCCATGCTCATCGCGTGACGAGCGAGCGCGCGCACCCGGTGGACCACGCCGGCGACGATCTTGTCGCACTGGCCAGGATCGTGGCCCGGCAGCGCGCCGAGCTGGAACGGCTGCGGGACCTGGCCGCGACCTCGGCGGTCGTGGAGCGGGCCAAGGGCGTGCTGATGGCCGTCACAGGGTGCACCGCGGAAGCCGCGCACGAGGAGTTGCAGCGGTGCGCCGGGGACGGCAACCGCACGCTCGTCGAACAGTGCTGGCTCACCCTCGGTGCCCTGCTGCCGCCGAACGAGAGACCGCCCGGCACGTCCGCGGCCCCCGTCGGACCGCCGGCCGCCGGCACGTGGAACGCCGCACCCACCGGCACGGCGGACCTCGCGAAGACGCTCGGGCGCATCGGCCGGGACCTGGTCCGGGCGGACACGCCGCACGAGCTGGCCCGGTGTCTGCTGGACCACATCGCGCCCGAGACCGACGCCGACGCGGTGATGCTGTACGAGCGGCTGCCCGAGGGCGGGCTCGAACTGATCGGGCACGCCGGGGTCGACGCGACCCTCGCCGCGCAGTGGCGGTACGTCCCCCCGGTCCGCGGAGTGGCCGCGCTCGACGCCCTGGGGTCCGGTGAGCCGCGGTGGCTGGAGGACCACTCCGGGGACCGCGACCGGTACCTGCTGATCGGGGAGCCGCCGGAGCGCTGGGCCAGCAGGGCCTGGTTGCCGGTGCCGGTGCCCGACGGCGAGACCGCGTGTGTCGCCCTCGGCGTGCTGCGCAGGCGCGGCGGGTCGTTCGAGCCGCGCGAGCGGGACCTGCTGCTGGCCGTGGCCCGGCTCTGCGCGGGCCGGCTGCGCGCCTTCGGCCTTCCCCCGGAACGCCCCGGCGAGGCCGTCTCCCGGACCGTGCAGGCGGTGTTCGACGCGCTGCCGGGTGCGGCGATCCTGCTGACTCCGCTGCGCGCCGCCTCCGGCGAGGTGGAGGACTACCGCATCGAGGCCGCCACCGCGGAGACGGTCGACGTGCTCGGCCGGTCCGGCCGGGAGATGGTCGGCAGACAGGTCCTGGAGTGCTACCCGTCCGTCGCGGGCGAGGCGCTGTGGCACGGCTGTCTCCGGGCGCTGGAGGCGGGCGTGCCGTTCGAGAGCGAGCCGTTCGTCTACCACGAGGTGGCCGGCGAGGTGCCCGTGACCGGCACCTACTCGGTGCGGGCCGCCCCGCTGGGCGAGGGCCTGCTGGTCACCTGGCTGCGGCACGAACCCGCTCAGCGGCAGGCGCAGCGCCTGGCCGATGTGCAGCGGCTCGGCAACCTCGGCTGGGCCAACTGGAACCTGATCACCCGGGAGAGCTCGTGGTCCGAGCAGGCCTATGCCGTGCTCGGCCGGTCCGCCGCGGAGCAGCCGCTCGCTCTCGAACGGCTCCCGGACCTCGCCCTGCCGGAGGACGCGGGCCCGCTCACCCACGCGATCGTCGAACTGACCCGCCACGCCCGGCCGTTCGACGTGCCGTTCCGCATCGGGACGAACGGGGGTGTCCGGCATCTGCGACTGGTGGCGGAGGCCGTCACGGCGCCGGACGGCACCGCCGTCGAGGTGCGCGGCTTCGTCCAGGACCTCACCCGGCAGCGGAGCGCGGAACTGGCGCTGGTGGAGAGCGAGCGGGCGATGCTGCTGCAGCGCGGGATCCTGCAGGCCGAGCGGGCCCTCGCCGCCCGGCTGCAGCACGCGCTGCTGCCGCTGCCGAGCAAGCCGGTGCGGCGGGCGGGGCTGCGAGTCGAGGTCGCGTATCTGCCCGCGCAGTCCGGCATCCACGTGGGCGGCGACTGGTTCAGCGCCATCGAACTCCCCGGCGACGACGCGCTGTTCGTGGTCGGTGACGTGGCGGGCCACGGCGTCGACGCCGTGGCCACGATGGCCCAGCTCAGGTTCACCGCGAAGGGGATGGTCAGCACCGGCTCCTCGCTGACCGAGGCACTGGCGGGGCTCAACTACCTGCTGCTGCACTCCCCCGACAGCCAGGCCACCGCCACCATGGTGCTCGCCCGCTACCACCCCGGCCGGCGCGTGCTCGGGTGGGCGCAGGCCGGGCATCTGCCGCCGCTGCTCGTGCGCGGCGGCGAGGTGCGCTATCTCGACCGGCCCGCCGGCATGCTGCTCGGCGCGACCGCGGCCCCCCTCTTCGAGGCGGCGGAACTCCGTCTGGAGCCCGGGGACCGGCTGCTGCTGTACACCGACGGTCTGGTGGAACGCCCCGGTGAGAGCCTCGACGCGGGCCTGGACCGGCTGGCCGAAGCGGTGCGCGCCCAGGGCTGCGGTGACTGCGGATCACTGGACGCGCTGCTCACCACGATGCTCGCGGAGGAGGGGCGGGACGACGTGTGCGTGGTGGACATCAGGATGCCGCTGGACGACGTGACGGACGCGCCGGACACGGACGACTAGGGCCACACCGCGCCGGGATCCGGTGACGGTCCGCGGGGTGGCGGGGCCGCGGATCAGTCGTCGTCACGGTGCCGCCAGTACCAGCACACCCCGACGACCAGGGCCAACAGGAAGACGGCGGGCACGAGGAGGCCCGGGATGCGGGAGGCGGTCATCGGGCCGGCTTTCGGTAGTGGTGCGGGGGAACGCGCGACGCTCGGCCGCGGGGCTGCCCATGATGGGGGCCGGGCCACCGCCGGGGCAATGCCTTTCGTCAGGGCGTTGCCCGGTGTTCGAACCCGTTCAGTCCACAGGGTGACCTGCGTGGATGCCGGCCGCGTCGGACAGGCGCAGCAGCGGCCCGCCGCGCCCCCCGCCCCACTGCACCGGGTCCAGGACGAAGCCGACGTGGTCGCCGCCGTCGGTGCGGTGGAGGATGGTGCCGACGAACCAGGCCGCCGTGTTCCGCAGCACCACCGCGCCGCCGTAGCCCTCCGTCCAGTCCAGGCGCGCGAACTTGTCGGTCCTGTCGCCGGTCCGGCCGCCGAGGAGTTCCGCGAGGTCCCGTTGGTCGCGGGTGAGCAGATGGACGGCGAGGTGCTGTGCGGCCCGGGCGACGCGGTAGGTGTGGTTGGCCTTGGACAGCCAGACCGTGAACCGGAGCGGCCGGATGGAGCACTGCGAGGCGAAGCCGACCAGACACCCGGCCCGCTCCCCGTCGGCCACGGCCGTGACCACACACATGTCGGGGTTCAGCCGCTGGAAGAAGCCGTCCATGGAGCCGTCCATGCCTTCCTGCGGGCCGGCTCCGGCCACGCTCGCCGCACCGTCCACGTCCGTCATGGCACCGCGCTCCCGTCCGCCGCTACGGCCCGGCCTCGGCGTGCACACGGAGGCCCGGGCACGGTCCGCGCCGCTCTCCCGGGGTTCCCCGCGTACCGCTCATGAATCGTCGCCCGGGCCGGTCCGCGACTCCAGCGCGCGGCGCGTGTCGTCGCCGTAGACGCCGGTCTCGTCACCGCTGATGCCGTACCAGAGCTGGAACCGGGCCACGGCCGCGGTGAGGCCGGCGTCGTAGGTGCCGCTGGTGGAGCCGTCGCGGTAGACGTCCGGGATGCGGAGCAGCCGTTTCTGCAGTTCGGCGACGCCGGGGCCGGTGTCGCCCTGGCGGAGCGTGCCGGGGCCGTCGGGGTCGGTGGCGGTGGTGGGCGCGGGGGATGCGGTGGGGGCCGGTGCAGCGGGGGGCGGTGCGGTCGCGGCCGGCCGGTGCGGGGGCACGGTCGCCGCGGCCTGCTCGCGGCCGGGCAGGAGCAGCGCGCCGCCGAACCCGAGGAGGGCGGCGGCGGCCACGGCCCCGGCGACGGCCGTCCGGCGCAGGACGCGGGGCCGGTCGTCGGCGTGGGGAGGAGTGCGGACCGGCGGTACGGGCGGCAGTTCCTGCGTCTCCGCCTCGTCGGCGTGCGCCGCTCGCGCCGGGGCGCTCTCCATCTCGCGCATCAGCTCCGCGAGGCCGTCGAGGCGGCGGGGCCGCAGCACCCGGACGGGTTCCAGGACCGGTCCGGGACGCGGCCGTTCGGGATCGGGCGGTGTCGGCACCTGGATCTCCTTCCGTCGTCCCCGCACTGAGATACGGCGACGCGGGTGGCGCCGTTCAGGGTCGACCGGCCACACCGAAACGATCGGAACACGCAACTCCGAAAGAGGTATTGAGCGTTTGAGAAAGCGCGTGCTAGAAAGCGCCGTCATGACGACTCCTTGGTCACGCCGTGGTTTTCTGGCCGTCTGTTCGGGAACCGCTCTCGCCCTGGGTCTCGGGACCCGGGCGTTCGCGGCGTCGGACGAGTTCGCGACGCTCCGGGCGAGGTGGCGCACCCTGATCCTCGGCGAGGGCTTCGACCCCGCCGCCGAACCGTTCACGAGCCGGCTCGCCGACCTGGGCACGACGGCGGGCCGGTACCGGGCCACGATGGCCCCCGCCCCCGGCTCCCTGTGGCCCGACCTGGTCTACGCCGACCCGGACCCGGACACCGACCAGGAGTCGTACGGCTACTCGGGCAACATGAACACCAGTTGCACCCGGCTGAGCACGCTCGCACAGGCCTACTCCCAGCCCGGCACCGGCCTGACCGGCGACGCGGATCTGCGGGACGCGGTCCTCACCGGCCTTGACCACCTCCACGGCGACGTCTACAACGCGGACCAGACCCGCTACGGCAACTGGTACAGCTGGCAGATCGGCGCCCCGCAGGCACTGCTGGACGTGTGCGTGCTGATGTACGACGCCCTGCCGGCCGGCCGGCTCGCCGGCTACCTCGCCGCCGTCGACCACTTCGTGCCCGACTCGGCGGTGGCGAGCTACAGCGGGACGAGCACGGGCGCCAACCGGGTCGACCTGTGCCGGGTGCTGGCGCTGCGCGGTGTCGTCGGGGGGGGCGCGGCCCAGGTCGCGCGCGCCCCCGACCCCCACACCCCCCGGTTACCCGACGGCGCCACCCCGGACCGCCAGTAACCCCCCCGCGCGGTCATACACCACACCACCC
>NZ_JBIATN010000044.1:0-47739 GCF_042891825.1 Streptomyces sp. NPDC001852
TTCACTGCCACGGTGCGGCCCAGGCGGGTGTCATGCGCGAGGTAGACCTCCGCCATGCCACCACGGCCGAGCACCTGGCCCAGCTCGTACCGGCCACTCTGGCGACGCGGCTCTTCCACAGCGAGTTCCCTGCCTCTCCCTTTTCCGGAGCCTTTCGGAGCCCGAACCTTCCGACACGGCCCTCGCGGCCGCTGGACGTGCGGTGATCGCAATGGCGATTGCGCGATCTTAGCCTTGGATCCACCTGCTCAGCTCGCCCCGATGAGCAGGCAGAGTTGCCCGAGCACGAGACACGGGGGCAAACACTTGGTGATGCGCAGTCAAGGATCGCTTCCGGCCAATCCACGCCCCAAGCCGGCACTCCCGCTCCTCCTGGTCCTCGCCGTCCTCGCCGACCACGATCATCTCGACGTGTTTGCGCGGCACCCGGAGGTGCCCGTCGCGCTCGTAGAACTGCTGCGCGCTGTACCGGGCGTGCGTGTGCCGCGGGCGGCCTTGCCGTGGCCTTACCCGGGCAGGGCGGGCTGGTGCGTAATATGCGCGGCTAATGGATCACCGGGAGGGGACAGCATGAGAACACGTATACGTGCCGCCGCGGTTGCAGCTGCCATGGTACTGGGGTTGGTGCCGATCAGCACGGGTACAGCGTCCGCGGCCCCGGCCGGCACGCAGGTGTCCGCGCCTCACCAGATCGGGACGTTGAAGGAGTGGGCGAGCGGTATCCCGTCGTCTATGCACCGGGGCGGCACGATCGACGTCACCATGTCTTACGTGCAAAGGTCCCGGGACGTTCTGGCCCCGGCCGGCTTTGCGTTGTCCTTGTGGAACTTCGCCGCCCCGGGCTTCAAGCAGATGCGTGGGATCTCCGCCACCTGGTGGAATCCGGTACACCACCGTTGGGAGAAGGCCAGCCACTACGAGTCGAACGGACTGATCGGTCTCGATCTTCCCGGCTACTCGCCCACGGTGAAGGTCGCATCCGGCAAGGTCGGCCACGTCTACCTGCACGTCACCTTCGGCAAGAGCGCCTACACGGGCACGTGGCACTTCGAGCCGATGGTGGATGCCTACTGGCTGCTCACCCCGAAGGGCGCCTACGACACCAACAGCTACCTCGGCGACAGCAGGAGCCAGTACACCTCCACCCTGCGCCCATGAGCGGATGCGCCGGCTGACCGCCGTGCCCCGTACGCCTGCTCTGTGTTGCCCGGTCCGGCTGCTGGGGTAGCGTGCCAGGCAGTCTTCGTGGCGTTCCCTCCGCGCCGCCTGTGGCGGGGCGCCACGCATACGACTGGTCACAGCGAGCACCGCCCACTGTCGCAGGTGACGCGAACGTAGTGACATTCCATTGATGCCGCGCGCGGATGTCATCGCAGACAGCGGGGCGTGCTGATTCCAGAACATGTCGTGCCGCTTTCGCCTCCCAAGAGACGGACGCTGGCCGCTGGGCGACCGCGACAGATGACCGGACGACCCGGGCGCCCGGCGAGCCGGGCGTAGGGCTGCGCTGCTACCTGGACCTGCGCCAGCCGTTCGACTCGTAAGCGGGTGGCGCTGCGGGCACCCTGCCGCGCCTACTTCCTCCGGATGCTGCCGCTGGAGATCCAGTGGACCAGGATCGCAGCCGTGTGTACGGCCGCTTCCGCCGCCTTCCTGGGTCACGGGAGCGCTGGTGAGTCCTCCCTCATGGCGATCCCGCTGTCCGTGCCAGAGCAGGCTGATCATCGCGACGACCGCGTCAATGTCCGCGGGGCCCCCGTCTTGTCGGAGATGAGCATCTCGTACTTGTGGCGCCCCTGATCCAAGTGAGCACGCAGCTTGCCGAGGGTGGGCTCGGGCGCGTTGGGAAGGAAGAGCGGGTTGACGACGGCCTCAACGGCCTTGATGGCACGGGAGCAGGCGGCACTCGGGTCGGGCTTGATCCCGTACGCCTCGGAGAACGCTGCACGGAGATGATCGGCCGCCGTATCTGCTTTCGAGGCCCCAGCATCCACGGCCTTGTCGTAGAGGGCGTGGAGCGTCTCGTCCATCCGGCGTTCGAGCCTGCTGCCGTCCTCGGATACCGTGAAGGCAGAATCCCCCTCGCGCAGGATGCCCTCCAGCTCGCGGACGTGCGAAGCGGCGATGGCACGGTCCTGCCACTCTGCTCCCTGCAGCGCGTGGTGCAGGCAGCCCAGCGTGTCGTCGATTACTTCCAGGCGCAGCATCGGGTTGCTCATCCGGTCGTCGAGATTGGCCAGCTCGGCGTTTGGGTCGCGGCTCTTGAGAAATCTGGACGGCAGCTTCAGCCGCACTGCCACGGGGGTTGCCATCCCGTACATGTGCAGCGTCTTGTAGACCCAGTCACGGATGGGCGCATCGATGTGGTCCGGAACCCCTTCATCCCACAGAGGCTCCGGCTCGGTCTTCCCCGCCAGACGGTCAGTCAGCCGTCTCCATGTGTTTGTCACAGGTCGACTGTAGGGCGGCACGTGAAGAGATCACGATCGACTTGTTCAGGGGCAGAAGCGGCTACCCCTCCATCGACCTGTCGTGGGTCATGTAGTGGGTGGCACAGGCTCATGGCCGCCTGGACAGCGCGCCGGCCGCCTTCTCCGGGCGCGGAGCAGGCGGCCGGTCTGTGGAAGGGAGAGGGCTACTTGAACCAGTAGCGGACGCCGTGGTGGTGGGAGCAGGTGCCCTGCGAGTGCCGCGAGTACGACAGTGAGGCGTCCTGGCACTTCGCCGTCTCGTACTTGTCCCGGGGCTTTTGGTGGTGCGTCCAGCCGCATACGCCGGTGGTGTGGTGGATGCAGTGATGTGCGGTGTTGGTCGACGGCAGCGTCGCCGCGGACGCGGCCGGTGCACTGAAGAAGACACCGGCCACGGCGATGACCACCGCTGAGACGGCAAGACGAGCGCGCAAAGGAACCCCCCTTTGGAGTCGAGCAAGTGCAGGGGGACTCTATAAGAGTTTCACCCACTTACCTGCCGTTTTGCGATACCGGACCCGGTGACGGCCCTGGAAGCCCATGCGACGCCGACCGGAGCCCGTCGACACTCGACTTCTCGACGAGCAGGGCGGGGTCGATCGTTAGGCGTCGTGTGAGGGGACACGGCCAGCGAGTTCGGCGGCGAAGTGGCGGGCCTATGCGCCCAAGTCGTGATCGGTCGTGCCGAAGTGCTGCAGGGCGTCCAGGAGTTGGTGCGCCTCTGTGAGAGTGGGCAATGGCAGACGTGGCTCGTACAACTCCGGCATGCCGAATCTGGGGTCGAGGAGTTCGTCCATGCCAGAGCAACGGGCACCAGTCGCGCGGGTTACGGCCTGCCGGGCCAGGGCAGACCCAAATGCCTCAGGGGCCGCGATCGGTGTATCGGCCGCGGCCCCTGGTTGTGTGCGTCGCCGCTGCGGGTGCTAGTGGATGGCGATCACCGGGTGCTGGGCGGGATCGATCCAGCGGATTATCTCGGTCATGACCGTGGCGGGCAGGGCGACGCATCCTGCTGTGGGGCCTGCCTGCGGGCCGAGGTCGTGGAGGAAGATTCCGGCGCCGCGTCCGGGGACTGCGGGGTTGGTGTTGAAGTTGATGACGAGGGCGTTGTGGTACTGGGTGGGGTAGTTGATGAGGTGTTCGCTGCCGTGCACACCGGTCTCGGTGAGGGGGAAGCCGCCCTGTTCCGAGGTGCGCATCTGGTTGTAGTAGGCCGAGGAGGGGTCCTCGACCCACCAGTCGTCCGAGGCCACGTGGTGGTAGGGCATCTTGGTCCCGGGGTTGGCGCCGACACCGAAGCCCTGGGTGATGGTGTACGTGCCGCTCGGCGTGGTGTCGGTGCCCTGCTTGCGGGTGGCGCCGTCGGTCACCCCGTTCGCTCCGACCCGGGCGTGGGTGGTGGAGTAGACCTGCTTCCAGGTTGTTCCGCTCTTCTGCCACGCGATGACGGTGGCGTAGGTGCCGTGTGCCTGGACGGTGATGACCTGTGTCGCCTTGCCGACCGTGACCGGGACGGGGAAGGGCAGCGCCGCGGTCGATCCGCTGGAGGCGGTGGGAAGCACGAGGTGCTCGCCGGGATAGATGGTGTACGGGCTGGCGAGGTGGTTGGCCTGGGCGATCGCCTGCCAACCGCCGGGCACATGCTGGGCCTGCGCGATGCCGGACAGGGTGTCGCCCGCTTTGACGGTGTACGTGGTCGTGGCAGCCGCGGTGACCGAGGTCGGTGTGGCGGCCTGCGCTGGGGCTGAGGCGAGGGCGCTGCCCGCGGCGGTGGCGGCGGCGAGCGCCGAGGTAGCCATGGCGGCACGCATGCGCGCCGGGCGTGGCTTGGCGTGCCGACCGGAGCCGGTGATGAAGGACATGGGGTTGCTGTTTCCTTTGCCGTTACTGGATCTGCTGGTAGAGGGCGGTGACCTGGTTGGGGGTCAGCGCGTAGTTCCACGCCTGGACGTCGCTGATGGCGCCGGGGAAGAAGTCGGTGTTGTTCCCGTTGTACTTCGAGCGTCCGATGGAGAACGCGTTGGTGGCGCTCCAGGAGGTCACGTTGGTCGCACTTGCGGCGAGTGTGCCGTTGACGTACAGCTGGGCCGTTTTGGTGGCGGCGTTGTAGACGCCGACCAGGTGGGTCCAGGTGTTCGCGGTGGCTCCGGAGGCGAAGGCGTCAGTGAAGGCCGGGCTGGTCGTGTCGCCGCCGGTGAAGGTGAGGGCCCAGCCGGGGCTGCCCTTGATGGCGTAGTTGTACTGAAGGTAGAAGGGGCTGGCCTGGCTGCCGTCCTGTCCGGCGACGGTGGCGTTGTGCGTGGGCAGCGAGGAGGGATCGACCCAGGCGGAGACCGAGTAGCTTCCGGCGGTGTTGAGGACCTGTCCGTTGCTGGCGGCGTAACCGGTGCTGCCGTCGAAGGACAGTACCTCTCCGCGGGTGCTGTCGCTGGTCCAGGTGGTCGTGCCGTTCAGGTTCAGGGTGTTGCTGCCTACGCCGGTGGTGTCGTTGACGGTGTAGGGGGTGTCGGTGGGCGCGGTGTCGTTGGCGGTGGTGTAGTTGGTGCCGTCGTCGAGCGCCCAGGTGTCGTGCGGGGACAGGATCGCTGTCGTTTCCGCCGCGTAGCCGGCGTTGGTGATGTTGACGTGGTCGCCCGGGTCGGCCTGGGCGTGGAGCTTCTCCTCGCCGTTGCTGGTGTCGGGGACGGAGACGGCGGCGTCGAAGTCGGCGTAGTAGACCGCGGGGGTCGACCAGGGGCTGCCCAGGTTTCCGCCGCTCAGCCAGCCGTTGACGTTGGTGCGGTACCCGTCGACCGTGCTGCTGCAGGAGTCGTTGGGCGTGGCGCCGTCACCGGCGTAGCCGTCGCACGGGGTGAGCGAGGTCAGGGTGGTGGCGATGCCCCAGCCCTGGAGTTGCTGGAGCAGGGCGGTGTATCCGTTGGCTTCCAGATCCGCGTCGGTTCGGCCGAACAGCAGGTCTTCCAGGCCTTCGTAGAGGACGACGTTGCTGATGCCCGGCTGGTCGAGGATGTCCCGGTCGATGCGGGACAGGGCCGAGGGACCGCCGACCGTGCTGCCGTTGTAGGTCTCCGGGTTGTCCCCCATGAGCTGGTTGGATTCGATGCCCTCGGCGATCGTGCCGTAGGGGCTGGGAGTACTGGGCTCGGCCCCTGCCAGGGTGTCCGAGACGCGGTAGCCGCTGGTGTTGGTCGGGGTGGTGTTGGGCTGGAACGGATCGATCAGGCCGTCACCGAGGACCGCCTGGGTGGGAATCTGGGCGGTGGAGACGTCCACGTCGGTGGCGAGGTCGCTGAACCAGCCCTGGAAGGTGCCGGTGCCGGAGAACGGCGTCCCGGTGGTGTCGGTCGTCTTGTCACCGGCGCCGGTCGCGGTCAGGTACTCGTAGGCGTTGTTGGCGTAGGAGTGCTGTACGAGGTAGGGGACCGTGTTGGACAGCTGGTAGGAGACCAGCAGGTACTGGCCCGCGGTGGCGGTGAAGTTCAGCGGATCGCTGTACACCATGCCGCCCTCGGGGATCGTGACCGACTGGCTGCCGCCGAAGGTCAGTGCCGTCGGGGTGCCGCTCGGGGTGGCCGAGGGGGAGCCGGATCCGGAGTCGCGCGCGATGGTGGCGTGCCCGATGGACAGTTTGCTGGTGCCCAGGGCGTTGTCGAGCTTGACCCGGACGGTGCCGCCGGAGACCGAGGGCTTCAGCGCGATGCGGATGGTCTGGTTGGAGTAGTTGCCGCCCTGGTTGCTGTACTGGCCTTCGTTCGCGTTGGCCCATGCGCCGGTCCAGGACTGGCCGGAGGCCGCCGCTGCGGTGCTGCCGTTCGCCTCGGGGGTTCCGGCCGTGGTGTTGCGGGTGGCCATGCCGAAGATGTGCAACGCCTGCGTGCCGTTGCCGACGTGGTCGGAAACGTCGGGCAGGGTGACCGAGGCGATCGTCTTGCTGGGGTCGACGGGTACGGCGAAGGGGTAGATCTTCGGCTGGTAGGCGCTGTTGGAGACCTGGCCGGACGGCTTGTTCCAGTGCGGCAGCGCCACGGCCGCCAGGGTGGCCGGACCGCTGATCCAGTCGGGCGTGGTCAGGTAGTAGGTGGTGCTGGTGCCGTCGGTGTAGGTGATGGTGCCGCTGGCGGGGCACACGTCGTCCGGGTCGGTACCGGAGAAGCAGTAGGAGCCGGAGACGCCGGTGTCCGCGGGCACGTACGGTGCGGTGGTGTCGCCCTGGATGGCTCCGGGGTCGGCGAGGTTGGCGTTGGTGGAGGTCGTCAGGAACACCAGTGCGTTGCCCGAGCCGCTGTAGGTGACGGTCTGGTTGGCGGCCAGCACGTTGTCCTTCTGGCCCGAACCGAAGGCCGGGAGGGTGAAGGTGGCGCCGTCGATCGTGACTTTCCCTCCGCTGGTCCAGCCGGCGTTGGTCAGGTCGGTGGCGGAGAAGCTGGCCGTTCCGTCGGCGGCACCCTCGGACATGTTGCTGTCCGGGCTGATCGCGGTGTTGTTCATGCACGTGGACAGGCTGGTGCAGCTGCTGCCTGCGTGTCCGGTGGCCTCGAAGGCGTAGCCGTAGCCGCCGGAGAAGTCCCCGGCCGCGTCCACCGCGTAAACCCACAGGGTGTGGGGGCCGGGGGAGGGCGGGGTGACGGTCACGGTCGCCGTGTTGTTGGTCGCGGTGACGGTCTCGTTGGCGGGTGGGTTGCTGGTGGGGGGCGACTGGTCGAGGTTGTAGACGAACTTCGTCGCGCTCGCGCCGCCGCTGGTGGCGAGGTCGAACTTCCCCGCGGTTCCCGCGGCGGCTCCTGCGCCGCCACCGTTGTGCGTATCGGGGAAGAGATTGTTCTCGGAGGTGACGGTCGGAGTGTCCGGCGCGGTCGGCTCGGCGGTGAAGTGGCAGGTCGGGGACTGGCTGTAGGACGTGGAGTCCTCACCGTCGCTGACCTTGGCCTGCCAGTCGACCACCTGCCCGCTGGTCAGCGAGCTGATGAAACTGGACGGGACGCTGTAGCTGGCGGTGGAGCCGCTGGCGAGGTTGTCGCCGCTGAGCCCGGTGTACTTGGTCGAGGATCCGTTGACCCAGTACTGGAAGGTGGCTTGCAGCTTGTCGCCGTCGCCGTCCGACACCTTGGCCTTGAGCACTGGCGGGGTGCTCGCGATGGTCTTGCCCATGTACGGATACGGGGAGGAGGTGTCGCAGGCCGCGTCGTCGGCTCCGGAGACCGCGGACATGGAGGCGGCGCTGGGTGCGGAGGGGATGATGTTGTACTCGATCTGGAGTGCCGGGTTGTGGGTGAACCGGGAGAAGCCCATGTCGTCGCCGCGGGACTCCGCCCCGTCCTCGCTGAGGGTGCCGGCGAATGAGGTGCCGTGGCCGGAGGCCATGTTCCGGATCGGGGTCAGGACGTCCAGGCCCTCGCTCACCGAGCCGTTGCTCGGGCAGTAGGTGGGGTTGTAGGCCCGAGGAAAGCCCGCTGAGGTCGAGTAGTTGAGGTATCCGGGCCGGTTGTTCCAGTCCGTTCCCGAGCCGATACCGCCCGACCAGTGCAGGTTGACCGTGTAGGTGCCCGCTCCGCAGGACGCGGAGTAGATCTCCTGCGCCTCCACGGTGGCGCTGTTGATGTGAGCGCCCCAGATGGTCGAGGACAGCCGCCACTGGTAAATCGCGTGCTCTTTGCCGGTGCTGCAGCCGTCGGGCCAGCCGTTGTAGCCGACCCCGAGATTGCCGCCGTCCGCGGTCGAGCCGGTCTGGTTGTAGAACGAGGAACCGGGGCAGCCCTGCTTGACCTCGTCGAAGGCCGGCGCGGCCGGGTCGTAGGGATGCCAGTTGAACGTGGGGTCGATGTAGAGCGGGAACACCGTGGACGCGGCGGACAGCGTCCGCCTGTCGGGTATCAGCGAGAGCGTGGACGCCGACAGTCGGGTCCGCACCGGGACGACGCGCGCAGCCAGGCCGGGGTGGGACGCGTCGGAGGCGTCCGGACCGATCCTGGCGCCGCTCGCCGGCTCGGTCGTCTTCTTCCCGGCGGGGGCGTGCAGGGTGGTGTTGGAGTCCCACATGAACGGTGTGGCGGCGTCCATCACCTCACGCCTGCGGGAGTCGAGGATCGCCAGTGCACCGTTGCCGCGCTGGGCGAGCCGGCCGCCGGTCACCTTGACACCCAGGCGGACGGTGGCCAGGGCCGGGTTCTTCGCGGCGGCCGCCGACTTCACCACCAGCGTGTCGGTGAAGCCGCCCGAGGGCGTGGCGGAGACGACCAGGTCGACCGAGGGCAGAACCGACCGGTAGGTGGCCGTCGCCCCGTGGACGACCGGGGCCGGCAGTGTGCCGGGCCAGGTGACGGCCATGTCCTGGCCGCCGGAGGCCGTGGTGACGAGCGGCGTACGGCCACCGCCGGAGAACGACTCGGTGCCGTACGCGGTGGCGGCCGGGGACCAGGTGCCGTCCGCCGACCGGTGCAGACGCAGGTCGACGGGCACCCAGGTGCCGTGCTTGCGGGCGCGCACCGGCTCCGGGTTCGACGTCAGGACGAACCCGCCCTGGGGACGGGCGGTGATCTGCTGGTCGGCAGTGGTCAGCGAGCCGACCGTCGTCGGGCGTCCCGTCCGGGCCGCCTTCTTCGAGGCGGCCTGCATCGCCCGCTCAGCCGACCCCGACGCACCGTAGCCGTCGCGCATGGGCGTCAGGCCGGAGCGGTGGCTGCTGTGGGCGAGCGGTGCCGAGCGCCCGGTGGAGTAGTGGGCCTGGGTCCCCGCCGGGGGTCTCGGGACCGTGCCGTAGGCCGAGGTGCCCGCCGCCAGGACCGCGGTCACGGCGAGCGCCGCGGTCAGCGCTGTTCGCCGCCGTACGCCCGGTCTGCGTCTGCCGGTGGCGCGTTGTGGGTGCATCAGGTGATGTCTTCCTGTTCCAGTGAGCCAGATGATCGGGTTTCGGACAGACGCTAGGAGCCCGCCAGAGTCAAAGCCAGAGCATGTGCAGCACATGGGGAGAGGATTGGCCCCAGTTGTGATCGCTGTGTGTCGAATTGGCGTAAGTAATAGATCAGCTAAGGCCCTCTGGCGGGGCTACTCAGCGCAAACGCCCTGTTGTTAGCGTCCGCAGGGCTGAAATTGAGCCACCGTCAATGTGAGGGGGACTTGTGGCTTCCGGTAACGACCGAGGCGGCAGATCAGGCAGACGCGGCTGGGTGGGCGGGGCGGGCAGACGGTGGCGGAGCCGTACGGCTTCGCGCGCGCTGACCGCCCTCGCCACGACCGCGTTCCTCTGCGTCGGAGTACTCCAGGCAACCCCGGTCGCGGCCGCTGCGCACCGCCATCCACCGTCAGTGCGGCATGACAAGTCGGTGCCGGTCACTCCGGTCGTCTCCCACTACCACAAGCCCAAGGCGACGCCGCGATACCGGCCGTCGGCGGTCTCCTGGCCCAGCGGGAGCGCCCAGGTGACGCTGGCGCCCGAAGGCCTGCGCCCGACGACGGCCGGCGCGAAGCGGAAGACCCCGGTGCGGGCCGGCTCCCTGCCGGTGTGGGTCGGTCCTGCCACGGCGCACTCCACGAAGGGCCGATCCCACACCGGGACCGCCGCGCCGCACACTCCCTCGGGAGTGCGGGTGCAGGTCCTGCCCCGTGCGAAGGCCACCGCGGCCGGAGTGAACGGCGTGCTCATGACGGTCAACCAGACCGATGCCGCCACGACCGCGGGCACTGTCCAACTGTCCCTGGAATACCGGAATTTCGGCTCCGCCTTCGGAGCGGACTGGGCGTCCCGGCTGCACCTCGTCGCACTGCCCGCCTGCGCACTGACCACACCACACCTGGCACGCTGCCGTACCCAGAAGCCGCTGTCCTCCGTGAACGACGGCAAGCTCGGCCGGCTCCGTGCGGACCTTGCCCTTCCCGCTGGTCAGTCCCAGGCCGGGCACACCACCGCGAGCGTCACGCCCAACTCCTCGGCGGGAACGTCGAAGCGGCGAGCGTCGATGGCGCCGATGACCTCGATGACGCAGAACAGCGTGATGGTGCTGGCCGCGACCTCGTCATCCGGCGGTGGCGGAGGCGACTTCACGGCCACCTCCCTGCAGCCCTCCAGCTCCTGGCAGGCAGGCGGCAGCACGGACGCCTTCAGCTGGTCGTACCCCATTTCCCTGCCCCCGGTTCCCGGCGATCTCCACCCCAGTGTCCTGCTCGGCTACGACTCGCAGTCCCAGGACGGCCTGACCTCGTCCACCAACAACCAGGCATCGTGGATCGGCGACGGGTTCGACTACAGCCCGGGGTTCATCGAGCGGTCGTACCAGTCGTGCCATCAGAATCCCTCCGGCGCGACCCAGACCTGGGACAACTGCTGGTCGTCGGACAACACCATCACCCTGTCGCTGGACGGCCGGACGACGACGCTGGTCAAGGACGACTCCACAGGCGCCTGGCACGCACAGAACGACGCCAACGAGCGCGTGGAGTACAAGACCGGTGCCTCCAACGGCGCCCAGAACGGCGAGTACTGGGTCGTGACGACCCCGAACGGCACGCAGTACTACTTCGGGCAGAACCAGTTGCCCGGATACGCCAGCGGTAACACCGCCACCAACTCGGTGTGGACCGAACCGGTCTTCGCCACCGCCTCCGGGCAGCCCTGCTACAACTCCACCTTCGCCAACTCCTGGTGCCAGCAGGCCTACCGCTGGAACCTCGACTACGTCGTGGACCCGCACCAGGACACCGTCTCGTACTTCTACACCACCGAGACCAACTACTACGCCCGCGACCTTGGCACCACCGCCAACACCAGCTACATCCGAGGCGGTTACCTCAACAAGATCATGTACGGGCAGCGTGCGGGCCATGTGTACTCCACCTCGCCGTCCGCTCAGGTGCTCTTCACGGTCAACGGCCGCTGCAACACCTCCTCCAGCGGCTGTGCCACCTCCACCCTGTCCTCCTCGACGGCCTCCCAGTGGCCGGACGTGCCGTACGACCTGAACTGCGCCAACGGATCCTCCTGCTCGGTCAACTCACCCACCTTCTGGTCGGAGTACGAGCTGACCGGCATCCAGACCCAGGCCCTGGTCGGCACCACCGAGACCAACGTCGACTCCTGGACCTTCGCCCACTCCTTCCCGGCGACGGGTGACGCGACCACGCCGTCACTGTGGCTGTCCTCGATCACCCGCACGGGCCAGGACACGAGCGCCGGCGGATCGACGTCCTCCCTCTCCGTTCCACCCGTCACGCTCGCGGGTACGCCGCTGGCCAACCGGGTCAATACCACCGACGGCTATCCGCCCATCACCCGGCAGCGGCTGAACACCATCACCACCGAGACAGGCGCGACGATCAGCGTCGCCTACTCGTCAGCCGCCTGCGGATCCGGCACACCGTCGGACCCCAGCCAGAACACCCAGCTGTGCTACCCGTCGTACTGGACACCCAGCGGCCAGACGTCACCGATCGAGGACTGGTTCAACAAGTACGTCGTCACGGGCGTCACCCAGCAGGACCCGACCGGGGGCGGGGTCAATGACACCATCGCCACCCACTACACGCCGATCGGCTCGCCCGCCTGGCACTACGACGACAACCCGCTGACCCCGTCCAACCAGCGCACCTGGAACCAGTGGCGCGGCTACCAGGGCATGAAGGTCAGCACCGGCACCGCGCCCGACCCGGTCACCGAGACCGACTACACCTTCTTCCGCGGCATGGACGGCGACACGCTGCCCAACAACGGAACCCGGTCGGTGTCCCTCACCGACTCCCGCGGTGACACCGCCATCAAGGACCTCGCCCAGTACGCCGGCATGACGCTGGAGACGATCACCTACAACGGCTGGGGAAGCGGCAAGGAAGTCACCGACACCATCACCAATCCCTGGACCTCCGCGGCAACTGCCACCCACGCCCTGACTGGCCTGCCCAGCCAGAAGGCGTTCCTCACCGGTGAGAGCCAGAAGCTGGTGTACACCCCACTGGCGTCCGGCAGCACCCGGCAGACCGAGACCGACTACACCCACGACTCCTACGGCCGGGTCACCAAGACCGACGACCAAGGGGATGTCTCCACCGCTTCCGACGACCTGTGCACCACCACCAGCTACGCCGACAACACCAGCGCCTGGATCCTCGACAAGGAAGACGAGACCAGCACCGTATCGGTGAACTGTTCCACCACACCGTCGCTGCCGGGAGACGCCGTCTCGGACACCCGCACCTACTACGACAACTCCACCACCCTTGGCGCAGCGCCCTCCATCGGCGATGCAACGATGGTGCAAAGAGCCATCTCCTACAGCGGCTCGACCCCCACCTACTCCACCGAGTCCACCGGCGTTGACGAGTACGGCCGCGCGCTGACGTCGACAAATGCTGACAACCACAAGACCACCATCACCTACACACCGGCCACCGGCGCGGAACCGACGTCCATCACGGTCACCGACCCGATGACCTACGCCACCACCACGACCTATGACGCGCTGCGCGAGCTGCCGCTGCAGAAGACCGACCCCGCCAGCTACGTGACCAAGGAGCAATACGACGCGCTCGGCAGGCTGACCGCCGTCTTCAAGCCCGGCATCTCCAACGCGAGCCTGAAGTACAGCTACACGCTCTCCAACAGCGCCCCGTCCGTGGTCACCACACAGAACCTGAACAACGACGGATCGACCTACCGCACCAGCGAGGCCCTCTACGACGCGCTACTGCGCCCCAGGGAGACCCAGACTGCCACCGCGGACGGCGGCCGGCTCGTAACCGACACCGTCCACGACACCAACGGCTGGACTGCCAAGTCCACCGCCCCGTACTACAACGGCGCAGCGCCCGACGCCACTCTGGTCCAGGCCCAGGACGGTCAGATTCCCTCCGAGACCGGCTACACCTACGACGGCGCCGGCCGTAAAACCGCCGCCACCGCGTACGCCCTCGGCAGCCAGACCTGGCAGACCACCTACACCTACGGCGGCAATTTCACCACCACGGTTCCCCCCAAGGGAGGAACTGCGGAGAGTGTCAAGACCGACGCCCGCGGCCGTACCACCGACCTGTACCAGTACCACTCCGGCGTACCGGCCGACCCGGTCAACGACCCGGCCTCCGACTACTCGGACACGCACTACACCTACTTCCCGGACGGCAAGCGGGCCACCGAGACCGACCCGGGCGGCAACAACTGGTCCTGGACGTACGACTTGCTCGGCAACCAGACATCCGCGACCGACCCCGACACAGGGCTGAGCCGGAGCACCTACGACAGCGCCGGACAACTCACCACGATCACTGACGCCCGCGGCAAGCAGACCACCTACGCCTACGACAACGACGGCCGCAAGACGGCCGCGTACGACACCACTGGCAACGCCAGCGCATCGAGCAGTAACCAGATAGGTGCCTGGACCTACGACACGCTCAAGAAGGGCTACCCCACAGCGGCCACGTCCTACCAGATGGGCACCACCAGCCCCGCCGTCACCAACACCGTCCTCGCCTACACGAGCATGGCCAAACCGCAGGCCGTCCGGGAGACGCTGGCAAACCTGCCGTCCAACGAGAGCGCGCTCGCCCCCTCTGGTGGCTACACCACGTCCTACACGTACACACTCATCGGCAACATCGCCTCCCAGGGCGATCCCGCTTCCGGCGGACTACCTGCCGAGACTGTCGCGTACGGATACGACAACTACAGCGAGCCCACCGGCATGTCCAGCAGCGGCACCACCGCGTGGGACTACGTGCAGTCCGTCGGCTACTCCGAATACGGACAGCCCCTGCAGTACACCATGGGACCGTCCGGAACCTGGGTCGCCCTGGGGCTCACCTACGACGCGCAGACCCACGCCCTGACCGAGGCTCAGACCACCGACTCCGGAACGAGCCAGGTCGTCGACGACACGACCTACGGCCACAGCAACACGGCGGTCTCCGCCGGCGCCGGACTGATCGTCTCGACCACCGACAAGCAAGACGGCGGCGCGACCACCGACACCCAGTGCTACACCTACGACTACGCCACCCGCCTGTCGGCCGCCTGGACCGCGACCGACAACTGCTCAGCGACCCCAACCCCGGGCAACAGCGGCACCGTCGGAGGCCCCAACCCCTACTGGCAGAGCTGGACCTACGACGCCGCCGGCAACCGGGACACTCAGACCGACCACGACACCGGCGGCAACACCGCCAACGACACCACCACCAGCTACCAATACCCCACGGCCGGCTCCAGCTCGGACCAGCCGCACACCCTCAGCGACACCACCGCCACCGGACCGGGCGCGTCCAACAACACGGCCAGCTACACCTACGACACCTCCGGCAACACCAAGACCATCAGCGGCGGTGCCACCGGAGACCAGACCCTGACCTGGAACGATCAGGGCAAGCTCGCCACCGACACCACCAGCTCGGGCACCACCAGCTACCTGTACGACGCGGACGGCAACCTCGCCCTGCGCACCGACCCCGGCCAAGCCACGCTCTTCCTCGGCGCGGCGAACGAACAGATCGTCGAGAACACCGGAACCCAGTCCCTTACGGGCACTCGCTACTACACCATCGGCGGCACCACCACCGCAGAGCGCTCCAGCAACGGCGACATCCAGTACCTCATCCCTAACCCTCAGGGCACCGACACACTCGCCCTCGACTACCAGACCCTCAAGGTCAGCCGCCGCCAGTACGCCCCCTTCGGCACAGCGCGTGGCACCGCGCCCAGCTGGCCTGGCGACACCGGCTACATCGGCGGAACCCCCGACCCCGCCACCAGCCTGGAGAACCTCGGCGCCCGCGAATACAACCCCGCCAGCGGCCGATTCCTCTCCCCGGACCCACTCCTGGAGAACACCGACCCCAACCAGCTCGGCGGATACGACTACGCAGGAAACGACCCGACCACGGGCAGCGATCCCACCGGCGCCATGCTGCCCACCATGGATGACGGCGGCGGGGACTCCTCCTCCAGCAACACCGACGAGGGCGACGACGGCAGTACGTGGCTCACCGCTGAAAACAACTGGGTCTACCAGGGTGGCTTCGACAGCAGCGGCAACATGGTCGACGACAACGGCAATCCGCGATACGGCGGCCTCAATCTCTCCGATATGGGCAACTACGACTTCAGTCGAGGTCGGCCGGCATATTACGGCTGCGATTCGTACTGCAAGGCTCAGAAATACCTTGCACAGGCCGAGGCGAACGACAAGCGCGCCTACGCTGCCCTCGAGAAGCATCTGACGAGGCCTGTTTCCGGCCTGGTCTTCCTCGGCCCCTTGCCGTCTGACTGTGGCCTTGACTGCCAGTCACAGATCGTGGATCTGATGCACCCGCAAGGCGGAGCCGGCGATGACGGAGATTCAGGGCCGAAGGGCTGCGCCAAGGGCGACGATGCCTGCCAGGAAGTGCACTGGCTGTTCGGGCATACTTACGCGAGCATGTCCGGCTGCATGATGGTGTGCGGTGGTGCAACTCTCCAGCAGCGAACGGCATCTGCCGGAATCACGGGTGGATTGACCTTCGATACGATGAAGGGCGCGACGAAGTTCTTCAAAGAATGGCTCGGCGCCTCGGTGGGCATCAGTACAGCCACCCCAGATGATGAAGGCCGTCAACTCGGTGGCATAACTGTGGCCGATGGATGGGCTGGATTCAGTTTCAGCGTGGGGCAAAGAAATTCGGGCGGGTACTACTACACGTTTGGATGGGCTGGGGGCATGGGAATCGCACTGCAAGGACCCACAACAATGGGCGGCGGCTACACCAAGGGAGAAGGCTGGAGCGGCACCTGGTAGGGGCTTGCCCGCCCACAGGCTGCAGGCTACTGTCTGACCCTTGAGGGCTCGCTGAAGACGAAGGGGGTGCCCATGCGGCCGGTTTCCGGCCGAGCGTGGGCGCCCCCTTGTCGGCCCGTACAGATGCCTGAGAGAAGTATCTCCTCTTTCATTGTCGGTGATTGAGTGGGATAATCTCGCAAGACTTGATGTCCTCCCAAATCTTTCGTTTATCGAGGTTGGTTTCAAAATGTCTAATCATTGTAGTAGTGGCAGGTAGGGATTCCGATGGGTTTGATTGTTGCGGTCCTCCTTGCGGGGATCGTCATGAGCTTTGGAGTGGCCCTCCTGTTTAATGTGCGGGGTCTTCGCGATCTGCTTGCCAGGAGATCGGGCGAGCCTCGATTCGGATCCGCGCGAAGCACCTTGATCATTATCGGTGTCTTTTGCGTGGCAATGCCTCTCTATTTTTACATCGTTGTAATCTAGGTGTACCTTTTGCGCTAGTGTCGTTGATGGGCCTTCGGGAGCGTGGGAGCTGAGTGCTCGATGCTGGGTGCTTATTGTGCCGGACTCGTCGCGACGTGTGTCGCAATTGGTGCTCGGATGGTGTATCTGAAGCTCTGGTGGAAGGCGGTGGCCACTCTTCTGCTAGGCCTTGGATTTATTATCTCTTTTGTCGCAGTGGATTCTGGTAGTTGCTCGTTGAGTTTGGCGGCAACCGCCATTATTGCTGGTTCTGCGCTTGCCATGTTCACGGGGCGTGCACGCGATTAATTGTGCATTTGCCGGAGCCTGGTCACCCCGGGGCCTGGGTTGACGGGCACAGTACCCACGGCGTCGTCAGGCTGCGCTCCGCGAACAGCGCCTCCAACGCCACCCGGCGCCGGGCGTACGGCCAGCCAGTCGGGTCGTCGTATCGGTGGACCAGGTCGAAGGCCACGAAGTGCGCCGGCCACTCCACTGCCGCCTTCAAGCGGCCCCGCCGGGAGCTGCGCGAGCGCATAGATCGCGAGGTCAAGAAGCGGTGGCAGCCGCAGGTCAGGGCGAAGGCGAAGAAGCAGGCCGCGACCACGACCTGGGCCGGTCGTCTCCACCCGCGCCCGCTTCGGGTTCACCGCCGCCCGGGCACCACCGACGACACCCGGATCCGCGACATCACCCAAGCCCTCCCGCCCGAGCATGCGGACCGCCTGTTCACCGCCCGCGAGCGGGGCGCGACCGAGCAGCAGCTCCAGCAGATCGCGGCCGAGGACCTCGCGCAGATGCACTTCCGCGCCAACAACACCCGCGCCCACGGCCTGGGCGTGGAGTTCACCGACATCGAGCAGATCGGCATCGAGCTGTAGCAGGCCAGGCGCCGACGAGGCCCCGCACCAGCGCCAGAAGCGCGGTGCGGGGCCTCACGCGTAACCGCGGGGGCGGCACGCTCTTGGGGCACGGGTCCTACCCTCTGGCCATGCCTTGGACAACACCGGCCAGTGCCGTAGTCGGCGCCTTAATCACCACCGCTTCCGGCCGCGTTACTCGACCGCAATCGGTGGCGACGGGAGCAGGATGACCGCCTCATAAGCGCACGCCGTGTCCTCTACAGCGAGTACCTCGCGTGCCTCTCTCAGGCCCGCAACGACTTCCGTAGCCTGGCGCGCAACCAGACCGCGGACTTGGTCGAACGAGAGCGCTCCGCCCGCGACAGCTTCGCTCCCTGCTACGGCGTGCGCTACCAGATGTCGATCACGGCCGCGTCGAACGTATTCATCGCTTCCGAGAACGCTTTCCGCCGAGCGACCATGACGGCCGGCCGCCCTACGCGGAGCGTCTGGGCAGCAACCTGGAGAACCAGCGTCGGCGGCAGCACGCCGGTGTCGGCCATCGTGTTATCTACGACCGGGCGGCGGTGGCGTGGCCGGGGCGCCTGCGGGACGACATCCTGCCGAGCATGCCGGCGTCTGCGAGGCTTTCCGGATCTCACCTGACCGGGCGCTGTTTTGCATCAGGACCACGATGTTCGCCGCCTGCTGCCCACGTCGGCCGAGCGGGCTGATGCAGGCCGCGCCGGGCGGCCGGGACCGGGGCGCACATGCGGGCCTTGATGGTTCCGAGGGTGTCACCGGCCTTGTTCACCTGCGCCTGGGCGATCTGAACCGCTGTGGTGAGCCCGGCGTCCTCGGCCATGCCGCAGGCACGGCTTTCCCATGGCTCGGCGAACAGCAACTCGCCGTTGGAGCGGGGAGGCGCTGCCGGGCCCTCGGTGTCCAGTGGCGCGTTCACGGTGTCGCGACCTTGGCTACGCCGACCATCGCGTCCCTGGTGATCAGTGGCACGAGTTCTTCTGCCGTAAGGCCCCCGGTGCCGGGTGGACGCCCGGGCAGTACGAGCCAGCGCACCTCGCTGGTGGAGTCCCGAACGCTGATCTGCGCATCGGGGTCGAGTGTGAGTCCCATCTCGGCCAGACCGTGCGTGGTTTCCTCGACTGCATGCCATGTCATCATCTGAAGACATCAACTGATGACTATGGTGGAGGGAGAGTGGCGGACCATGTACGCGGGAGGTCTGCGGCAACGGGCCCTGGTGCCCGTCCTGCTTTTCCTCGGCACGGTCGTAGCGGTCATCAGCAGCCTCGGCGCGCCGCTGGTGCCGACCATCGCCGCCGTCGACCACGTCTCGCTCTCCGACGCCCAGTGGTCCCTGACCGTCACCATGCTGGTCGGCGCGGTGGCTACCCCCGTGATGGGCCGCCTCGGCGACGGTCCCCGGCGGCGGACGGCGATGCTCGCTGCCGTCGCCACCGTCCTGGTGGGCTGTGTGCTCGGCGCGCTCCCGCTGGGCTTCCCCGTCCTGGTGGTGGGCCGCGCCCTGCAGGGCGTCGGCCTCGGACTCACCCCGCTCGCCATCGCCACCGCCCGCGACCGCCTGACCGGCGAACGCGCCCGGTCCGCCGTCGCGATGCTCTCCATCACCACGGTGGCCGGCGTGGGCCTCGGCTATCCGCTCACCGGGCTGATCTCCGAGTCCTTCGGCGTGCACGCCGGCTTCTGGTTCGGTGCGATCGTCAGCGCCGCCGCCCTGGCCGCCGGGGCGCTGGTGCTGCCGGCGGCTGCGCCCCGTCAGCCCGCGCCGCTCGATGCGCTCGGCTCCGTCCTGCTCGGCCTGGGCTTGGGCGGTGTGCTGCTCGTGCTCAGCGAGGCGGAGAGCTGGGGCGGGAGCGCACCGGGCCTGCTCGCCCTCGCCACCGGCGCCGTGCTGCTGCTGGCCTGGTGGGTGTGGCACGAGCTGCGCACCCCGCAGCCGCTGGTCGACCTGCGCTCGCTGCGCAACCGCGTGGTGCTGACCGCCGACGTGACCGGGCTGGTCGCCGGGGTCGGGATGTACCTGCTGATGTCGCTGATGACGCGTTTTGTGCAGACCCCGAGCTCCGCCGGCTACGGTTTCGGTGCCTCGATCACCGTGGTGGGCCTGGTGCTGCTGCCGTTCTCGGTGGCCAGCGTGCTGTCCAGCAAGGTCGTACCGGTGTTGGCCCGGCGCACCGCCCCGGTTCTGGTGCTGCCGATCGGCTGCGGGCTGTCGCTGCTGTCGATCCTGGTGTTCCTGTTCGCCCGGAACCGGCTGTGGGAGTCGTTCGTGGTGATGGCGATCGCCGGGCTGGGCGTCGGCTGCACGTTCGCGGTCCTGCCCGGACTCATCGTCGGCGCGGTGCCGGCGCAGGAGACCGGCAGCGCCGTCAGCTTCAACCAGGTGCTGCGGTACGTCGGTTACTCCACCGGCAGCGCGCTGAGCGCAGCCGTGCTGCAGGCCCACACCGCGCCTGGGCATGCGCTGCCCGCCGGCGACGGCTACGGCACCGCCGCGCTGATCGGCTGCGCGGTGTGGGTGCTGGTCGGAGTGGTTACCATCGTGCTGCCCCGGCACGGTGTCGCGGCGGCTCCCGGCGTGACGATCCGGGCGGGCGGGAAGCCGTCGGTGGGGTCGGTGGACGAGGAACTGCTGGTGGAGGAGAGCATGGCCGACGAGGCGGCGGCCGAGGGCGGAGCGCCGGAGTACGAGGGCGGAGCGCCCAGGTGAGCGAGACACCGCGCCGACGGGACGCGGCCCGCAGCCGTCAGGAACTGCTGAAGGCGGCCGGCGAACTCTTCGCCGAGCGCGGCTTCGAGCGCACCACCATCCGGGAGATCGGCGAACGCGCCGGGGTCGACCCGGCACTGATCGCCCGCTACTTCGGCGGCAAGACCCAGCTCTACCTGGCCCTGGTCCAGTCCGAGCACGGTGACGAGCCCCCCACCGACCTGCTGGACCAAGAGCGGCTCGGTGACCTGTTCGAGCGCCTGCAGCGCCGTCCCAGCCCGTTTCTGCAGAGCGTCATGCTGCCCTCCGACGATCCGTACGTCCACGAGACCGGCCAGGCGCACCTGTACCGGCGGCTGGTCGATCCGCTGCGCGAGCGCTTCGAGCGCGAGGGCCTGGACCGCCCCAGGCTGCGCGCGGAGATCGCGGTCGCGGCGTTCGGCGGGGTGCTCCTCGCCCGCTCCGCCGGGGCCCTCGAGCGGCTCGCCGAGGCGGATGCGGCCGAGGTGCTGGAGCTGCTGCACCGGCTGCTGGGCGGCGTCAGGGGACAACTGCCCCCGGACGCCGCGTAGTCCACCGGATCGTTAGGAGGGCTATCGGACCCACTGCTCGGACGGCTTGACGACCGGCCAGGGCGTCGGCGACGTCGCCCGTACACGTCAGGTCTCCGACGACGACCTCGCAACCCGTCGTGCGCAGCGCCCCCGCTCGCTCGTCCTCGCGACGCACTCGGACGGGCGCCCCGTTGCCGACTACGCCTGTGTGTGGCCGTCACACTCGCCGAGAAGGGGCTGATTCTGATGGCGGTGCATGTCGGCCCACTGCTGCATGCGGCGGTGTTCGGGCTGACTCGTTCCGCCGTCCGCAGGGGGCGCACGGCTGGCCGGGCCGTCTCTGTCGGCCCACCCGCGTGGGCGTCAGGCCATGTGCTGATAGGCGGGATAGGTGAGGTAGCCGGTGTCGGCACCCTGGTAGTACGGGGCCGTCGTCGACGGGGGCGATCGGCAGGCCGTGCGGAGGCGTTCGACGAGGTCGGGGTTGGCCAGGAAGCTGCGGGCGAAGCTGATCAGGTCGGCGCCCGTCTTGCTTGGTGATCCGCTTCCTAGCCGGCGCGATCAGCGCTTTTACCTGCGCATTCTCGGTTCCTCGCCTGCGATTTCCTGGACATCGACCTGGTGGATCTGAGCCGGGTCTACGCGCTGGTCTTCCTCGAGCACGGCGCACGCCGAAAACACTGCGCTTCTTGGTCTGCGACCGGGACGGCAAGTACACCGACCCCTTTGATGCGGTCTTCGAGTCCGAAAACGTCGAGGTCGTGAGGACGGCTCCGCGCGCTCCACGGATGAACGCGCACTGTGAACGGGTCATCGGGACCCTTCGACGCGAGGCCCTCGACCATGTGCTGATATGGAACGGAACGAGACCCATGCCCGGCGAGTACTCGACGAGTACGCCCGGCATCACAACGGGCATCGCCCACATCAGGCCCGAGGACAATTGCCACCGCTCGCTGAACGGCAGCCCGTACCGGTCCCCGCCCTGAACACCACGCGAATCCTACGCAGCCGGGTTCTCGGCGGCCTGATCAGCGAGTACAGATATGTGGCTTGACCAGCAGCGACGGACATCCGAACGGCACACGGTGATGCGACGGGAGGCGCAAGGGGGACCGGGTGTGACCAGATGCGAGGGGAGTCAGGCCGAACATCCGACAATCCGCACTCGGGGTGCCCCCGAGACTGTTGGCACCCCACAGGCTGCGCAGCCGCGAGTGCGCTGCCGGAAATCACGTAGAGATCGTCGCGTTACGAGCCGCACTTAACGTCCCCTCATGGCGGATATATTCGACGCATACGCGTTGGCCGACGCGTGGGACGAGATGTTTGTGCGGCCGGGTGAGGTCAGGACCGCCTATGAGCCGGTACTGGCGGCGCTGCAGCCGATCGCACCGAGTGAACTGCGTTTCAGAGCCGACCAGATGGCCCGGTCGTTCACCGACCGTGGTGTGACCTACGCCTTCGCGGGCGAGGAGCGGCCGTGGCCGCTGGACCTCGTGCCGCGCATCCTCGACGCCCTCGAATGGGATCTCATACAACGCGGCGTCGGCCAGAGAGTCAGGGCCCTGGAGGCCTATCTCGCCGATGCCTACGGTCCCTGCCGTGCCTTCGAGGACGGCGTCGTGCCCTGGCGGCTGCTCCTCAACTCCCCCCATTTCCACCGGGTCACGCACGGGATCGAGCCTCCCGGTGGTGTGCGCATCCACGTCGCCGGCATCGACCTCGTGCGTGACGAGGCCGGGGACTTCCGGGTGCTGGAGGACAACGTGCGGGTGCCCAGCGGGGTCTCGTACGTGATCGAGAACCGGCGCGCGATGACCCGCATCTTCCCCTCCCTCTTCGCCGAGCAGCACGTGCTGCCCGTCGACGGTTACGGACACCGTCTGCTGGCCGCCCTGCGCGCCGCCGCGCCCGCCGGGACCGACGACCCCCGGGTCGTCGTACTGACCCCCGGGCCCAACAACGCGGCCTACTTCGAACACGCCCTGCTCGCCCGGCTGATGGGTGTGCAGCTGGTGGAGGGGCACGACCTGCTGTGCCGGAACAACCGCGTGTGGATGCGGACCACGCGCGGCGAGGTGCCCGTCCACGTCGTGTACCGGCGTCTGGACGACGACTTCCTCGATCCGCTGCACTTCAGGCCCGACTCGGTGATCGGCTGCCCGGGGATCATGAGCGCGGCGATGGCGGGCAATGTCACGCTCGCGAACGCCGTCGGAAACGGGATCGCGGACGACAAGCTGCTCTACACCTACGTCCCGGATCTGATTCGGTACTACCTGTCCGAGGAACCGGTCCTGCCCAATGTGGAGTCCTACCGGCCCGACGAACCAGAGCAGTTGGAGGTAGTCCTCGACCTGATCGAGCAGCTCGTCGTCAAGCCGGTGGACGGAGCGGGCGGTCAGGGCATCGTCATCGGACCGAAGGCCGACCCCGACACCCTCGAACGCACCCGCAAAGCCGTCATCGCCAACCCGCGCGGCTTCATCGCGCAGCGGCCCGTGGCCCTCTCCACCTCCCCCACCCTCGCGGGCGAGCGCATGGCCCCGCGCCACATCGACCTGCGCCCGTTCGCCGTGCACGACGGCAACGATGTCTGGGTGCTGCCCGGAGGCCTCACCCGCGTCGCCCTCCAGGAGGGCAACCTGATCGTCAACTCCAGCCAGGGCGGCGGCTCCAAGGACACCTGGGTACTCGCCGAGGGCCCCGCCGAGCGGCCGGCCCCTGCCGGCTCCGGCGATCTGCCCGACGTCGCTCCCCGCCAGCTGGGTCCCGACGGCACCACCACGGTCGTACAGGAAGGGGCGCAGCAGTGAACGACGTGATCCTCTCCCGGATAGCGGAGGCGCTGACCTGGACCGGGCGGTACGTCGAGCGGGCGGACGCCACCGGCCGGATCCTCGACGCCTATCTGCACCGCATGCTGGAGGACCCCTGGCGCGACGAGGACGCGGCCTGCCGGTCGCTGTACGCGATCCTCGGCGTGGACGCGGGGGCGGAACCGGTGGACATGCAGCAGGTGCTGGACCAGCTCGCGTTCGACGCCCGCTCGACCGGTTCCATCGAGGGTGCGCTGGGCGCCGCCCGGCTCAATGCCCGCAGCGCCCGTGAGGCCGTCTCCTCGGAGATGTGGGAGTGCCTCAACTCCACCTGGCACGCCCTTGCCGACCAGCGGCTCGCGGCCCGCCGTACGGGCCCGTACGCCTACCTGGAACTTGTCCGGCGCCGCGCGGCCCTCTTCTTCGGGCTCGCCGACTCCACGATGAGCCGGGACGACAGCTGGCGCTTCGTCATCCTGGGCCGGAGTCTGGAGCGGGTCGACATGACGGTGCGGCTGCTGAGCGTGCGCGTGCTGGACGCGGCGCACGCGCCGGACTGGCCGACGCTGCTGAGCGCGAGCGGCGCGGACGAGGCTTACGCGCGCGTGTACGGCGGTTTCGGCGACACCCCGCGCGTGGCCGAATTCCTGCTTCTGGACCGGGACTTCCCGCGCTCGGCGCTGCATGCGCTGACGACGGCCGAGGAGTGCCTGACCGCGCTGGGCCGCCCCCGCCAGGACCCGGCACGCCGCCCGATAGGCCGCCTGCGTACCCGCCTGGAGTACCTGGACTCGCACGCTCTTGAGGAGCAACTACCGGTACTGCTGGGTGACTTGCAGCAGGCCTGCATGACGTGCGCCGACGCGGTGGCGGAGCAGTTCTTCCCGTACCAGGGGGCCGTCGAGTGGGCCCAGGAAGGAGCGTGATGGTGACCAGCAAGGGAATCCGCCGCCTCCGCATCCGGCACGAGACCCGCGTCTCCTACGCGCAGGCCGCCGTCTCCTCGCACAACGAGGTCCGTATGACCCCGCTGACGCTGCCCGGCCAGACCACCCTGGACGGCCGGGTGACCGTCGGCCCGGCGGCCGCGACCTGGTCGTACTGGGACTACTGGGGCACTCAGGTGACCGGCTTCGACCTGATGGACCCGCACTCCGACCTCACCATCACCGCCTCCAGCCTGGTGGAGACGGCCCCGCCCGGTTCGCTTCCCGGGCCGCCCGGCTGGGCGGAGGTGGCCGAACGCACCGCGCGCTCCCGCCTGCTGGAGTTCGCGATTCCGACGGTGCGTACGACGGTCCCGGCGGAGTTGATCGCCCACGCGCGGGAGGTCACGGCGGGCCTCGACCCGCACGAGACGGCCGTCGCCGTCTCCTCGCTGGTCGCCGACCGGGTGTCGTACCTGCCCGGCACCACCGGCGTGAACACCTCCGCCGCCGAGGCCTGGGAGCAGGGCACGGGCGTCTGCCAGGACATCGCCCACGTCACCATCGCCCTGCTGCGGGGCCTGGGGCTGCCGTCCCGCTACGTGTCCGGCTACCTGCACCCGGAGAAGGAGGCCGAGCTGCACCGCCCGGTCGCCGGGCAGAGCCACGCCTGGATCGAGTACTGGGCGGGCGACTGGTGCGGCTACGACCCGACCAACCGCACCCGCGCCGACGAGTCCCACGTGGTGGTCGGCCGCGGCCGCGACTACGACGACGTGCCCCCGCACAAGGGCGTGTACCGGGGGGTGGCGGGCGGGCCACCGGAGGTGACCGTGGAGTTCACGCGGGTCGCCTGAACGCGGCGGGGGGGCCGGGAGCCGCTCCCGCCCCCCCCCCGGACGACCGGTCAGTGGTTGGGGCGAGGTCGCTTGGTGCATGGCGCGTGACGGCGCCGCAGACGATCGACGGCGCATCGCGGCACGGCCGACGGGGTGCTGGATCAGCTCTCCAGTGCGGCAGGCTCCTTGACGGCCACCCCGCTCCGCCCGTCGGTCATCAGCGCCTCCACCAGCCCGATGATCCGGCTCGCGGCTTCCCGCACCGGAATCCCCGCGCGGTGGATGTTGGAGAGGAGGTTGCGGTCCGCGTCCGTGTGTCCGGGACGCGGCCGGTACGCCAGGTACGCGGAAAGGCTTTCCGCCGTCGCGAGGCCCGGACGTTCACCGATCAGCAGCACGACCACCGCCGGGTCCAGCAGCTCGCCGATCTCGTTGAGCACTCCGACCCGGCACTGCCGCACCACGATCGGACGGCCCACGGACCAGCCGCGCACCGCGCAGCCCTCGTGCACCAGTGGCAGCAGAGCCGGCACCTGGGCGTGTACGGCGGTGGAGGACAGCCCGTCGCCGATCACGAGCTGCACGTCCGGGCCGGGTCCGTGCTCGGCGCGGATCGTCTGCCGCGCTTGCGGGGTGAGGCGCCGGCCCAGGTCGGGGCGGCGCAGGTAACGGTGCCGGGAGTCGGCCATGGTGGCAACCACCGTCCAGGGGAAGCGGTCGGCCAGCGCGGTCATCCCGGGGGCGTCGAGGTTCAGCGGCGTGGAGACCGCGTCCCGCGCGGCCGCATGGTGGCCGCGCAGGGCCAGCAGGGTGGCGGTGCGGTAGGAACTGCCCGCCCGGCCGGTGAAGATACGAGCGGGGGTCGCCGCGCGCAGCCAGGCAGCGGTTCGCTCCGCGGGCGTCGGGCCGGCAAAAGGGGCGGAGAGCTCCATGTGCTCCGTCACGCCACACCTCCAGGGAGGAGTTCGCGCAGGGCTCCACTGCTCTCCAGCGCGGAGGCGAGCTCGGCCGGGCTGGTCGGCAGGGCGTGCGCTCCGCCGCCCGGGCGGCCGTCGGAGCGGATGCCCATCTCGGCCAGCCAGAACTCGAACTCCGGAGCGGTGCGCAGCCCCAGCGTCCGGCGGACACTCACCACGTCGTGGTAGCTGGTGGTCTGGTAGTTGAGCATCACGTCGTCCCCGGCCGGGATGGCCATCACGAAGGCGCACCCGGCGGAGGCGAGCAGCACCAGCAGGTTGTCGTTGGAGTTCTGGTCGGCGTCCGCGTGGTTGGTGTAGCAGACGTCCACGCCGGTCGGTACGCCCATCAGCTTGCCGACGAAATGGTCCTCCAGGCCCGCGCGGGTGATCTGCACCGAGTCGGCCAGGTACTCCGGCCCGATGAAGCCGACCACCGAGTTGACCAGGAACGGGTCGTAGAGCCGGGCCACTGCCTGCGCCCGCGCCTCCAGGGTGAGCTGGTCGACGCCGTGGTGGGCCTCGGCGGAGAGCGCACTGCCCTGGCCGGTCTCGAAGTACATCACCTGATCGCCGGCGAACTCGCCCGCCCGTTCGGCGTGGTGGGCGAGCACAGCCTCCCGGCCGCGGGCGAGCAGGCCGAGGTCGATGCCGAAACTCGCGTTGGCCGCCTCCGTCCCGGCGACCGACTGGAAGAGCAGGTCCACGGGTGCGCCCGCCTCCAGCGCGGCCAGCTGGGTGGTGACGTGCGCCAGCACGCAGGACTGGGTGGGTATGCCCAGCCGGGCGATCAGCTCGTGCACGCCACGCAGCACCTCGCCGATCACCGGCACGGACTCGGTAGCTGGGTTGACGCCGATCATCGCGTCGCCACAGCCGAACGCCAGGCCGTCCAGCGCGGACAGCATGATGCCGCGCACGCTGTCGGTGGGATGGTTGGGTTGGATGCGAGAACCGAAGACGCCCGCACCGCCCATGGTGTTACGGCAGCGGGTGGTACGGCGCAGCGGGGCAGCCGCCACCACCAGGTCCAGATTGCTCATCAGCTTGGCGCAGGCGGCGGCGATCTCCGGGGTGATCGCCGCGTGCAGCCCACCCGACCAGTGCTGCCGGAAGTCGGGCTCCAGGACCCACTCGCGCAGTTCACCCACGGTGAGCGAGGCGATCTCCGCGAAGCGCGCCGGGTCGGCGGGCACGGAGACCGCCTCCGTCACCGCGTCCTCCACGACGGCGGTCGCGGCGATCTCGGCCAGCCGCACGTCGGCCAGGGCGAGCTTGGCCGCTACTCGCTCCCGTTCGCTGCGTGCGGCGAGTCCGGCGAGCTGGTCACCCGACTTCACCTCGTTCGCCTTGGCCAGCAGCTCGGGCAGCGTGGCGAACGTGAACCGCTCGCCACGCAGAGTGCTGCGGTAGACCATACTGTCAACCTCTCCGAACTCTCTCTGCGGTACGCATGAGGGGCTTTCAGCGCTCGTGGGACTCGGCCAGAACCGTGCTGCCGATCTGCTCGTAGCGCGCCCGGTCGGTGGACCGGAGCACGAGCGCAATCACCGCGCCCAGCACGCCCACACCGATCACCAGGTACGGGGTGAGGGTGTAGACGGGGCTGTTGGAGGCGGCGCCCGCCGCGAAGGAGAGGTTGCTGAACAGCAGGTAGACGACGTAGCCCATGCCCGCTGCGCCCACCGCCGGACAGAGCAGAGTCCGCCACCAGCTACGGGTCTCCGGGTGGCGCTTGCCGCCGTGGAAGTACCAGATCACCGAGACGGAGCAGATCGCCTGGACGATGAGGATCCCCATCGTGCCCATGATCGCCAGCAGGCCGAACTCGTAGTAGTACGCCACGTCCGGCGCGGCCTTGCTGGGGGCCTGGAACAGGAAGAAGTACAAGGTGATGACCAGGGTGATCACGGACTGCACGATCGAGGCGACCCACGGGGACTTGTGCTTGTCGTGGGTGGCGCCGAGCGGGGTGACGGCCTTGTGCAGGCCCTCGCGGCCGATCGCGTAGAGGTAGCGGGAGGCCGAGTTGTGGAAGGCCAGCGCGCAGGCGAAGGAGCCGGTGACGGTCAGGACCTGGTAGAGGTCCTTGGCCCACACACCCACGAACTTCTGGGTGATGCCGAAGAAGAGGTCAAAGGGGTTGCCGGTACCGCCCTGGGCGATGGTGACGGCGTTGTGCGCGCCGTTGCCCGCGATGGTCATCCAGGAGACGAAGGTGTAGAGCGCGCCGAGCGCGATGACCACGAGCAGGGTGGCGCGCGGGATGATCCGGGTCGGGTTGCGGGACTCCTCGCCGTAGACCGCGGTGGTCTCGAAACCCACCCACGACCAGAAACCGAAGAACAGACCGATCGCCACGCTGCCGCCGGCCACCGCGGTGAAACCGCCTGCCGGGTCGAGGGAGCCGGTCATCAGCCCGTCGGGGCCGCCGCCGTGGAAGAGCACCGAGCCGCCCATCAGCAGCAGGATCAGCACCTCGGCGACCAGGAAGACTCCCAGCACCTTCCCGGAGAGCTCGATGTCGAAGTAGCCGAGTACCGCGATGGCGAGGATGCCGAAGAGCGCGTAGACGATCCAGCTCAGTTTCGGCCCGCCGAAGGTCTCCACGTCCGTCTTGAAGAAGGACGCGAAGATCCCGATCAGCGAACCCTCGAAGACCACGTAGGCAAGGGTCGCGATGAGGCCGCTGGCCAGCCCGGCGACCCGGCCCAGGCCACGGGTGATGAAACCGTAGAAGGCGCCGGTGGCGGTGATGTGCCGGGCCATCGCGGAGTAGCCGATGGTGAAGATCACCAGAACGGCGGTGCAGAAGATGAAGGTGGCCGGGGTCCCCGTGCCGGCTCCGGAGCCTATCGCGATGGGCACGTTGCCTGTCATGGCGGTGATGGGAGCGGCCGTGGCCAGCACGGTGAAGACGACGCCCCACATGCCCAGTGCCCCGGTGCGCAGGCGCTTGGGCTCGGGGGTGGCGCCCGTGCCGGGACCGTCGAGGGGCGTGTGGGCGGATTCTGTAGCAGTCACGCGATCTGGCTCCGGATGTTGCGCTGGGCGGTGTAGGTGCCCGATCGTCGCGAACCCTCTTTACGGAATGCTGCGGCCGCCGTTTCACCTTCGTTACGCAGGGCGAAAAGTCATATCTCACGCATTCGTGGCCGCCGTAGGCCGTAGTGAGGAAGTCCTGCGACACCTCCGCGAGCTGCAATCGCGTCGGGGGGTGGTTCACGTTGAGGGTCCGCGATCACGCCGGTGGCAGAGCCGCTGCGCACCATGGCCGCCGCTGTGGCTCTTCCCGCCCGTCCCCGGCGCCCTGCAGCGCACGCAGGACGACGGGCAGCTTGCGTCCAGGGCCAAGCCGCTCGACCCAACACCGCGCGTGACGTCGCATCCCCTGCCTGGGTTGCTGGGCTGCGTCCATCTGGCTGAACAAGCGCCCCTCAAGCGCGATGGGCGGCGCATTCCTGGTCGCTCCGCCCGACCCGCACGGGCCGGCCGGCCCTGATGGTGGGCAGCGCCAATGACCCGTACTGCACCCCCGAGGCAGCCGCCGGCTTCGCGGCGCGGTGGGATGCGCGATGGCACCTTGCGGGCTCGTGCGCAACAGCAGCATGCTCTTCGGCGACGCCAAGCAGAGCGTCGAGGAGATCCTGCACGAGCTCAGCACGAACGGCCGCCGTGCGCGGCCCAACCCGCACGCCGGACGACAGCGGTCGGCCGGTGATCCGGTTCTGAGTTCGCCTCGTCTGTGGTTCGGCGGCGGAGATTCGACCGGTTGCGTGTCCTGTATCGATCGGGTCGCGCCCGAGCCGTGCCTCCCGCATCAAACACCGCTCGGATCTGAAGCACCGTTGTCCGAGCGAAACAGCCCGGTCGCGTCACACCCCACCTCAGCCAGAAACGGACATCGCCTTACGAACCGCCCACTCAGGCAGCGCCGTAGGGGCACCCCCGCGGCACCTCTGCGGTCCGGTGCACGAAGGCCGGCCGTAGCTCGGGGTCCTCGGGGTCGTAGTAGCGGTGGAACACCGCGGTCGCCCCTCCGGACAGCGGCGGGACGATCCAGCTCCAGTCGGTCGGCACCGGGCGCCCGTGCCGCCTTTCGCGGTCCACGTGCGCGAGGAACCGCCGCGACTCCGTGTGGTGGTCGGCCATGCTCACCCCCGCATGCTCGTAAGAATGCAGGACCGCCAGGTTGAGCTCGACCAGGGCGCGGTCGCGCCACAGAGTGCGCTCGTTGCGGGTGTCGAGGCCGAACAGCTCGGCGACGGCGGGCAGCAGGTTGTAGCGGTCGGTGTCGGCGAGGTTGCGCGAGCCGATCTCGGTGCCCATGTACCAGCCGTTGAAGGGCGCAGCCGGGTACGTGACCCCGCCGATCTCCAGCGACATGTCGCTGACGGCCGGCACCGCGTACCAGCGCAGACCGAGGGCGGCGAACCCGGGATGGCGCGGATGCGTCAACGGCACCTCCAGCACGGCGTCCTCGGGCACCTCGTAAAACTCCGGAGCGAGGCCGGAGCCGGGCTGTACCAGCAACGGCAGTACCTCGAAGGGTGTTTCACCGCCCTTCCAGCCCAAGTCCCGGGCCAGCGCCACCCGGTGGGCGCTGCGCGGGTCGTCCGCGTAGCGCACCAACTGCTCGCCCAGCAGCCTGGCAGCGGGACGGCCGGGGCGATCGGGGGCGAACACGCTGATGACCGGCCGGATACGGCCTCCGTTGGTCGCGATCCGCAGATGCTCGAAGCACTCACTGGCGATGTCGTCGGGATGCCTGACGTGCCGCAGGTCCCGCACGATCAGATTGTTCCAGTAGAGCCGGCCTATGCAGCGCGCCGCGTTGCGCCAGGCCACCCGCGCGCCGTACGCCACCTCCGCCGCAGTGTGTTCGTACGTGCCGAAGCGCTCCACCTCCGCGGTGACCTCCGCGAGCCGCCGACGCGGGTCGCCGTCGCCCGGGTTCTCGGCGGCGTACTGCCGGATGAACACCTCGGCGGCCGCCAGGACGGCCTCGTGCGCCGATGGGCGGCGCGGAGCCGGGCCGGACGAAGGGGGGAGTTGCATCGGATTCTCTCCTGCTCGGGGTCTGGTGCTCACGCGAGCCCGGCGCACCGGCGGTGGTACGGCGGCCGCACGGCCGGGAGCGGACGGGGCGATGCCGAGTCCGGCAGGCGGGCGCGGCAAGCGAGTGGCCGCACGGCCGGGGCCGGGTCGGCCGGACGCTCAGTCCTCGGGCGGTTCCCGCAATTTCCGAGGCAGTAACGCGGCCTCGAGTGCGGGCACGTCGAAGGGGTCGAAATGGATCCGCTCCTGCGGGATGCCCTGCCGGGCCAGGGTGGCGCTGGCCTGCGTGACCATGTCCACCGGGCCGGAGAGGAACGCCTCGTGCCGGTACCACGGCCCGAACTCGTTCAGCACCCGCGGCAGGCTACCCTCCAGCCCCGCAATACGCTCGTGCGACACCGCGGCCCGCACAGAGAGCCAGTGGTGCCGCTGGGACATCCTGAGCATGTCGTCCAGGCCGTAGAGCTCCTCGGCGGTCCGAGCGCCGACGAAGACGTCGACGTAGCGCTCTGTCCCGGTGCGGGCCGCGTCCTCGACCAGGGCCTTGATGGGGGCCATGCCGGTCCCGCCTGCCACGCACACCAGATCCCGGTCGCTGCGCGGGTCGAGCGTCATGTCGCCCTGAGTTGGTCCGAGCCGCACCATGTCCCCGGGCTTGGCGCTGTAGACCAGGCCTTGGCTGACCTGGCCCTGGGCGACCGCACGCACGTGGAAGGTCACGGTGTTGTCCGGTCGCGGCGCGTGCGCGGGGGAGTAGTAGCGCCACGTCTTGGGGTGCCAGGGCGTCTCCACGCTCGCGTACTGACCTGCCGTGTATGGGTAGGGCGCGTCGGGCCGCACGGTGATTTCCGCGATGCCATGGCCGCGGTGCAGGTGGTGGATGATCTCCGCCTCCCACACCGCGGGCGCCGTGCGAGCGTCCTCCTCAGCGGCGTGCATCATCACCTGCGCGACGACGCCGTATCCGTGCGTCCATGCGGCGGCCAGCTCCGGGCTCCACGCCGGGCTGGCGTAGCGGGCCAGGGATGCGAGCAGGCACTCGCCCACGGCGGGGTAGTGGCCGTTCAGCGCCCCGAACTTGCGGTGGTCGCGACCGAGCCGGCCGCAGAACCGGATCAGGTTCTCCGGGTCGTCGACGAGGTCGACGATCTGCAGCAGCCCGCGCAGCAATCGGTCGCGCTGGACGTCCAGGTTGTCCGGGAAGAGCCCGCGCACCTCGGGGTAGCGTGCGAACAGAATGGCGTAGAAATACACCGTCATGTCCGCTGCGTACGCGCCGACCACGGCCACACTCGCGCGCATCAGGGCGATTTCCTCCGCAGTCAGCGGCACGAGGTCCGGCAGCGGACTCGGCGCCTGGGGCGAGGGAGTGGAAGGAGACGCTGCTGATTCCGGTGACTGTGCCGTGGCATCCGTTGCGTCACGGCGTCCTCGCGACGCACGGGAGAATATCACCGGGCGCCTCCCGCTTGAGATTGAATCGTCATCACCATGAGGGAAATTCAGTGTCAGAGCAGTGGGGAGCGGGGACCGCTGCGCATCCGGTTGCGGTTGCCGGGGGCAGGCCGATGACCGGCACCGGGTTCCGCTGTGCCGGATGCCCATCCAGCACCCAGAAAGGGTCCGCTATTCGGCTGTGGCGCCGTCTCGATACGGCACCAGGGATCAACTTGGCTGGCACACGGGCTACTTGGGAACGGGTGGGGCGGGACTTCCTGGGATGTCCTGCCGTTCGGTGGCGATCGACAGGACCGCATTCACCCTAATGCACAATCTTCACCCGTCAACCAAAGGATAGGCGCGACCTCGCCGCATTCGCCCCACAGGCCGGCCTGCCACGCGTGTGTTCGGCGCCGAGGAGGGGGAGTGGACGCAGAACTGACCGGAGGAAGTGTGTGGATCCGGCCGGAATCAGACTGCGGCGCGGCAGCCCGGCAACTCCGCGAAATCCGCGTCCGCTTCTGCCGGTGAGATGCCGAAGCCCGCTCGAATTGCCACCCGAAACCAGTAGGTGTCGGGAGCTGCTGTGGATTCAGAAGTCATGGCTGACGACAGCGTAATACCGAGTGAATTCACCGAGATGAACGTGATCTCTGTCGGTAAATCCGGATAACCGCGGCACTCGGGTTCCCGGGCAGCGGTATGGGTGACCCGCGTGAAAACCCTGGTTCGGGCTGATGATCAGGCCGTTTGTGTTCCTGCCGTCAGGCTGCTTGCTGGTGCTCGTAGATGGGGCCGCCGAGTAGTTGAGTGCGGCGGACGCGGCCACCGAAGGGGAGGACAGGTGCCGTCTGGCTGGTCTCCGAGGCTTGGGGAGATCGTTGGTGTGGGGATCGGTGGGGGCGGTGCCGGTTGTGGTGGTCGGTGTAGGTGTTCGGGTCGGTGCGCAGGTGCCGTTCGTTCATGATGAGTAGGCGGTCGGTGCACTCGCGGCGGACGGTGCCGACCCTGCGGCTGCCGAATATTTCGTCCGACCAGGTCAGGCGGCGTGTCGGTAGTCGTGGATCACTCCGGCGAGCCGGTCTCGGTGGCGTATGTCCAGACAGGAGATGTGCCCCGGATCGGTGATCGGTTCAGGGACCGCGCGCAGTGGTGCTGCCTGGTTCATCGCTTGATGGGGCCGGTGGGTGTTGTGGTGCTGCTCGAACTGGCGGAGGGCGTGGCGCAGATGGCGCTCGCTCCAGATGAGGGTGCGGTCCAGGAGTTCGTGGCGGCAGGTCTGGACCCAGTGCTCCATGATTGAGTCCTCGACCAGATCGACGACATCGTTCCGCCCGGCGTCGACGTGAACCCGGACGACTTCTACATCGACCCCACCGCGCCCATCACCGACAAGCGGCTGCGCCGCCGCTGACGCAGGGCACGCGCGACTGCTGACGACGTGCACCTCGTTACATCACGGGACCTGACCAGCAAAACGCCCTTCCGAAGGAGGGCGGAGACTGGGCGTCCCCGGCGGGACGCTCGGAGCATGGGGGCGGGCGGAACCGGGCGCGCGGCTCGCGAGGCTCACAGTGCGGCGGCGCTGCGCACCGGTAGTCCTCATCTCCCGCCCCCGCCCGACCAGACCCTGACCGTCCTGCGCACGACGGGCTGCCGGCGGCGCTGCCTCTGGTAGGGGCAGGTTCCTGCCGGACGGGAGGCGCGCTACTGTACGGCGGCGCTTCGCCGGCCCACCGGAATCTCCGCTACCGAATCGCTTCGAGCAGAGGACTCCACCAGACATACGCGTGCAGAACGCCAGAGTGGGGGCTGAAGGGGTGTCCGGAAGAGTGAGTCCACGGGGCTGGATCGGAGGCGGGGATGACCGTAGCGGAGAGCGCCGGCGTGTCGGCGCGCCGACCTGGCCTCGGCGTACCCCGTCTGGTCGGCCGCGGCCACGACCTTTCGTTGCTCGACCACGCCCTCGACGAGTGGCCGGGTCTCGTCGTGGTCGCGGGTGAGGCGGGGATCGGGAAGACCCGGTTGCTCCACGAACTCCTCCGGCGGCGTCCGGAGACGGCGCTGGTCGCGGTGTGCCCGCCATTCCGGGAGCCATACACGCTCGGCCCGGTCGTCGACGCCGTACGTCGGCTGGCCGACCGTGTCGCCGGCCTGCAGCTCACCGGGCTGGCGGGAGCGCTGCGGCCGGTCTTCCCGGAGTGGGCCGAACAACTGCCGCCTGCGCCCGAGCCGCTGCCCGACGCCGCAGCCGCCCGGCACCGTCTGCTCCGCGCACTCGTCGAACTCATCGACGCCCTCGGCATCGGGCTGTTCGTGGTGGAGGACGCCCACTGGGCCGACGAGACCACGCTCGAACTCCTGCTGTTCCTGCGGTCCCGGCGGGAGCGGAGCCCGCGCCTCGTCCTCACCTACCGGCCCGAGGACGTCCGCCCGGAGTCGCTGCTGCGCCGACTGGTCGCCCAGACCGGCGTCACCCGCCTGGAACCCGGGCCACTGGACACCGCTGGGACGGCGGACCTGGTGTCCTCGATGCTCGGTGGGGAGCCGGTCTCGGCGGAGTTCGCCGAGTTCCTCCGCGGCCATACCGACGGGCTGCCGCTCGCGATCGAGGAGTCCGTCCGTCTGCTCCACGACCGTGCAGACCTGGTCTGTGAGGACGGCGCCTGGCTGCGGCGCGACGTCGCGGAGCTCGACGTCCCGCCCAGCATCCGCGACGCCGTGCTCGAGCGGACCTCCCATCTGGGGCCCGCGGCCCGCGCGGCGCTGGCCGCGCTCGCCGTACTTGAGGGGGAGCGGGCACCGGTGCTGGTCGCCGAGGTCGCCGGTATGCCCCTGTCCGAGGCGGAGAACGGTCTGGTCGAGGCGCTTGCCGGCGGTCTGCTGCACGAGGACCGCGACGCCCGGGTGGGGTTCCGTCATGTGCTGGCCGCGCGCAGCATCTACCACGCCCTCGGCGCCATGGAGCGCGGTCGCCTCCACCGCCGCGCCGGGGAGGCCCTTGAGCGGGAGCCGATACGCAGCGTCGCCGAGTTGGCCCGGCACTTCCGGGAGGCGGGCGACCCGGGCCGCTGGGCTGCGTACGCCGAGCAGGCGGCCGATCACGCGATCTCGTCGGGCGACCCACGTACGGCGTTCGGACTGCTTCTCGACCTCCTCACCGGCGGTGCCGTCCGCGGCGCGGCGGTGTCTCGTCTGGTTCGGCGCATGCCGCTGTACGCCGCACCCGGTAACGGGCCACTGCGCGAACTCGTGACAGTGCTACGTGAGACCGCCGCCGGCGAACTCACGCCGGAGGAGCGGACCGAGGCGACCTGGCAGCTGGCCCGGCTGATGTTCCACGTCGGTGACGTGGTGGGTGCCTCGGCCGAGATGGAGCAGGCCGTGCCGGGGCTGGTCCAGGACCGGCCGGTCGCTGCGGTCCACGCGATGATGATGCTCGCCCGCCCGCTCGGTACCGCGCACCCGGCGGCGCATCACCGTGCCTGGCTGGAGCGCGCCGGGCGTCTCATCGAGGCCGGGCCGGGCCCGTCGTCCGAGGAGTGGCTCGCCTTTCTCATGGACCGTGCCGCCACGCTCCTGGTACTCGGCGACCCTGCCGGTTGGGCGGCGGCGCGCGATCTCCCGGCCGGCGGGGAGACCCCCGGCGAGGTGCTGCAGCGCGCCCGTGGGTACGCCAACCTCGGTGAGGCGGCGATGCTGTGGGGCTGCTACGACGACGCCCGGCGTCGGCTCGATGCGGCCGCTGCTCTGGCCGAGCAGCACCGATATCTGCGCCTGCGTGACCTCGTCGGGGCCACCCTCGTTCATCTCGACTGGCTCACCGGCGGTTGGAAGGGCCCCATGAAGTGGCAGGCCTCGGCCCTTGACGCGGACGAACCCGTGCTGCGCGCCGACGCATTGCTGCTGGCCGGTCTGCTCGACGCGGCCCGCGGCGACCACCGTCGGGCCAAGGAGCAGGTCCGCGCCGCGATCGCGGTCGGGCGTCCGCGCGGCCCCGCCGATGGGTCCCGAGACCCGTCCGCCGCGCTCGCACGACTGGCGATCGCCGCCGGCCGCCCCGAGGAGGCCCTGGCCGCCACCGATGCCGCCTGGCGGCTCGTCGAGGCCAAGGGACTCTGGCTCTGGGCCGCCGAGATCGCCCCGCTCCGGATCCGCGCCCTGCTCGAAGACGGGCGCGTCGGGGAGGCCGTCCGCGCGGCCGAGGCCTTCGCGGCGGGTACCCGCGACCTGGATGCGCCGGTGGCTACGGCAGCCCGCCGGCTGACCGAGGCCCTGCTCGCCCGCGCCGGCGGTGACCTCACCGGAGCCGCCGGGCTCTTCGAGGAGGCGGGCGCCGCCTGGACCGCCCTTCCGAGGCCGTACGAAGCCCTGCTGGCCCGCGAGGCGGCGGCCGGCTGTCACCTCGCCGTCGGCGAGCGGGACCGGGCCGTCGGCCTGCTCCGCGCGGTCTTCGGCGACCTCACCGCCCTCGGCGCGACCGAGGACGCGGACCGGGTGCGGCGTACCCTCGCGGACGCGGGGGTCCGGACCGGAGCGCGGGCGGGCCGACCCGGCTACGGGGACCAGCTCTCGCCGCGCGAACTCGACGTGGTGCGCCTGCTCGTCGAGGGTCGGACCAGCGCACAGATCGCCCGGGTTCTCGGGCTCTCGCCCCGCACCGTCGAGAAGCACGTCCACTCCGCGATGCGCAAACGGCAAGCGCCCTCGCGGACCGCGCTCGCCGTCACCGCGGTGGAGTCCGGTGACGTACCGCTGCCGGGGAGCATGCCGCAGCCGCCGACATCGACGGAGTAGCCGCCGGTGACCGTACGGGGGTTTCCCGGGTAGTTCTGCGCATTGCCGCCTGATCGCCGTGCGGCGTTCACTGCTGGCTCTGGGACAGAACGGAGCAGCCACGATGGCTTCTGGCAACGGCGTCGAACGGTCTGGCGAGGAGATTGCGGTCGGCCCCATCGACGGATCCCTCAAGGGTTCCACCGAGGACCCCGACGAGGACTCCAACGACGGCGAGGACACCACCGCCGATCCGGCCCCGGCGGCGAGCGCGGACCGGTCGCGTGAGTACCGACGGAAGGCCGGCGTGGTGTACCGGCCGGTCTGACCAGCACCCACTCGAGTCGGCCCGGCCGACGCACCCTCCCGAGAAGAGCGATGCACAGACCAATACGGATATGGGCCGCCGGGATGGCGGTCGCTTGCGCAGTGGCGTCCGGCCTGATGGCCGTCGCCCCGGCGCAAGCGGCGCCCACCCTGGCCAGCGGCACCCCGCAGAGCACAGCGACCTACAAGCCCGCCGGATGCGCCGTCCCCCTACCTGCCTCCGAGCAGAAGGGGGGCGCGCCCTACGCCACCTGCGACCTCATGGGCGTGACCGACAGTCACGGCGCCCTGGCCGCGGGTTCGTCGACCCCGCCCGCCACCGCCCTCGCCCCGAAGGACCTCAGGGCTGCGTACGACCTGCCCTCGGGCGGCTCGGGCGAGACGGTCGCCATCGTCGACGCCGGCGGCTATGCGACCGCCGAGGCCGACCTGGCCGTCTTCCGCAGCACCTACGGCCTTCCCACGTGCACGACGGCGAACGGCTGCTTCACCAAGCTCGACCAGGACGGTGGCCACAACTACCCACCGCAGGACGGCGACTGGTCCATGGAGACTGCGCTCGATCTCGACGCTGTCTCCGCCGCCTGTCCGGCGTGCCGCATCCTGCTGGTCCAGGCCGACTCGGCCGGCATCGACGACCTCGGCCAGGCCGAGGACACCGCTGCCGCCCACCACCCCGCGGCCATCTCCAACTCCTACGGCATCCCCCGCGAGGGTGGCGGCTTGGGCGGCGAGGGCGGCGGCTTCGCGGCGGCGTACGACCACTACTACGACCACCCCGGTATCGCGGTCACCGCATCCACCGGCGACTACGGCAACATCGTGAACTGGCCCGCGTCGAACGGGAACGTCGTCGCCGTCGGCGGGACCACGCTGACCCGCGACGACACCACCGCCCGCGGCTGGACCGAGGCGGCCTGGGCATCGGGCGGCTCGGGCTGCTCGAGATTCGAACCGAAACCGGCGTACCAGCAGGGCATCGACACCGGCTGCGACAACCGTGCCATCGCCGACGTCTCCGCGGACGCCGACCCGGCCACCGGTCTCGGCATCTACAACTCGACCCCGACGGTCGGCGGCTGGCTCCAGGTCGGCGGCACTTCGCTCTCGTCGCCGCTCGTCGCCGCGATGTACGCCCTCGCGGGCACCCCGACGCCCGGTACCTACCCGGTGACCTACCCGTACGCCGACACCAACGCCGGCGACCTCACCGACGTCACCGCCGGCTCCGACGGCTTCTGCGGCAACCAGCTCTGCGACGCCCGCCACGGCTGGGACGGCCCGACCGGGCTCGGTACGCCCGTCGGCGTCGGCGCGTTCCGCCAGGGGCCGCACGGTCTGGTGGCCGGCACCGTGCGCGGCGCCGGCTCGGCAACGGCCAACGGGCCGATTCCGGGTGCCGCCGTCACCGCCACCGACGCGGACGGCCGCAGCTACAGCGCCACGACCGACGCGTCGGGCGGCTTCGACCTCGCCCCGGCACCGGGCACCTACCACCTGACTGTCGCGCAGTTCGGCTATGCGACGACCACCGCCACGGTGAAGGTCACCGAGGGGAGCACGGCGAAGGAGTCCATCACCCTGCACGCCCTGCCCACCCACATCGTCTCCGGCACCGTCACCGACGCCTCGGGCCACGGCTGGCCGCTCGCCGCGGCGATCACCGTCGACGGCTACCCCGGCGGCGTGGTCGACACCGACCCGGTCACCGGCCGGTACGCCGTCCGGCTGCCGGACGACGGGAACTACGAGCTGCACGTCTCGGCGACCCTGCCGGGCTACAAGACGGCGGACGACACCGTTGCCGTCGGCGCCGGCGACGTACGCCATGACGTGTGGCTGTCCGTGGACGCGAGCGCCTGCACCGCGCTCGGCTACCACTTCGGGTACAAGGGAACCACGACCGACTTCGAGGGCTGGCCCGGAGGAAAGCCGCAGGACGGCTGGACGGTCACCGACGACAGCGGCTCCGGGGTCACCTGGCGCTTCGACGACCCGGGTCACTACGGCAACGACACCGGTGGCACCGGCCAGTTCGCCGAGGTCGAATCCCGCTCCGGTGACATCGGCAGCCGCGTGACGAGCAGCCTGGTCTCGCCGCTGCTCGACCTGAGCGGCGATGCCACGCCGATCGTCTCCTTCGACAACTCCTTCTTCAGGGGGATTCACACCCCGGCCAACGCATCCGTGGAGGTCAGCGTCGACGGCGGACAGACCTGGACCTCGGTCCGGATTTTCACGCTCCCCTCCATCGGCCCCGAGGTCGTCGCGATTCCTCAGGCCGCCGGCAAGAGCAACGTACAGGTGCGGTTCCGGTACGACGCGGCCCACTCGTACTTCTGGAAGGTCGACAACGTCTTCATCGGCAACCGCTCCTGCGATGCCACCGCCGGCGGGCTCGTGGCCGGCACCGTCGACGACGCCAACACGGGCAAGGCACTCTCCGGTGCCACCGTCAGCGTGGCCGGCACCCCGACGGCCTCGACGACCGACGGCGCCTACGAGCTCTTCGCGTCCGCTTCGGCCGCCGACAGCTCCGGCCGGACCACGCTGGGGGTCGTCGACGGGGCGTACACCGGCTCGACCGCGCAGGTCACCGTCGCCCGCGATCAGGTGACCCGTAAGGACTGGCGCTTGGGCGCCGGCCGGATCAGTGTCTCCGGCGACTCGCTGCGGGTCGCCCAGCCGCTGGGCCGTTCGACGACCCGGACCGTGACGCTCCGCAACACCGGCACCGCACCCGTCCACGTCTTCCTCAACCCGCAGGACGGCTCGTACACGCCCAACTCCCGCCCGTACAGCCCGAGTCATTCCCGCAGCGGGGCACCGGTCCGACATGTCGGTGGCGACTTCACCCCCCGGTCGCTGGTCGCCGATGAGACGCACAGGGTCGCGGCACCGACGGGCTCGACCGACGCGACCGCCGTGGCGGGTGCCACCGCCTGGACGACCGCCGACGGTCTGCCGAAGCCGGTGATGGACAGCGGCTCGGTGACGCTCGACGGGAAGGTTTACGTGTTCGGCGGGACCGACGGGGCGAACCTGCTGTTCAAGTCCTACGTCCACGACCCGGCCACCGGCGGGTGGCAGCGGCTGGCGAACATGCCGGAGGGGCTGGAGAAGCCCGGCGTGGAGGCGGTCGACGGCGAGATCTACGTCGTCGGCGGCTGGAACAGCACGCGCAACGCCTCAGCCGCGGTGTACCGCTACGACCCGAAGCACGACTCGTGGTCCTCGGTGGCGTCGCTCCCCGCGGGCGTCGCCGCCGGCGGCACGGCGGTCCTCGGCGGCCGGCTCTACGTGGTCGCCGGCTGCGGCGGCGACTGCTTCCCGGCCTCGCAGGCGACCTACGTCTACGATCCCCAGGCCGATGCCTGGAGCCAGGTGGCGAACTACCCGATCACGGACGAGTGGCTCTCCTGCGCCGGCATCGACGGCCAGGTCGTCTGCGCCGGCGGGTACGATCCGCTCAGCGGCGAGGACACGACGGCCACGTACGCCTTTGACCCGGTCACCGGCAAGTGGACTGCGCGGGCCGACCTGCCGTACCCGAACTGGGCGATGGCCTCCGCGTCCTCCGGCGGTCGGCTGCAGCTGGTCGGCGGAGTCAGCGGCGGACAGCTGACCAACCAGGCCGAGGAGTACGACCCGGCCACCGACACCTGGTCGGCTCTGCCGGCGGCCAACGCGCTGGTCTACCGCGGCAGCGGCGCCTGCGGACTGTACGTCGTCGGCGGCTCGGACGCCTACCACGCGGTCACCGGCGTCGAGCAGCTCCCGGGCTACGGCGACTGCGGCAGCTCGGGCGCCGCCACCTGGCTGTCGGCACCGCATACCGTCACCGTCGACCCGGGCGCCACGGTGAAGGTACGGGTCACCCTGAACGCGGGCGCGGTCGACCAGGACGGCACCTACACGAGCGGGCTGACCGTCGACACCGACTCGCCGTACGCCGTCCCGGCGCTCGCCGCCACGATGAAGGTGGTCGGCACGCAGTGACCGCGGACGGCTGACTGCCCACGGCTGACCGAATGGGCACGACCTGACGGGGCTCCCGGGAACCTGGACCCGGGAGCCCCGTCCCGCGATCAGTACCGCGCCCGGGGCATCGCCGTCTCCCCCGTGGTGGGGACCTGGGCCCACAGAGCCGGAAAGCTTCGGCAGCGCGCCGTGGCAGCACCGGGGTCTGCACCATCGGGGAGCCGCTCCACTCCACGCACGCGCCGACCAGGATCGCCGTCTTGGCGAACACACGCCCCAGGCGGGGAAGCAGGGGAGCGACCGCCGGCGTACCGGCGCGGCAGGAGTCGGGCCCCACCGTGCCCCAGCACGCGAACTTGTCCGGGCCCGCCTGCGACACCAGCACCGTGCTCCACCACGCCACAAGGAAACCGCAGTGCCCGTCGAGAATCAGGGACTTGTTCCGGTGCCCGCGGGCGCATGGAAGAGTCGAAGGAGTCATCTCATGCAGATGAAGGAAGAGCTCGCCTGCGCCTATGCACGGGCCACCTGGAACATGGTGGAGCCCTTCCACGGAGCCGTGTACTTCGCTCCCGAGGCCCAGGCCCAATACGCGGAGCTGGGCGTCGACGGCAGGGCCGGCTACTTCGGTTCGCGTGCCGCGGCCCTGGGCCCGGCATCCGCCGAACTGGTGATCGCCACCTTCTACAACTTCAGCCCTGAGCTGGTGCGCAGTGTAGTTCCCGCGGTATGGAAGACAGCGTCGCCGGAGACACTGCTGGCGGCCCGGCTGGCGGCCGTCGATGCCACGCTGCGCCGCATCCTCGGCCCCGCCGTCCACTCCCCCAAGATGGAGCGCGCTGCGGAACTGGCCCAGGAAGCGGCCCGAGCGACACTGCTCCATCCCCAGGGCCGCCCGCTCTTCGCCGCGCACGCTGCCCTGCCCTGGCCGCACGAACCACACCTGGCGCTTTGGCAGGCACAGACGCTGCTGCGTGAGTTCCGCGGCGACGGCCACATCGCGACGCTGCTCGCCGCCGGGCTCGACGGGATCGAAGCGCTGGTCACACATGCTGCCGCCGGCCCGGTGGCTGCCGAGGGCCTTCGCAGGACACGGGCCTGGTCCGAGGACCAGTGGGCACAGGCAGCACAGCGGCTCCGCGAGCGCGGCTGGCTGGCGGAGGGCCCCGACCTTGCCTTCACCCCGGAAGGACGGGAGCGACGCGCGATGGTGGAACACACCACCGACGAGCTGGCCGCGCTGCCATATGTCGCGATAGGCCCTGAGAAGTGCGCCGAGTTGCGCCGTCTGGTCAGGCCCTACAGCGTGGCCCTGGCCGAGGAGCTGTTGCCCTGGCGTGTCGGCAGCCTCTGATCGCTGATACCGATGCCGATCGTGAGGATACCGGGGCGGGGGCGCGGCCGATACAGACCGGGACTCCACTGGCCGGCATGTCAGCCCACGCGGAGTGTGGCGGGGATGGCCCGGTGCCGAGTCGGGCCGGGTGGGTGGTTGGTTGACAAGAATGACCGGAGCACACATGGAACTTGACGTCGTCGGACTCAGCGATGCCTCACAACTCGTGTACAGCACCCTGGTGGGGCTGCGCCCCAGTACGGCCTCGGAGGTCGCCGATGCCTGCGGGTTGAGCCTGGGCACGGCCGGCCGGTATTTGTCCGCGTTGGTGAAGGACGGCCTTGCCACCAAGGCGGCGGGCCGTCCCCCACGCTTCACCGCAGCGGCTCCCGACGTGGCGGTCACCGAGCTGATCCACGAACGTGAGCGCCAGCTCGACGCGGCTCGCTCTGTGGTGCGGCAGCTCGCCGAGAGGCACCGTGAGGCCCGTCGGATCAGCGACCCGAACATCGCTGTCGAACTGATCACCGGTCATGAGGACATCAGTGCGGCCGTCTCCCGGCTCACCGCGAGCGCTCGGCGCCAGCTGCGCGCCTTCGACCGTCCGCCCTATGTCGAGCGTCCGGGCAGCAACCTGGAGAACCAGCGTCGCCGGCAGCACGTCGGTGTCGGCCATCGTGTCATCTACGACCGGGCCGCCGTGGCGTGGCCGGGTCGCTTGCGGGACGACATCCTGCCGAGCGTCCGTATCGGTGAGGACGCCCGGGTTCGGGAGAAGTTGCCCCTGAAGCTTGTGATCGCGGACGACAGATGGGCGGTCATTCCCTTCAGCCTCGCCACCGGTGGCCATTCCGTGGCCTACCTCGTACACCGCTCACCCATGCTCGCCGCACTGGAGGCTCCCTGGGCCTACGCGGACCTACCGAGGGTGCTCCGCCCGGACACCACGCCGCGGTCGTTCGTCGTCAGGACACCCGCGGACCTGGCGGAGGCCCTCAGCGCCCCCAACGACACGCTGGTCTTCATCGAAGCGGTCATGGATCCCCACGACGCTCCCGCCCCGGTCATGACCAGCAGCAACATCGGCGCGGACCTCGACTACGGGCCTCGCGGCCCGCAACACCGCGACAACGTGCAACTCAGACCGTGACGCCCTCGATCGCCACGGGAAGGTGGCGAGGCCCGCGCAGCACGGCGTTGGCACGGTACGGCGGCGGGTCCTCGATCAGCCCGGTGAACTTGACCCGGCGGAACAGTTCGGGGATGGCCGCGTGGAGTTCGATGCGGGCGAGCGGGGCGCCGAAGCAGTAGTGGATGCCGGTGTACATGCCCAGGTGTTCGTTGTCCTTTCGGTCGGGGTCGAACCGGTCGGGATCCCGGAAGCGTTGGGGATCACGGTTGGCCGCGGCCAGCATGAGCCAGACCGGCGAACCGGCGGGGATCGTGGTGCCGGCGACCTCGATGTCGGCAAGGGCTGTGGTGAACGGGATGAACTGGACCGGGGACTCGTACCGCAGCACCTCCTCGATGAGCGGGACGGCCAGCTTCGGCTCCTTCTGGAACCGGTGGAGGACGTCGGGATGGCGCAGCAGGGTGAGGGTCGTGTTGGTGATGGCGTTGACGGTGGTCTCGTGGCCGGCGACCAGGAGCAGCACCGCCGTGGCCTCCAGGTCCGCCGGTGTCATGTCGGGGGCGAGCGCGCTGAGTATCCCGGGCCCGGGATGGCGGCGTTTGGTCTCGATCAGATCGGCCAGATAGCCGCCGAGCTCCTGGCGTGCCTGCTGCGCCTTCGCCTGGCCGTCGTCGCCGGCCTGGGGATCGAGCGACGACGCCAGGGCATCGGCCCAGCCGTGGAAGCGCGGTTCGTCCTCGCGCGGGACGCCGAGGACCTTGCAGATGGCGGTGACGGGAAGCGGATAGGAGAAGTCCTCGACGATGTCGACCTGGTCCTTGCCCTCGAAGGCGTCGAGCAGTTCGGTGACGACCTGGGCCAGCTCGCCGCGCAGGCCGTCGAGGAATCTGGGGCTGTGCGGGGGTCCAAAGGGCCGGTTGATGGTGCCGCGCAGCCGGTCGTGCACGGGCGGGTCGGTGAAGATGAAGCTGGGCGGCAGGCCGGTCTCCGCCGCCGGCTGCCCGGTGCGGGCGTAGCCGGGCGGGCGGTTGCTCGTGTCGTTGCTCAGGCGCGGGTCGTTGGCCAGGCTCCGCACCTCGTGGTAGGTGCTGACCAGGTAGGTGCCGTCCTCCTCGCGCATGACCGGTGTCTTGCGCAACTCCGCGTAGAGCGGGAAGGGATCGGCCCGGTTGGCGTAGTCGACGATCTGCGCGGAGATGGAATCGGGCGTCATGACATCTCCTCGGGGCTCCGAGCGGTACAGGGCCGGTGGTCAGGCATGTGACGGAACGAACTGGACACGCCGTTCGCTCGGTGAGTGGCCCGTCAGCGTGACTGTGGCCCCGTGGGTGGGCAGGTGGGGATCCGGGAAGGCCGGGTCGACCGGCTGCAGCGTCTGGGTGCGACGGTCGACCGTGCGGTACTCCGGCGGGAACGGCGCTCCGGACGCGATCTGCTGCTCGTAGAACCCCAGCCACCTGGCACCGTCGAAGGACACCGCGGCGATGACGCGGCCGCGGTACCCGTAGACCGCGACGAACCGCTCGTCGTCGAGCGCCCCCTGGGCGACCACCAGCTTGTCGCCCAGCGAGGGCACACCGACCGACTTGATGTTGACACCGAACTGGGTGGACCAGAACATCGGCAGCCACAGGTGCGGACGGCGGTCCGGACCCGCACAGATCATGTTGTGGGCGGCGATCTCGGCCTGCTCGACCGCGTTGCCCCAGTGCTCCAGCGCCAGGAACTGGTAGTCGAACAGCGGGTGGGGGCTGCGGGCGACGTCACCGGCGGCGTAGATGTCGTCGGTGACGATGCCGTTGACGTCGAACACCCGGCACCCGGCGTCGCACGCGATTCCTCGGGGCCCCGCGGCCACCCCCGAGCCGGCGAGCCATTCCGTGTTCCGCATGGCACCGAGCGAGACGACCGCCACCTCCACGTCGATCGCCGAACCGTCGGACAGATGAGCCCGCCTGAGCCGCCCCACGTCGTCGCCTTCCAGGGCGGTGACGCTGATGCCGCAGCGCAGGTCGACTCCGTGCCCCCGCTGCAGCCGGTCCGCGACCGCGCCGATCACCCCGCCGAGCGCGCCCACCAGCGGCGCCGGGCCGCGCTCGGCGACCGTGACCTCTAGGCCCAGCTCCCGGCAGGCGGAGGCGACCTCCGAGCCCGTGAACCCGGCGCCGATCACCAGCACCCGAGACACACCTCCGGCCAGCTTCCGGGTCAGACGCGCGGAGTCGTCGCGGGTGCGCAGCACGAACACCCCGTCCAGCGCTGCCTCTTCCGGGTGGAACCACGGCCGGGCCCTGGTTCCGGTGGTGATCAGCAGCCGGTCGTAGGGGACGCTGTCGCCGTTCGCCAGCCGTACCTGCTTGCCGTCCCGGTCCAGTTCCTCGGCGGCGACGCCCAGATGCCACTCGGCGTCGATGTCGCGCCGCCGCGGCAGCGCCGTGTCCTCGGGCCGTGCCCGCCCGAGCAGCGCCTGCTTGGACAGCGGCGGCCGGTCGTAGGGCTCGTACGGCTCGTCTCCGATCATCGTCAGCGATCCGGTGAAGCCCTGCTCGCGCAGCGTCTCCGCCGCGCGCAGACCGGCCAGCGAGGCACCGACCACGACGATGCGGCCCTGACGCCGCAGGACCTCGACGTCCGTGTCAGCCGACATGGGGCTGCACACCCTTGGTCGGCTCGTCGGAGTAGTCCACCAGGATGGCCTGGACCGGACAGGCGGCAGCGGCTTTCTCCACCCGGTCACGTTGCGCCTCGTCGAAGCGAGGGGAGAACAGCAGCGCTTCTTCCCCGTGGAGGGAGAAGACGTCCGGGGCGAGAAAGACGCACTGCGCGAATCCCTGGCACCGGTTGAGATCGACGACAAGCCTCATCTGGAACCCGCTCCCTTCACGGGCCGCGGCAGCCACGGGCTCCGCGACCCTGTGCGCTCGGTCCGTACGGTTGGCCCAGACGCCCCTTTCTCCCAGGGTCACCCCCTGCCGAGGGGGTAGCAAGCCGGGACTTTCCTTGCCGTATTCACCCGGCGGGCCACGAGAGCAGCACGAAGCCCTCTGCCGCCTCCCCGCCCCCTGGAGCCAGGAAGGCGCCGACGAAAACAGCCGAACGGCCGCCCACCTCGGATCCGCCATGCCCAACGGACACCGGCGCACCCGACCGCGGTGACCGGCCGCGTTGCCGTACGCCTGCCCGAGGCAAGCACATGATCGGGCAGGCGAGTTGAAGCGGACGGGGCCGTCCTAGGTCCGGCCGACCATGGTGGCGGGTTTGACGATGCGGTCGAAGTCCTTGGCACTGATGTAGCCGGAGTCCACCGCTGCCGCGCGCAGGGTGGTGTC